>NZ_CP047591.1:957928-1277237 GCF_010120715.1 Aminipila terrae
ACTGTAATCCAGTAAATAAAACACAAGGATGTGAAAATCAGATTCAGGCCTTTAAAAGTATATCCGTCAAAGATCATAAACTGTACAGAACCCACTGATGTTAATATCAGCCAAACTAAACTCTTTCTGTTCTGAGCTACTCCTCTGGCTTTAAAATAAAGCAATGCAATGCTGCATAAAATCACTGCAAATATGGTTACACCAATTCCCATTTTCGAAGCTAATATAAAATTCCAGTACAAGAAACCACAGACTAAAAGGGCCGCTGCAAACCAGAAGTCTGCAGACACAAACTTCATGGGTGCAATTCCAATCCCCTTTATATCATAGTTTTTTTGTTCTCCGCTCACATTTAATCCCCCTGATTCAGAAAAATAATATTTCATTTCTACTCTCCCCATTCTCTAACCCTTCAACTTTTATCCTGCATATATTTTATCTAAACACGCCTAATCTTCTACAAATTCCAGTATATCTCCCGGTTGACAGTCCAGTGCTTTGCAGATTTCTTCCAATGTAGAAAAGCGTATCGCCTTTGCCTTGTTATTTTTTAGTATGGAAAGGTTGGCCGGTGTAATGCCAATTTTTTCCGAAAGCTCCCCTGCTGACATCTTTCTCTTTGCCATTATCACATCTAAATTCACTACTATTGCCATGTTGCACCCCTCCTATATAGTAAAGTCATTTTCAGTCTTTATGATAACAGCCTGTTCAATGACATTTTTAACTACCCGGACAATTAAACCTATAAAGGCTGCAACGATTGCAACAAAATAGAAAAGGAAATAATAGTAACCTGCCATGGCTACAAGTACTGCAACACCAAAACAACACCAGGAAATTGCTCTTAGATATGCTACATTTTTATCTGTAAAAATGTCTTCTCTTTTTATATTAGCCAAAAGCCTATCTAAGCTGTACAAAGCAGCAAGAGCCGGAACACAACAGGCATATAAGATTATCATAAATGGTTTTATATCCATTTCACTTAGATAATGAGGTCCAATAGACAGATATAAATCAACTAAATAAGGCAATGCTGCTGCACATACTAGAACTAAAGCCATGACTAATCTGGTACATATGCAGGATAATTTCAATGATTTGTTTGAATTCCACATTTCTTAAGAATCTCCCTTTTCTTTCTAATAAAGCTTTATTTTAACACCATTATATTTAGATTATATTTGTTTGTCAATATATTTTTATCGTTTATCGATAAATTATTGCTGTTTTCCAATTAAATTAACATTAGAGGGGTGAATTATAAATCTAGATTCGTTAGCACACTATTGCTGTAGCTATTATTCAATAGCTAGGTTTTGTAGAAATAAAATGGCAGATATTTGACCATTAAAAAAATGGTTAAATATCTGCCTCCAAGAAATTAATTCGGGGTTATCCCAAGTATTTTATAAATGTTTCTTCGTTGCATTTTACCAGTAGTATAAATTTTTTGACTTAGTATGTTTTTATCCTTGTCATACTCTTTTACCCCAATATCTGTATCAAATGAAAATACTATATTGCTTCCGTCCTGTTTACTAACTTTAAGCTGTACAGGAACTCCATATAATTTTTCGGTTGGAGTAGTTAAAGGTTCTTTATATTCAAGACTCGCAAGAAAATTCATTATCTTTCTTTTCTCTTTTGGGGTAAATTCTGTTTTTTCTGCTCCTACAACTCCATTTACGTTGTACAAATGAGTCAAACAAAATCTGTCACTTTCCTCTATGCCAAACTTATTTTTAGGGTAGTCAAATTGATTTTGCATTATTAAAGCAGTAAGGATTACAGTAGTGGTAACTACTATAACCAAAACAAATAAACTCTTCTTACTAAACCGCATTTTTTATACCTCATATTAAAAATCTGACATTTCCAGATAGCATAGAATTGAGTGCCTTTCTATATATCAGATTACTTTGTCCGTCAATCAGCTAATCTTGAGCTATACCAAGTATTCTATAAATGTTGCTTTGTTGTTTTTCTGTGGTAGTATAAATGTTTTGTTTTAATATATCTCCCTTTTTGTCGTACTCTATTTCCTCAATATTAGCAAAAAATGAAAAAACTATTTTGCTTCCATCCTGTTTACTAACTTTAATCTGTACAGGAACTCCATATATAGTTTCGGTTCGAGTTGGTAAAGGCTCTTTATATTCAAGACTTGCAAGAAAATCCATTATCTTTCTTTTTTCTTTTGGGGTAAATTCTGTTTTTTCTGCTCCCACAACTCCATTTACATTGTACAAATGAGTCAGACAAAATCTGTCACTTTCCTCTATGCCAAACTTATTTTTAGGGTAGTCAAATTGATTTTGCATTATTAAAGCAGTAAGGATTACAGTAGTGGTAACTACTATAACCAAAACAAATAAACTCTTCTTACTAAACCGCATTTTCTTTACCTCATATAAAAATCTGATATTTCCAGATAGCATAGAATTGAGTGCCTTTCTATATATCAGATTACTTTGTCCGTCAATCGGCTAATCTTGAGTTATACCTAGTATGTTATAAATGTTACTTCGTTGTTTTTCTGTGGTAGTATAAATGTTTTGTTTTAATATATCTCCATCTTTGTCATACTCGATTACTTCAATGTTGGAAAAAAGAAAAAATACTAATTTCCTCCCATCTTGTTTACTAACTTTAATCTGT
This sequence comes from Aminipila terrae, assembly GCF_010120715.1. Classification (NCBI taxonomy): domain Bacteria; kingdom Bacillati; phylum Bacillota; class Clostridia; order Peptostreptococcales; family Anaerovoracaceae; genus Aminipila; species Aminipila terrae. The sequence continues at coordinate 960,593 of NZ_CP047591.1, forward strand.
ACAGGAACCCCATATATCGTTTCGGTTCGAGTTGGTAAAGGCTCTTTATATTGAAGACTTGTAAGGAAATTCATTATCTTTCTTTTTTCTTTTGGGGTAAATTCTGTTTTTTCTGCTCCCACAACTCCATTTACATTGAGCAAGTGAGTCAAACAAAACGAGTCACTTTCCACTATGCCAAACTGATTCTCTGGGTAGTAAAAGTGATCTCTCATTGCTAAAGCCGTAAAGATTACCATAGTCGTGACTAATATAATCAAAACAAATAAACTTTTCTTGCTAAACCGCATTTTCTTTACCTCATATTAAAAATCTGATATTTCCAGATAGCATTCACAGGTATAAGTGATTGGTCCATAGGCAAATTGATAAATCCCATCTTTACGAACCGACATTACCTGGTAATTACTCTCATTTGGATCCATGTAAGAAAGTGCTGCTCCTTGTGAACTTGAAGAATATCCTCTTAGAACCACTGCATGTCCCAAAGACCCATCATTTGCACCAAAACCTGCCCAAATAGGATTTCCTGATTGTATCTGATTCATGATTGTTGTTGTAAAAGCCGGTGCAGAACTGGCTCTGTTGGTAGTAATGCTATATACATTTTTCAACGCTCTTTTAGCATCCTTAATGCCTCCCCCATCATTGTATCCAATATCCATTTTCTTTGCGATATTTTTAGCAGTATAACTTTTGCCAGTCATGTAATTACCTACAGATGCAGCTGAAGCTGCCCAGCAAAGAAAATAATCCCCTTGTAATACAATAGGCACATTTAAGTACTTACTATCTTTATTTGCTCTGGATAATAAAGTGTTATTACTATCACTGTTGTAGTTGTATATGTCCTGGCATTCTTCTTTTTGCTTTAAATCTAGCTTTATTTCTGATTTTATTTGTGTGAATTCAATATCTTTACTATTAATACTCTCAAATAAGCTCACTGGTTCTGCTTGTAACTCATTAGTATATGTTGTGATATCATCTCCAGTATCCTTTATAAAAGTGTCTATACAATCATAATTTTTTTCAATATCACTGGCATACAGGACTTGTCCTGTTTCATCAAAAACCAACGCAACTAAATTTGAATCTGCTCTTTTTTCAGTAAAAGCCTGCAATTCACTTGCAAAGCGCCTTCCAATCTGTACCATGGGCGTTCCTGCCTCGTCATATATTACAGAAGCAATTGCAACAACCTTATCATTTTCCAGAATGGGATAGTAAGCAACACTTATTTCCTTGAGCTCATTGTTTTGTTCCTGATATGCAGAAATTTTTTCTCCTAGATAAAGATTATCAAAACTTATATCTTCAAGCCCATACATATCTCTTTCTGAATAGATATTCTCAAGAAGATTCGTCACAATGGATTTTATTTGTTGGGATTCCTCGGTTTCCACCTTATCACCTGCAAATGCAAAGTCGATGCTCCCACATATTAAAACACAGGAAAGAAATAATCCTAAAATTCTTTTTATACTTTCACGTACCATTTTTTTACAATACCTCCTTTGTATTTTATGGATTTTACTTTTTAACAAAATAAATTTCGTATCAAATCCTCAAATACAATCATACGCCTCGCCCCAATCAAAATTATTCTTTGTGTACACAAGGCCAACATATCATAAAGTATTGTTGCAAAATGTCGAATTTGCTGAAAATTTCAGATAAATATAAAATTGTCGTCAATTCGCGCATTTCTTTGCTGGTATAGGATTTTAGAGTTTTTTGCGAGCAGCAGACCCTTAATTCAGCGTACTCTTTCTACTTCCTGAGTTCCAAACATTTTTTCCTTAAATCTTCTACATACGTTTCCTGCATCTTTTTTAAATTCATAAATATATAGGAAAGCATGGACAGAATAGGATTTTTTATATGAATTTCTTCAATAAAATCTATCTTTGTTCCCCCATTTTCTGTCTCAGAAAAAAGTCCTGTCCAGTGCCCTGTCATATTTTTATTCTTCATATCAAATTCATATCGTCTGTACTCTTCTTTTACCTGAATAGTAAAGTCTGTAGCATAGCCGTTTTTGGTGTATTCTGTAAAATGCTTATCATCAGTTATCTCTATATTTGATAAGTCACTTCTCCATTTATAATCTTTATTATTGGTAACGATGCTCCATACATTTTGAATATCTGTGTCAAAGGTTGCCACAATTCTTGATTTCCTCATATCCGTTCTCCTTTATCTGTTTCTTCTGTTTGGTTTCTGTTACAGTATAGTGCATCCTAAAGTAGATAAAAAGGATTATTTTTTAAGATATTGTAAAATAGCAAGTGAATTTATCTTTTCTTTCAGTTCTCCTGCATTTGTCCGATATGCTATCAACCCTTCAGCATTTCTTTGTTGGTTTCTTAATTGCTTTTGTAATTGCCGGTACCCTCTTTCTTCAGGTTGAATTAAAGTATAAAGGAAAGTCCTTGCACAGATTCTGGCAAATATAACAAAGGCATTCCCCTTTGCCTCAGTCTGGTAGAATGGTAATTCAACCTGATATATTTTATCTGATGTAAAATGAATATTCATTGATTCTATGTTATCGATGAGTCCTTGGGAACTAACTCTTCTTATAATAATTTTTCTATCTGGACAATATTCCGTGCCAAAAAAAGTGTTTCCTGTGAGAATGTCGATTTTCATTTTATATGGATTTGTGTTTTCATAACTCTGTGATTCCATCTCCCAAATAAATATTTCACTGTCTGGGTCCAGTCGCCACACAGCCTGCTCATCTGTCCAGATTCCCGTCTTCGTATCCTGCGCAATTTCTTTCATGTTTTCACCAGCCTTTAATATTACTTCTGGATCTTGTAAGGCTTTAATACATCCTTTTGAACAATTTATCCAGTCATACCACTTCTTCTCAACAGAAAGAATTTCCTCTTCATTCAGTTTTTGTACTACAAAAGCTTCCGTGTTTCTCCTGAGCCCCTTTGCCGTCAGATTACCAGACCCCAGCACCAGCGCCCCTCCTTTTTCATACTTAAACCAGCTGTATTTGGGATGAAAAGTGGAACCTGTGGTGTGGTGTATAAATGCATCAGCCCTTAGATTGGGAAACTGACCGCAATATCGTTGTAAAGCAGCCAGTGTCCTTATATTGGTTATGTCATCCATACCAATAATCAGATGGTATAATCCTCTTTTCATAAAATTTTCGAAAGTATGATTATTCATTAGCAGATCGATACCATCTGCAGAAACAAAAGCATATGTGCCAGCTCCATATAAAGCATTCTCGCAAGCTTCTAATAAAGCCTCGTTTAATAACTGTCCATTTTCACATCTGGGGTCTTGTATGTAGAACATCTTATTCCCTCCCGATTATATAAACTCTTAATTTGTTCGTTCTTGTTCTTGCTCTGTTAACATTTTATTGTGTTCTTTTACTATATATTCACGCTGGTAACAATCTATCCTGAATCCGCTACTAAAATCAGCATAGCAGCACTAAATATTTGCTGCAAATAAAAAAGATGCAGTTTTTTTCTACATCTTTATCACTCTTTAATATATTCTTAATCCCAAGTATCCATCAAAGCCTTTAAGGTTTTGTTTAACTTACGATACTGATTTTCGTCACAGTCCTTAATCATTAAATTGTACTCCAGCTGATATGCATTTCCTGAATTGCGCAGGCTGTCACACATCAAATCGTTTAAAGAAACATCCAGATAGTTGGCTATATCTGTGAGTGTGCCAAGACTGACTTTCGTATGAGCTCTCTCAATATTGGAAATGTGCTGCACAGTCTTTTCTATAGCTGCTGCCAGTTCCTCCTGAGTCACCCCTTTGTCTTTTCTCCATTTTCTTATTCTGTTTCCTAATGCTTTATAATCAATTTCCTTTTTTTCCATTCGTTCTCCCCCAGGATGTGTTGGGTTTATTATATCTGTTATTTTAAGTAGTGGTAACAGCCTGCATGTATAATATATTTATATAGTTTAATTAATTTGCAGTTTTTTTATTTATGTAGTTTAATATTATTCTTTCATTTTTAAAACCTGCTTATTTGATCCTGGGTATTCTCCTATATTGTCCTCTGAATCATATCTATAAAATCGAAATTTTTTCAAAAAAAAAGAAATGCTTTAAAAACTTAAAACATTTCTTTATACTTACTTTCCTTATATCTTTAATATCTGAATTATTTTGTGCCTATAAGTTTGTCTAAAATCTTCGATAAATCTTTAGTTGTGGTTTCTCTTGGATTTGTGGTTGTGCATATATCATTCATAGCTGCTTCCAGCATTTCGTCCCTGGTGTCTCTTACTACATCCAGATTTGCTCCCAATTCTTTAAGAGTTGTAGGGATTTTCAGCATTTTCTGAAGTTCAACAATTTTTCTGATGAAATTATTTACGCCAACGTATACTGTATTGGCAGGCAAATCCAACAATTTAGCCAGCCTCTGATATTTCTTGGCAGCTAAGCCATATTCTTTATCATATCCGTTGTTTTCCAAATTAGCGTTGTATTCTACTACACATGGTAAAATCATGGCATTACTTCTGCCATGGGAAATATGGAGTTTTCCTCCAACGGCATGAGCAAGACTGTGTGTAATTCCAAGTCCAGCTGAATTAAATGCCATGCCTGCAAGACAAGATGCATTGTGCATTTTTTCTCTGGCCAGCAGGTCATTTCCATTCTTAAAAGCTTCTGGTAAGAATCTGAATACTAATGTAACGGCCTTCTCTGCAAGGGCATCAGAAAAATCTGTAGCGTCCTTTGAAACATATGCTTCTATGGCATGAGTCAATACGTCCATACCGGTATCTGCAGTAATGAAATCCGGTACTGAAGTAACCAGCTCAGGATCAAGAATGGCAACCATAGGAATAAGAGACTTATTCGCCATAGGATATTTCAAACCTTCCTGCGCATTGGTTATAACTGAGAACTGAGTCACCTCTGAGCCTGTACCACTGGTAGTCGGAATTGCATAGCATTCTTCTACTTCAACACAAACTCCAGGCAGTCTTCTGGCAAAGTCTCTGATTGCCTTAGCTGCATCTATAGATGAGCCTCCTCCAAGAGCAATCATTACTTCTGCACCACAATTTTTAAGTGCCATCATTCCTGCTGCAATAGTTTCCACTGGTGGATCTGGTACTACATCACTGAAAATTGTTACTTCACAGTTTTGCAGCCTTTCCTTTATTTTGTCAACCATTCCGGACTTGACCATAAAACTGTCGCATACAATCATTACCTTTTTATTTACAATCTGGTTTAGCCTGTCCAAAGATCCTTCCCCAAAAAATACGTTCGTACTAATACTAAATTCCTTCATCTTTTCTTTTTCTCCCTGCTTGTTTTTTTCCTCTTATAAGCGTTAGTTTAACTATCATCTTTAATTATTATTCTCCATTATAACATAATTATAGACGATTGCAAGTTTTTGAAACGAGGTTTGATATATTATTAACAATCAAAATATTGCTTTATTCTATATATCCATAGTTAAAGTAACCGGGCAGTGATCACTTCCAAAAACATCATTTCTTAGCTCTACATCTTGTATTTTAGACCTGATTCTGTCAGATACAAGGAAGTAGTCGATTCTCCAGCCTGCGTTATTTGCCCTGGCATTAAATCTATAGGACCACCAGGTGTATGTGCCCGTTGTATCTGGGTATAAATATCTATATGTATCCGTAAGACCCAATCCTAACAGTTCCCCAAAAGCACTTCTTTCCTCATCGGAGAATCCCGCATTACCACGGTTTGTCTTTGGATTTTTCAAATCAATTTCCTGATGGGCCACGTTTAAGTCACCGCACATGATGACAGGCTTTTTGCTGTCCAGTTCTTTTATATATGCGCGCCTGGCTCTTTCCCATTCCAGCCTGTAATCGATTCGTGCCAGTTTGTCCTGTGCATTGGGTGTATATTCCGTCATTAAGTAAAAATCTTCGTATTCCAGAGTGATTGCACGCCCCTCTGTATCATGCCCCTCCGCATTTATATGATAATTAACAGATATAGGCTCCTTTTTTGCGAAAATTGCTGTACCTGAATAACCTTTTTTCTCTGCACTATTCCAGAACTGGTGATATCCTTCAAGAGGTACTTCAGCCTGACCCTGTTGCATCTTGGTTTCCTGCAGACACATAAAATCTGGACTTTCCCTTTTTACGAAATCCAGAAAACCTTTTTCCATACAGGCTCTAAGGCCATTTACATTCCACGTTATTAATTTCATAAAGACTCTCCTTTCCTATAATTGCTTTAACCTTTCCTTTAACTTTGTTAAATGCTCTCCGTTTTTAATGGACCTCAAATCTGGGAAAGCTTTTATAATTCTTTTCTGACCAAAGAACCCTCTTCCGATTTCTTCCTCATAAGCGTTCTTTAGTTCCCGCTTAAATTCTTCTGCTTTTTTCTCCAGTTTTTCTGCCTTCTTTTCTATCTCTTCTTTAAGTTCTCCTGACCGTTCCTTTATAATCTCCGATTTTTCTTTTATAGCAGATACGCTCTCATAAATGTTTTCTCCCAGTTCGTCAGAAACCATTCTCAGTTTCTGGCTGATATCATCAAGACGGGCCAATTGCTTATTCAGGTTATTGACAGTTACTACCGTAGTAATGGCATCAGTTAACATAACCGTAAAAATCACAGATAATAAAACCCTGCCTGCTGTAGCAGGAAAATGGTTCACCATGATGCCTATGGCTGGGTGAATTATATCCATGATGATGATACAGGCCAATCCCCACATAATAGAAAACTTCAGACATATGTAACCATTCAGATTAAATGGTACCTTTGAGTAATCCCACCACTTTCCATGAAAGATCTTTTCCAGTGCAAATCCTGTAATCCATTCCAAAGTAGAAGTTAATAATACTGCACCTAAAAAAAGAAACCATTTATTGTCCATAAGGGGTGTTAAACAAAAGATAACAATTATCATTCCAAATCCATATATAGGACATACCGGTCCATTCAAAAAACCCCGGTTTACAAACCTGCCTGAATTTATTGCAGCATAGGCAACTTCTGTGCACCAGCCTAAAAAACTATAAATCGCGAAATAGCATAAATACTCATACATCCGTTGTCTTCCTCCATATCAGATTTTCTGTTCCATTTCATGCCCATTAGTTTTATATGCACAAAACCGCAGATATATATCTGCGGCCTTCTCTGCTACTTAAAATTATATACACCCTAAAAGTGATTGTCAAACATTCTAAATTCCTTTTTAAGTCCATGATTTTATGTGAATAAATAATACTTATCGGTCAAATTCAGGATTTATAGTGTAGAAGTTTCTGCTGTGTAAATTATCCTGAACCACCCTTAAAGCTTCACCAAACCGCACAACGTATAACACTGCTTAAGACCTGAAAAACAAGTTTTTATCCTTTTAAAGAGTTAATCCATGCTTCAATTGCCTGCGCCAGTATAAATTGCTGTTGCAGAACAGCCTTTCCTGTTTCTGGAATCTCAGGTCTATTTCCTTTAGAGCGCATATTCTCTTCCAGATACGACTTTAATATCCTAATGTTATTTTCGATATTTAGTAAACATGATTTCCGATTTTCTGGTGTAAGACTATCTAAGTTTACAATTACTGCATTGAAATCGAGAAAAATATTGATGGGTTGTGACGCAATTTCTGCCATTAAATATTCAAACCGCTTTTCTCCTTCATCTGTTAAAGAATACACTGCTTTCTCCGCCATTTTCCCCTCTTTTACCATAGTGCTTCTGATATATCCTTTTTGCTCCAGTTGAATTACTTTTTTATAAATTGAAGGGGTACTAATTTTAACCCACTGGGATATATTACGATACTCTACTAATTTTTGAATGTCATAAGCACTTAAGGACTCTTTTTTTACTATTCCTAATACAATCAAATCAATTGTTGCCATAAAAATTCTCCTTTTCACTTTAATTCTTGACATGTACTATAAATTATAGTATTATTCTCTCTGCTACTATAATTTATAGTATTATATTTTACAGTTTGTGTCAATAAAAAAGGAGTGATAAATATGAATGAAAGTAATAAAAAAATTATACTATTGGGAACTGCTCCAATACCTAAAGCTCTCTTAATAATGGGACTGCCAACCATGATTGGCATGATGGTGAACGCATTCTACAATCTTGTCGATGCTTATTTTGTTGGTGGACTTGGGACAAGTCAGATGGGTGCTATATCCATAGCCTTTCCCCTGGGGCAGGTGGTTGTTGGTTTAGGGTTATTATTTGGAAATGGTGCGGCTTCCTATATTTCCAGATTATTAGGACATAATGATAAAGAAAAGGCTGGAAAAGTAACCAGTACCGCTCTTTATAGCAGCGTTTTAGTCGGTGCAGCAGTAATAATTGTTGTTATAATCTTTTTAAACCCTGTACTTAGACTTTTAGGTGCAACAGAAAGCATCATGCCATACGCAACAACTTATGCAAGTATTTATGTAATTTCATCTATTTTTAATGTATTTAATGTTACAATGAATAATATTGTTACAAGCGAGGGTGCTGCAAAGAATACTATGTGTGCAATGCTTGCAGGAGCAGCACTAAACATAGTTTTAGACCCTGTTTTTATTTATACCCTGGATATGGGAGTAGCTGGGGCTGCTTTTGCAACAGCTATTTCTCAAATGTTTTCTACACTAATTTATATTCACTATATTTTAAGCAAAAAAAGTATTTTCAGTTTTAGTATAAAGGAGTGCTGCTTTTCAAAGGAAATCATGTCTGAAATACTAAAGATAGGTATACCAACTTTAATATTTCAGCTATTAACAAGTCTCGCCATTACTCTTACAAACATGGAAGCTGGAAAATATGGTGATTCTGTAATTGCGTCAATGGGCTCCGTAACACGAATTGTTTCTTTAGGGGGCTAATAGTATTTGGATTTATTAAGGGTTTTCAACCAATCGCTGGGTATAATTTTGGAGCAAAAAATTATGACAGGTTACATGAAGCAATAAGAACCACTGTATTATGGTCAACCATGTTCTGTGTAATGCTTGGACTGATATTGGTTTTATTCCCAACCAATATTATTTCTCAATTTACTAACGGTGATACTTTGTTCATTGAAATCGGTGAAAAATCACTTAGCGCCAACGGTCTATCATTTATGCTATTTGGTTTCTGTACTGTTTATTCATCGCTTTTCCTTGCTTTAGGAAAAGCAAGAGAAGGATTTTTATTGGGTATATGCAGACAAGGAATCTGTTTTATACCTTTCATTCTTATTATCCCAATGATTTGGGGATTAAATGGCATTATCTATGCACAACCAATTGCAGATGTAATCACAGCTATTATTGCAGCATTTATGTCTATGCGACTTTATAAAGAAATAGCTATTGCAAAATCATATTCAAGTTCACCTATAAATGAACATTGATTATACAAAGAGACCGCAGCTATATATCTGCGGTTTCTTTGCTGATCCAAAAATATAGACTGCATAAAATTCCCTCCTTTTTTATGCGTAAATCATTTTTGTAAATTTAATACATTAACTGCTTAACCTAACTTTCATAATTTCGTATTTGTATTTTGGCCATAAAAAAGCCCAACCGTTTTGTTGGTATGGCTCTGATTTTTATGAATTTGGGGCTGTTTTTCTATTTACCTATGCCCCTTCGAATAAGGTTGTTAGCGCATCCAAGACCGTCTCATGGGAACAAATTATTCCTTATTTTCATTCTTAGCGTCTTTAATGTAGTACCTTACAAAATATGGAGATATACATAAAATAATAGCACCCCAGATTAAATATATCAAAATATAGTACCACCTAAAATATCTGTAACCATACGTTTGAAGCATTACAGGAAATGCAATGCTTATTGCAACTAGCAGTCTTGAAATAAAATAAATGTAATGCTTACTTTTGCAATATTCACATTCAACAGGTTTATATCCCATCCATAAGGCTTTAAGAATCGTTTGCCATTTAAAATCTTTAGAGCATTTTTTACATTTCTGTATTAACAAATTACTTGCCCCCTTTTGCATGTATCCTGCCTCGTATAAGTTAAGATATGATTATAAGAGGGATTAATATCTTATTCTCCCCTTTGAACGATTGCTAACTCTTGATCGCCCTTAGATAAAATAACCTTATAATCATCGTAAAAATAATGTGAATCAAATAAGTCTTCTGCAGAAAAGCCTTTCTTGTAGTTGAATGGGATAGATTCTTCGATGCGAAGAATGCCTTGTTTCTTATCTATTGTATATTTTTGTGGTAATAAAATCGGATCTTTATCAATAATTTTTTCCAAACTCTTTGGGAAATCAATAGAAACATTAAAATCTTTTACTTCTTTCCCATAATTTTTTAAAATTATGTTAACTTCTATCGTATTCCCGTTTGGTTCATTGCTAAAAGAATAGTCACTCTCTACTACATCAATTGATTTTAGCCCCCCACTTAACAAATAGTATGGTACCTTAATTACATTCATTGCATTGAATGTGAACGGTACTAGAATGAAGAACATGATAATAAATATTAAAAATTTACTGCATTGAAAATATTTGCTTTTCACAATCTCTTTATAACTCCATAACAGCAGTGCTAATGGTAATATCCCATTTAAATATAGCCTTGTCCCTGGACCCAATTTTATGGTTGGCATAATTAAATGAAATATTGCTTTATCCTGATGCGGTAGTTTCATAGCACAAAAGGCAGTAATCATTATAATTACAACAGCTCTCATATATCTTTTAACGTCTTTCTCCATTTTTCCTCCTACGTGGTCTTGGCTAGTTCAACTTTTCTATGAATCTTTCCAATAATCTATGCCTATTCATATTATAAAAGAGAGATAACTGAATTTAGATAATATATAGATTACTTGTTCTTTTATGACATACTTATCTTTACATTTTTTATATCGGTTTTATTGATGTACATATTCCTATCTGCTGTTACAAAAAGCTTATCAACGGAAACAGGTGCTCTTTGAAATGCGTATCCAAATGCAATATCCAAATCTATGTTATAAGGAGTTTTGTAATTATATTCTTTCAACAGGTAAATCATTTCCTTATGCTGGCTTTTAATTTCGTTTTCTGATACATTTATTGACACAGATACAAACTCATCACCGCCAATTCGAAATACAGCACTTTTTCTAAATGCTTTACAAATTATCCGGCTTGCATCAGAAATAAACTTATCACCAACTTCATGACCAAATGAATCGTTAATAGCTTTCAAATTATTTATATCATAAATGCCGATACATACACTTTCACAGTTTTCTTTTAGATTACATGATATGAAATTCTCATATCCATTTCGATTTTGAACTCCTGTAAGCTTATCTGTATAAGCCAAATCTTTATAATGTTGTTTTTCCTGATTTAATAAACAATTGGCAATAGATTTTTGCTGTAAGTAAAAGATTATAATATAAATTAAAGAACTCATAATAATCAATAATAACATTGGTACAAATTTATCGTCCAGCATTTTTTGTATATCATCAGCTGAAACAATATAGTACATAAAATTCAAGAATATTGATATTACAAGAAGAAAATACATTTTCCAATTTTCCATAACCTGTTGATAAAATGGGGAGACAAACTTTAAAAATAGCCCTATTATCACTATGTAAAGCAACAAACGAATGATAGTATTACTATAATAGGGATACGGGAAGAATTGCGCTAAATGATAACTGACAAAAACAATAATAAAAAAGATATTTATTGCCGTAAAACTATTAAATATCCATTGAAATATACCTTCCATTACAAAAGGCTTAAGATAAATTGAAAATCCTACAAATAGGAATATGTCAAATTTTGCAAGCATAGTCAAATCATTAATCGTGTAAAAATAAATGCTTGTCAGTATATTTACTAAAAATACACTCATCATAACACCTAATGTAACCTTTTTTGAATATTTGGGTTTGGCAAGAACAAAAATCAGCACTATATTCATAATGCTTGAAACAGTTCCTCTTAGTAAATCAGCGCCAAAATCTTGCATAAAGGCTCACCCCCTTTACTAACCATTATTTCTTCTATATTTTAAAACATTAGCCTTTGCTTAAGTATTATACCTTTTTGGTTTATATTTGTCTTGCCATAAAAAAATCCTCCCAGATTAACGTTAACATGGAAGGATTCTTTCTTTTGCACTATTTAACAGCTTCTTCAACGGTTTCAGCATCCTCTTGAGCAGTTTTGGCAGCTTCATTTGATTGTCTGATAGCTTTTAATTTTGCAAAACCCACAAAGCTCAATACAATCTGAACGATTTCAAATAAAGCATATATTAACATGAGTACAGCGGATACAGAATATAAAATCCCACCAGTAAGAGCTGCCCATCTTAAATTCTTAGCCCATCCAATCCAGTTAAATATAACGGCTAGAGCAAGGGTCAGCATATGAGGTAAAACTATGGCGGTAGCTATACCTGCACCAAGTGCTTCATAACTATCTCCAGATGAAGATATATTTGACATAAAGTAGTACACAAGATAAAGCAAATACAGAGTACCAAAAATTGCACTTATTAATAAACATTTACTTTTTTTCATATTATTTTCTCCCTTTAAAACTTATCATAATTCCTATTATAAATTTTTTATTCCAACTCTCAATTTAAGGCTTTTCCCTTTGGAAAACTTTCTAACCACCTCTGAATGACTCCCCCCTTCTCACTATCACACACCTTAACTTGAATTTGTTTCCATATTTAAATATACAACTTATATTTGTCGAATTTTGTAGTTTTATGTCATTAGCTTCTACAAATTTATGTAATTTTTAGTAATAATTTTTTACTTTGTACGGTTTGCTTCACCGAATCTCTGGAAATGTCCTACTTCACGTTCTCTTAAGAATTTAATAGGTTCAATAACATCAGTAGCAACAAAAAAGCCACCTTAAAAGGCAGCTTTAACTTTTAAATTTTTAAATGTCCATTTCTTTCTCGTAAAAATCATACACCCATTTTTTAACACAATTCAGGAAATTAAGGGTTGCCAAGGAGGCCGTTTTATAGGACCGTACAGCTATGACTACTTCCCGGTATACAGGTGACTCCAGCTCTTTTGTGATTAAAGGAAAAGAAGGGCTAAGCAGACTTAGTTCCGGAAATATACTGAAACCAAAACCTTTGCTCACTAACGCCATTACTGTATAATCATTTTCTGCAGTAATAAAAACATTTGGTTTCACCCCATGGCGTGTAAACACCTGATCTGTTTCAGAATAAAAATCTTCTTTCAACCCGATATAGGGATATTCTGCTAACGCAGAAATGGGGAAATACGGTGCATCTGCCAGAGGATGGTCTTCTGGCAGCACAGCCAGCATTGGTTCTCTCTTCAAGGGTATTGTAATTAAATCCTTGGGTGCAGGAAGAATTAAAAATCCACAGTCAACATCCCCCTGATAAATTAACCTTTCTAATTCATTAGAATCATCTGACCAACGCAGATCAAATTCAACCTTTGGGTGATCCTGCAAAAATGAGTGAATGATACCTGGAAGCCAGTGAATGGAAATACTAGTAAAAGCAGCAACTCGGATTATCCCTGATTCCAGACTTTTCAGTTCATTTAATTTGGTATTCATCCTGCGCTCACTATTACACACATCTCGAATCCATGGAAGTATCTGTCCACCTTCAGAGGTAAGACGAGCACCACCGTAATCTCGGACAAACAAAGAAACACCCAATTCATCTTCCAGAGTATTCAGCATATAGCTGATACCTGCCTGGGTATATCCGAGGGCCTCAGCCGCTTTCTTAAAGCTGCCTAACTCTGCTGTTTTAATAAAAGCTTCATACTTTTGATTACTCATTTTATTGTCCTTATTATCACCATATAAGACTTTCTTTAATTTGATAATGGAAAGTCTTGTTTTACTTATACGTTATTATGTATTATAGTATAAATTAGTTCTTGATGCAACGCCGAAGCATCAGGAATTTCCTTACCTTGAAGAAAAGCAGTGTTGAATATGTATTGTTACACTGCGTTTCTTCAAACTTTTTAATAACAAATTTACAAAAAGTATCTTTGATTGTATCACTATAGGTAAATGGAGAATGTATGGAAAAGAAAAAAACACTCTTATTTGAATCGATGCTATTAATAGAATGTTTTCTCTGGGGTGTTGGAAACCCCATCATGAAAATTGGTCTTAGTGTCATCCCACCTCTATTTTGCCTGTCTGTTCGATATATCCTTGCTTTTCTTATCTTTCTTTTGTTTTTTGCAAAAAAAGTTTTTGTTAATATAACAGTAAAAAAGCTTATTGCTTATGTGATTATATCCGCTTTCACTGCGGCTTCTTTTATTACTTCTGCTTTTTCATTGATGTACACCACTGCTACCAATGCAGGTTTTTTAATGTCCACTGCAGTTATTTTCACACCATTTTTATCTTATTTTATACTGAAAGCAAAGATAGATAAAAGACATATTGTTTGCATTGTAATCGTTACAATAGGACTGTTTCTATTATGCAGTGGTAATGCTGGTTTATCCTTTGGCATAGGAGAATTCTTTGCATTATTATGTGCCCTTGCATCAGCTTGCATGCTGGTTTTCAGTTCCAAATATCTTCAGGATATGGATCCCCTTGTTACTTCAGTTATGCAAACAGGTTTTACGGGATTATTCTGCTTAGTTTTTGCCTTAGTTTTTGAAGATATACCAAAACTGTCAAGTATACCAATGTTGGGCTGGGGAGTAATCATTTATTTAGCTATAGGCTGTACCTGTATAGCCTATCTTTTCCAGAATATAGCGTTGCGTCACGTTCCTGCTACTTATGTAGCTCTGTCCTTTTGTTCTGAGCCAATTTTTACCGCTATTGCTTCTTATATTCTACTTGGGGAAGTGCTTTCTTTAAAAGGTTTTTTGGGAGCAGCTTTAATTATGTTAAGTATTATTATGGTTTCATTATTACCTGAGGAACTGCCAGAGGATGTATCCAGCGAAGTTTCTTAGTTATTTTATGGATATAGTAGCAAAAAAATATCTCCAATAATATATTGAATTATAACAATATTAATGGAGGTTGAAGAATGGTTTCTGTTAAAATCTTTGAGGGTACCTGTATTCCATCGACCCAAATGAATCTGATATTTGAATCTAGAATAATCTGGAGAGATTTTGCCAATTGGATCAGGGCTTATTTAATAAGTGTCTATGCAGGTTTTGATAATCAACCAGCAGTAGAGGAAAAAATAAATGCGGTTATATTAAAAAACAGCAATATTTTAAGTTCAGTTTTCGGGGAACAAATTGCAGGGCAATACGTTGAGCTTACATCCAACTTTTTTAGCATTGTAAAGTCTCTGGTTGATGCACAAAGAAAGGGTGATGCTGAGGCAGTAGATGAATATACAAAGCAGTTATATGAAAATGCAGATCAGAGGGCTGCTTTTTTATCAGAAATAAATCCATTCTGGTTGGAAAGCGAATGGAAAAACTTTTTATACCAGTTTATTCAGATGACCATTGATCAATCCACCACACTATTAAATAAAGATTATGAAAAAAACATAGAAGTATATGACAAAATTTTAAATTTAACTTCAAAAATGGGAGATTATTATGCTCAAGGAATACTTGATTATTTAACTTACTCTGGAAAATATTAAATATTTTACATATTATTTTGTTGTATAAAAACAGCTTTCAGCTCTTCTGTTTTATCTAGCAATGTATTTGCATTTTTTATAGTAGACTGATAATCTTTACTTTGTATTGACTCTCCCAGACTGTTAATAATAAGATTAAAATCATTTTGATACTGGGAATTTAGCAAAAGCTTCAGTTTATCCCATGTCTTTTTTAGAATTAAGTACATATTATTCGCTTCACTCCAATCATTATTCTCAGCATCTATAATAATCTGCCTTGCCAAATATCCAAATCTATTTAAATCTGTTGGAAAATCAGTCTTAAAATAATCAAGGAGTTGTGTAGTGTATATAGTAATTCGATTAGCCTGTTCAATTGCCTGTTGGGTTTCTTTCTGCGTTACATACTGGTCTAAATAACTTATCTCAAGATTCATTCTTGCAATTAGCCCTACAAGAACGGAGGCATCGTTAAGCAAGGGAATTACTTCATTCATATTTGATTTAATCAACTCTAAATGCTCTTCTGATTTTTGCCAATCGCCAGCATAAAGATCATTCATCAATTCAACGGCATTTGCTTCCATAGCATATAACTGACTTGGAGCTGGTAACAATTCTGAAATTTTAATAATTTGCCCTCTATAAGAATTTAATACCATTTTACACACCTCCAAATTTTATTACCCTTCTATATTATGCTGGATAATCAAAAAATATCTTCCGTAAAAATATTTTATACTCCCGTCTATTCTTTTGCACTATTTATGTCTTCAAATTCATGTAATAATTTAACATTTTTCTATTATATCCCTTTTTATTATGTGATATAAATTCCTGATTTCTTATCTTATGCTAGAATAAGGTTCATTTAATTTTAAATATTTATTAAGTTACTGCACATAATAATAAAGCGGAGGTGATTAAGATGGACAATTTAAAAAACACAAAAAACGCTGAAAACAGAACACAAGATTCAAGAAATTGCACTCAGAATACTACTGGTTCTAAAAACAGCACAAATTCAAGAAATTCAAAGGATTCCAATAATTGCACTCAGAATTACAAAGGTACTGGATTTAGGAATGATAAAAACAGCACTCAGGATTCCAAAAACCGAATATAATTTTTAAATAATAAAAAGCTAATTAAAAATTAGCTTTTTATTATTTTATTTTTAAAAAAATCACTATAGGAGCATATTTATATTTCGTTTAAATGTTTTATATGGCAGCTTATAACCAATCATAAAAGGTACAATTTCTTTTTCGTATGCCTCTTCACTCATATTTTTTAAATGATTCAGTTCAAAAACATGATTTATATTAGTACTGTCAAAATTTTCACCATAAGATGTATTTAATGGATATTTAACATGTTTTTGGTTCCAAGGGCAAATGTTCTGGCAAATATCACACTCAAAGAAATAGCCATCCAACTTTTTTCCTTTAGCTATATCGGTTTTCGGCATATCATCTTCCAAAAAATCAGATAGACAATTTGGTCTGTCTAAAATCTGAGGCATTTTAATTGCATTTGAAGGACAAGTGTCTACACATTTCGAACATTTTCCGCACATATTTTCCATTAAAGCATAGTTTTCACTTAAATCTGCATCTGTCAAAATTGCTCCAAGAGCCTGAAAAGAACCATATTTATTATTGATGAGCAGAGAATTCTTACCAATCCAACCTAACCCTGCTTTTACAGCAATCCCTTTTAGGGGATAGAAACTTCATCACTTTCTCCATCTACAATATGAGCCTTATAACCTTCCGAAATCAAGAATTCCTGTATGGGAATCAATGGCTTAACGATATTTGCATAATATCCCGATAAAACCAGTCTGCTGGTACGTCCATACCTAGCTGAAAAGTCTGTGACAAATTTGCCTATGTATGTTGAGAAAACAATAACTGTCTTTGCCTCTGGCATAATTTCTTTTGGTTGCCTTCCAGCAAACTTTCCCAAGTCTCCAATATATTCTTCTGTCAGGTCATCTGTGTTAATAAATCTAATCTCGTCTACTTTTCCCTGTTTTGATAATTCAATAATTTTATTTTTCATGATTTCACCTGCTATTACCTACTTTTCTATATCTGTTGAAATAAAATATCAAGTTTCTATAAAAGAATATTAGTATAACTGCTCATGAAAATAAAGTAAAATATTATGTATTTTTAGTAAATTATATAGTTTGTTGTTCTTCTAAATACGCGCATCTGCTGCCATATCCTCCATTAAATCAGTGATAGCATCTCACTTGGATGCAAAACATGTTCATCCAAGGGAAC
This sequence comes from Aminipila terrae, assembly GCF_010120715.1. Taxonomy (NCBI): domain Bacteria; kingdom Bacillati; phylum Bacillota; class Clostridia; order Peptostreptococcales; family Anaerovoracaceae; genus Aminipila; species Aminipila terrae. Next base: position 978,524 of record NZ_CP047591.1, read on the forward strand.
TCCTGCCGCTAAAACCGTATAAAGCCCAGTGTATAATCTACAAAATAGTCCTGAAAACCTGACTTACAGTCCTGATATCTTTTGCAACTCTTTTATTGTTGTTTCATATTGACAATATAAGCTATCAGCTTCTGTATCTTTTTTCATTTTACTTTCTTCTATTATCACTTTCCCATATTTTTTATATTGTTCAATCAATCTATGTCCTGATATTTTAGACAAAGTATTAATATCATACAATCCAAGTTGTATGCCCGTACAAAACCTTTCCATCTCCTGTAAGTAGGCTTTCCTTTTATCTTCTGGTATGATATCATTATCAGATGGATTTGAATATTTATTTCTAATATTAGAATATTCTTTTATAGTTTCCAATATTAGAGTCCTTCTTGTCATTCGATAATATATTATTACTGAAATTATTACGCCTATGGCAACCCAAAAAACTTCCTTACTCATAATCTTCATAATAAAATTTAACAAATATAATACCCCTCCATTTTTCATAATCCTTCTTTCTATTATACATTATTTTACATATCAGTAAATATGTAAAATAATCATATGGGCCCTTCATTTTGATACATTTGCATAATTTGTAAATATAAGTTATTATATAAATAATCTAATATCAGAAAGGAAAACCTATTATGTCTATTATTTCAGTTCTTTTTCCCTTTTTATTCATGATTGTTCTTTACGGTTTGGCCGTTTATGCTTTAATCCTTGGTATTCAGCTGCTTAAACTACTTATTAAAAAGACTAAGGATTCTATGTAGCAGTTAGAGATAAGTACCTTAAAGTAGCTCCCAATTCACCATCGGGTCCTCCTGACTGCGTTTTTAGTATAATAGCCAGCGGGATTATCCCATACTTACGATTACTGCTTATTTATCTTCCATTTTATTTCCATATTAAAAGAGCAACCCTTTTGAGCTGCCCTTTTAAAAATATTATTTCATTGTAAAAAACTAATATTATAAATATTAGTAAATATCTTAATTGATTAGACTGCATTCATTATTATATTCATCTTCTCCGGTCTGAATCTTACATAATAGTGATACTATTTCTTCTCTTAGTTTCTTTGCATATAGAGATAAAGAACCATCTGTTTTAGCCCCATTAAGTTCACTTACTCTCTCTTTTTCTAACTGCTCTAATATGTAATCAATATCTAACAATTCTTTTTCATATTTATCACTTATTAGGTAATCTAGTTTTTTATTTGCCATAATATCACCTTCCCTTACTTGGATATTTCATGTAACTAAAAAACTAACAATTTTTTAATTTTTATCTTTCCTCCTTTTTCTTTATCATATATCAAAATATATCAATTATCAACAAACTTAATTCGACAATGTTTTAAACTCTTGTCCCCGTTTTTAGGATTAAGAAATCAGGAACATATTAAATTCTGGAAATTATGCCCAAGCCATAGCTCTTCCAGCATACATTAAGTAATCAAGTATTCCTTGAGAGTAATAGTCCCCTATTTTAGAGGATAAACTTAAGAGCTTGTCAAATACATATATGTCCTCTTTGTCATCTTTGTTTAAAAGGGCTGTTGACTGGTCAATGGACATTTGATTATACTGAGAGAATAATTCTATCCACTGGTTTTCCTCCCAATAAGGGTTGATATGTGATAAGAATGCAGCTGCTTGTGCTGAAAGTATCTGTAATCTATTTTTATAGTCATCGACTGTATCCGTTTCCCCGCTGATTTGTGCTTCAATCAACATACCTAAATAATTAATAAAAGGGGTAGATATAGTCACGTATTCATCCGCATATTTTTCGCCGAAAACTATGCTAAAGATATTGATTGATTTTATCAACAATTCTTCCAACTTCGCTTTGGTGGCTTCCTCATCTCCTAGCCCTCCATGTTTAAGATTTATGTATGATCTGAGCCAAATAGTAAGATCTCTCCATATTGTTCTTGAATCAAATATTAAATTCACCTGGTTTATTGGAATACAAACATTTTGAAATTCCTTAGTGTGTTGCATTTACCGTCCTCCTTTTATTCAACATATTACAATATATTGTTAGATACTTTTACTTGTTACTTTGCCTTCCTCAATTCTATTATATTCAAGCATTATTTACTTGGTTATCGATAGGATAATTTTGAATATTTAGTTTGTCCCATCAACTTGAAATACTGTAAAATTAAAATAGAGAAAATTAGTAAGCCTAATTCCTCTATTTTATAATTGTTTAAATACAGTAAGTAAGTTAAAAAAGAATCGAACCCCGTCTAAAGAGTTCATTAAGTAATAACAAATCTACGAAATCCTGAAATACCCCTCTTCTTCTAAAGAACCTGCGTTGCCGCTGCTGTGTAGTTTCTACAGATAATTTCATAGGGGATTGATTTGCGTATTCTTCCAAATCCGGATACATTGCACATACTTTTGTATAGATGTCGTCTCCAACCTGATCTAACATGCTTTGGTTTATCATATGTCTACATGATTCCATTTGATCACAGGCAAATATAACAAAAGGTTGAATTTTATAATAGATTTCCGGATAAATAATATCACTGGACAGGTTATCCTTAAATACCGGTGAATCAACATTAGAAAGCCGTTCATTGTCTTGTGTACCATAATAGCCTTTCATAGTCTCCTCCTTATTTATATTTTTATATTAATTATTATATGATTAGCATATTTAATTGTGAAAGTATCCAATATATTTGTATTACTTACATTTTTAGTAAAATAGATTCTATATGCAAGCTTGTCCGTTAAAATTTCTATCGCCCCCCATTGCATTATCGGTAAGTTTAATATACACAAAACCGCAGATATATATCTGCGGCCTTCTCTGCTACTCTAAATTATATAAATTCTAAAAGTGATTATCAAACATTCTAAATTCCTTTTTCGGTCATGCTTACCTGTCAAATTCAGGATTTATAGCGTAGAAGTTTCTGCTGTCTAAATTATCCTGAACCACCCTTAGAGCTTCACCAAATCTCTGGAAATGCACTACCTCACGTTCTCTTAAAAACTTGATCGGTTCAATAACATCAGGATCATCTGCCAGTCTTAAAATGTTATCATAAGTCGTACGGGCCTTCTGCTCTGCTGCCATATCCTCCATTAAATCCGTGATGGCATCTCCCTTGGATGCAAAACATGTTGCATCAAACGGAACTCCTGCAGCCGAAACCGTATAGAGCCCAGTAGTATGATCTACAAAATAGTCCTGAAAACCTGCAGCTTTAATCTGTTCTATAGTCAGCCCTCTTGTTAATTGATGTACAATCGTGGCAATCATTTCAAAATGACCGATTTCTTCAGTTCCAATATCATTTAATATACCTATACATTGTTTATATGGCATAGTATATCTCTGAGATAAGTATCTTAAAGTGGCTCCCAACTCGCCATCAGGTCCACCATACTGAGTAATAATAAACTTAGCCATGGCAGGGTTGGAGTTCTTTATATTTACTGGAAATTGTAACTTTTTATCGTAAGTCCACATACCTAAACCTCCTTCTGCCAAGGCCATGGTTCATCTATCCATGACCAACTGTTAGTATCATTGGTACCTGATATGTTTAAAGGCCCGTATTTCTGCTCATATTCTGTTCTGGCGCTTTGATTTAAAGCATTATATTTATTAAAGAAGCTTAATGCTGCTTTATCTGTAGGATGAGTATCTAAGTAAAGGCTAACATCTACTAATACAAAACTTAACATCTGTATACGTCTCATCAATCCTTCTCTATTCATTTAGATGCACCCCCAGAAAAGGAAGATCTAATTCAGGGAATATAGTTCCCACCATAAATCCCTGTTCCATTTCATAAGTAGTATTCCAAACCTGCCAAGGTACATAAGCCATAGCTAAAGGACAGCCACTAGCACAGTCCTCTGGAATTACGCTTCCTTCAGTGGTCATTTCCGGCATTGTCTGATTGTTTTCCGGAGTAGCCGGACAGTTTACCGGAGCCATCTGATTGTTTTCTGGAGCCGTTGGACAGGTTCCTGGAGTCATCGGGCAATTTCCTGGAGCTGTCGGACAGGTTCTTGGAGTCATTTGATTGTTTTCTGGAGCCGTTGGACAGGTTCCTGGAGTCATCGGCCAATTTCCTGGAGCTGTTGGACAAGTTCCTGGAGTCATTGGACAGTTCCCTGGAGCCGTTGGACAGGTTCCTGGAGTCATCGGATAGTTTCCTGGAGCCGTAGGGCAGGTTCCTGGAGTCATCGGGCAGCGCCCAGTAGCCATCTCGTGATTTCCTGACATCATTGGGAAGTTCCCTGAAGCCGTTGGACAGGTTCCTGGAGTCATCGGACAAGTTCCTGGAGCCATCTGATTATTCCCTGGTGCTGTCGGGCAGGTTCCTGGAGTCATCTGATTGTTCCCTGGTGCTGTCGGACAGGTCCCGGAGTCATCGGACAGTTTCCTGGTGCTGCCGGGCAATTTCCTGGCATCATCGGACAATTCCCTGGTGCCATCTGATTGTTTTCTGGTGCTGTTGGACAGGTTCCTGGAGTCATCGGCCAATTTCCTGGTGCCGTAGGGCAGGTCCCTGGCATCATTTCATTCATTTCATCATCCATATCGTATGGCATTGGACATTTTGATCCTACATCTTCATTCATAAAATCAAAAAAAGAATCATCTAAGTATATTGGCATACCTACGTAAGGCTCAGCACCAGAACCATCTGTAGGCCTACTAGTATTGTTTTCCAAAACAAAATCCCCTTTCATAGTCAAAATCTTATAAGATATACTATGTCAGGGGATTAATAAAGGTCACAAATTCTTAAATATATTAACTAAACAAGTAATTCCAATAACCTCTCACAAGCTATTTTCTGGGCATAACTTGAAATAGCCAGTTCTAAAACTAGCTCGGAAATATCTTGCTTTGTCATATTTTCATCAATTTTTTCTGCTACAGCATTATACTCTTGGTCTAGCTTTATACAATATTTCTCATAAAATGTTTTTATGTCCTCATCAGACAACTGACTTTTCAGAAGCTCTTTTGTAGAATCAACTGATAAAATTTGTTTAAACAAACAGATAGCAGTCAGATAAGCAACGTGTTTCCTTTCGTACCTTTTGCCCTTAGCCCTTGGTAAAAGCTCTTTTTTTATATAATTATTAACCATAGCAGAAGTTAAAGATTCACCGCTCTCCAGTCCGATATGCTGTCTGACCATGTAATTTAAAACCTGATCCATATATAAATCAATATCAGGTATATCTTCCCAGTTATTCGGCCTCTGTTCTTTCAGAATTCTTCTCAATTCTTTTAGTTCATCCATTTAAGTTTTCTCCCAACTTTTATTCCTTTTCAAGCTTCATTATATCATCTGGCAACCATTGTCACAATAACCAGTTTTTCGTATTAATTTTACTTTAAAATTAGTTAATTTCCTTTGACATTATAATATTAATATAGTATAATATGAAACGTGTCAAAAAGCATGCGCCATTAGCTCAGCTGGATAGAGTAGCATACTACGAATATGAAGGTCGGGGGTTCGAATCCCTCATGGCGCACCAAAGCAAAAAACCTTGAAAAATCAAGGCTTTTTTTATTTTTTGTATGTAGTTATGCCTGAGGTAACATATATCACATTATAAAAAGCTCAATTCAAGCCACAGCAGCATAGCCTGTCCTATACCTTTATTATGTAATGGTTGTACATTTTATTTTTTAATCAAAGAAATAATAGTACTTCTTTGATTACCTTTTATTCAGTTGGTGGTTGCACCGTTGTAGGTGGTTCTAGATTATATACCAAATAATCCTTAATTCCATCTGCTAAAAAGTCACCAAGATCTGCTGAATAGGTTAAAATTCTTTCGTAAATTCGAATGCCACTATCATATTGTTTTGATGTAAAGGCCAATATTTCTTTAATAGTCAAGTCAGTAAAAGTAAAAACATATTGCTCTAATGTATTTTTATCCCAGTATGGATTTACCTCTGTAAGAAGTTCAACCCTTTTACCAGCACTTTCGTATATTTGCTTTACAATTTCATCCGCAGCACTTGTGTTTCCTTCAACATAGGCATCAATTAAACTAGTCATCAACATTATGTATTGAGAAAATAAATTAATATAATCGTCAGCAGCTTTGTCACCGAAAAACGTTCTCATGAGACCTCCAAAGTCTTCTACGATTCTAAGAAGCTTTTCTTTAATCTGCTCTAGGAGTTCAGTATCTCCCTGTAAAGATTTTGCTATTAGATATGCGTTTAACCATGTGGCTATATCACGCCATATAATCCTTCCTCTATAAACTATGTTATTTATATCTTGCTGTATTCTAACTAATTGGCAAGTCTTTATCATATTACGCACCCCCTGCTATTATTGTATTCAGATATTTTTTCTATTGCCACTTGCCACTTCTTTTTTCTGAAACAAATCGTTTTATCATCCTTATTCAATAGTCTGGCCTTTCTACAGTTGTGGGTGGTTCTAAACTAAATATCATATAATTCTTAATTCCCTGGGCTATAAAGTCTCCCAAATTTGTTGAATAGGATAAAACTCTCTCGTAAATTCTAATGCTGTTTTCATGTTGTTTTGATGTAAAGGCAATTATTTCTTTAATTGTCATGTCATTAAAAGTATAGATATAATTTTCTAAAGTATTTTGGTCCCAATATGGATTTATTTCTGTAAGCAATTCAACCCTCTTGCCAGCAATTTCATATATTTGCTTTACAATTTCATCCGCAGCACCTGAATTACCTTCCACGGTTGCATCGATTAGAGTAGTCATCAGCATTATGTATTGAGAAAATAAATTAATATGATCATCAGCAGCTTTGTCGCCGAAAAACGTTCTAATATTACTTTCAAATTCTGCCACAATTCTAAGGAGCTTATTTTTAATCTGTTCTAGTAGTACATCCTCTCCTTGTAAAGTTTTTACCATCAGATATGTGCTTAACCATGTAGCTATATCGCGCCATAGAATCCTCCCTCTATAAACTATGTTATTTATATCTTGCTGCGCCTTAGTTATTTGGCAATTTTCTATCATCTTACGCACCCCCTATTGTTATTGTATTCAGATATTTTTATTTGGTTATGAGGTATAAGACTTAAAATTAAATCTAATATTTGTTAAAAATCCTCATAAATTAAAGTGAGGTGATTTTTCATGAATTCATGTGAATTGGTATCTGCCATAACTGCTCTTGCCATAATAATTGCAAACGAAACACCTAATGATGATGAATTGAGTGTTTTAGCTTCATCATTTAACCAGCTCGGTGATACATTAGCTACCATTGCCGCACAACGTGAATTACAGAAAAATCGAAATGAATCATCGGAAAAATCTACACCAACTGAATAAAATAGTGATGTGAAATGAAGGTCGTGGGCTTGAATCCCTCATGGTGCACCAAACAAAAAAAACCTTGAAAATCAAGGTTTTTTATTTCAAGTGATTGTTTATATCGGCAAGTGTCTGTCCTACTACCTTAGTTTATAATTTTACACTTACAACACATTATCCAAGTTATAAATTCATATTACTTGCACACACTATCATCAGAGGTGATTAATTTGAATAATTTAAATATAAACCAGTCTAGCTACTACTTTGGTAATCCAGATTTAAGAGATTACTATTCATCCTGTTCTCAAGCTATTCGTAATAAGTTAGATGAATCAGGTGTAGAGATTTCAACATTAGGTGAACTTAAACAAGTTGTTGAAAATATGAAAATTAATATCTGATATACAACAATCTCTTCTTTACATTTGTGAAATAATTTCTTTTTTCCTGGTTATCCTATATTCCGAGGTGATAAAAATGAATTTGGACAATCGATTTATCTGGGACGGTGATATTGATAAACCCATTCCAGAAGACGTCTATCCAGTAATTGACACAGATCTTGCACGGGATAACCTTGAAAATGACAGTCCTGAATCTGATCTGCAAGACTTGTAATTCTCGCCGCCTATTTAGGGCGGCCTGAGTATATTCAATCATAATGTTTCAAAGTCAGGCATCCAAGCGTAACGGCACAAATATCAATTACAGTCCTTAAAATTAAATCCCATATATCTACCTTGAATACCAATGGCATAAAAAAATTAAATAATAATAAATCCAAACCAAATAACAAGCTGCCAATAATTATGGCTCTTGAAATCTTATTTTTCCCTCTGATATATCGGTTTAGCCAAATCATAGTACCAGCTATAATCAGTCCTGTAAACACACACCAAATCATGGTTTCTAAGTGCTTATTATTAAATGAAGAATAAATATCAAATATGTTATATTGAATAAGCCTTCCTACAGTGAAACAAACTGATATGGTGATTAATGGTATCATATCTTTTACTAAAACTTTTGGTACCCACACATTTCTTGTTTTTCCAAATAAAATACCTAAAAGCAACCCCATGATAAGCAATGTAACACCATCTGCAAGAGGATATGTAATTCTATCTATCCATACAACATGAGGTAACGGTTCATAAAGATAAGCAATCCATACCACACAACATGAAAGGCCATATTTTAGTCCTTGCAATATTCTGTTTCCAGACAGATGATTGCAAATAAGAAAAAATAGCGATGCGATCAGGGAATAAACAATAATCCCATATAAGGAAAATGCCATTTGCATAGTTCCATTAGTTGCAAATAAACTTGGCTGCAAAACAGTCTGCTTCCCTGCAGGAATTAAAAATTGAACTAAAATTCTACAAATTGTTGATATAATTCCTACTAAAAGGATTTTAAATAAATTTTTCAAAAAATTTCTCCGCTAATATTAATTATAATTTATACTTACTAAATGCCTTTTCTGTATCTAAATGAACGTCCTTCATAAATAAAACTATCCAGATAATAAACGCAGCTATAGCTATATACTTTGAAAAAGAATTGACAGAACAACACAAGTTATTGCCCCTATGTTCATAGAACCAGCCTCCTGATTATATCTTTCTTTATAGAATACAATAGGATTTACTAACTATCAATATTTATTTTAATCAGGGCTTAAAACTCTCTTCAATGCTTTTTATTACTTTTTTAATAAAATAGCCATCTTTCAATTTCTTAGATATATTTACAGCGTTTATTTTTAAGGTTTCATACTCATCCATTGAGAGATTATTTATTACTGATGGTATCTGCTCAATCTTACTGATGATAATTCCTACTTTTTCTCTTTCAATAAATTTAGCAGTTGCAATATCCTTGGATATAATCACTGGAATTCCCAAAGCTAAATATAAGGAAGTCTTGTGTGGATTGGTATATCTTAAATACTGACCAATTTTTCCCCCACATTTATCTAAAGCATTTCCATCCCAGCATAAACCGAATTCATCCTTTATTTCACCAGCTAAGTTATCAGCAGCAAATGCCCCCTTATATTTCACATTACCTGATAAAAAAGTATTTTTTTTATTTAAATCCGGCCCATATAAATTAATCGTTATTTTACCAAAATCCACTTTATCCAGTTTATATAAAAAAGGTGATTTCTCATATTTTAAGTTACCTGCATAGGCTATGGAAACATTATTTGGGTCATATATCATGCCAGCATTGTGAATATCAGGTAAAACATAATCAAACATTGTGAGAGAATATATATTTGATAAAACTCCATGATCTTTTAATAATGCAGCCATAGCATCATTTACTGCTATAACACAGTGAAATCTTTTTAACATTGGTATTTCTGTAAGATAATTAGTTGTAAAGAATTTGCCAAAGCGAATTGAGTCAAGATCATGCACTAAAACTACCAATTTATATTTTTGATAGGTTGATTTGATTACTTTAATAAACTTGTCTAAATCTACCCCCTCAACTGCTACCCTTGGATATTGGACTAATATGATTCCAGTGCCATCCTCTTCATCTTCCGTTCCTATATATGTTTTCAGACATAGTCTCATATTTTTAATACAGGACTTTACGGGAATTGCTTTAAATCCCATAGAGTCCAGAAAAAATTCCACATCAGCGATTGCTTTATACCATGCTGTATACTCCTGCTCTGCATTAAAGGAAATATAAAAGTTATTCATAAAGAATCCCCCGATTAAACCTTACCGTTTGCATTTAAATATGTGAATGAAAGAATCGTATAAGGTATTTAACTATTCAGGTAATATTTAAAATTATATTATGCTTTCTAATATTTAATGTTAAAGAACATTTCTTTCTTGTGTGTTAATTTAGCACCTTTTTAATATATAAGCATGTGATTTTTATTTAACTAAATGCTAAAATAGCGCCTTTATCTGAAATAAAGGCGCTATATATCAATCTATTTTAAATATCAGTCACCAATCGGGTCATTTATAAGAGTGGCCACTCTGAACTCATGTCTGTGCCCTTCACTTACCAAAGTTACTGACTCTAAAAAATGCACATGCCTGTCATCGCCTACTGGAATAGCTGGACCCGTTTTTCCGCAAAACTCATGAAAATGATCTTCATAAAAGTCAGTACGGAAATTTAGTTCATGAATGTGATTATTTCCACGAATGGGGATTACCTGGCCAGTAACTGAAGCAAAACGATGATTATGAGGATCTGTATTCGGTTCTGCAATCTCTACACTGCCAAGGACTTCATGAACATGGCTTTGTTCCCTTGGGCATTCAAATTGATTTGGAAAAGTAAAGCCTTGCTGATTATTTGACATTAAAATCTCTCCTTTTTATAAATCATGGCACATTATATAATATGCTTGATTATAAAAAGTGTTCCGAAGCATAAAAGCAGTAAGATTTAATATTCTTTAGAAGAAGTTATTTTTCCATTCTCCATACTCTTCTCTAAGAATAGAGTATATAATCTGGTCTAAATATCCTCTGTCAGCTTTATAATTTTGTCTTAGCACCCCGTCTTTATGCATTCTTAAATTTTCGTATAATTTTATTCCTCCTAAATTATCAGGGTAAACATCAAGCCATAGCCGGTTTGTCTTGGTTTGTTCAAATGCGTATTTTATTAATGCAATCATTGATTCCTTCCCATAACCAATTCCTTTTTCAACTATGGCAATTCTTCTGATTTCAAATATATTTGATTTAAAGTCAAGTCTTATTAGGGCATAACCGACTATTTTTTTCTCATCATGTTCTTTAAATACTAATAATAAATGGTTGGGATCACTTATTTCATTTAAGTGTTCCTCATATGTTCCTATCCAAAGATAGTCTCTATTTTCCTTATGTTCCTCAATGGCAATAATCGTTTGAATTTCACTCTCAACAGCTTCAACTATATCCAGCCGTGCAGTTTTTATCATACATTAAACCTCCTTTAAAAATAGTATTTATTATATTCTATATTATAGCATGTAATTTCTATTTTTTACCTATGACATTTACTGTATTTTAACTTCATAAAATAAAAAAGTACGACTAAGCGTACATTTTTTATTTAATCAGTTACATTAAATTTTTTTATCTGCCTTTGCAAAGACTCTTCATTCCTGCTCATTTCTGGTATTTCCAATAATTTTTCACGCATCATCAAGTTCTCTGAATCAGACTCAGAGACTTTTATTTCATCTATTTGCATCTTTTTACCTCCTTATAAAATACTTAATGCTATTAATAGTATTTCAAAGGCAATAAAAAATAATCTTAACCTATATCAATTGGAAGCATATAAATAATGTAATTTATTTTAAATACTGGTGATACTAAAAAACAAACTGATTAAAATGTACCTGAGTTTTATGAAGCTTTTGACCATTTAAACTTTTTATTATATACTAATACTACTAAAAGGCATTCATTGAACTTGAAAATATAGGGGGTATTTAAATGGATTCAATTAAAAAGGCTGGAATCATTGCAGGAGCTGCTGTGGGCGGTGTTATTGGGGGTACTTTGTCTGTAGTAGGTAAAGTGACTGACATAAAAATCATTGATAGTCTTGGCTCAAGTATTGTTGATTCTACCATATATACTGGCGCCATTGCTGGAGATATTGCCAGTGGAGCTACGGATGTAATAACTGGTAAGGTGACGAAAAATGCTGATAAATTCAACGATGGTGTTCACGATTTAAAAGAAGGCGGCAATAAAGTTATAGAAAATTTTGTTGATAATTTTAAGCTTGTCGCCGATAACAGCGGAAAAATCCTGGAAGGTATCAAGGAAAAAGATACAGATAAAATAAAACGCGGGGCTAAAACCCTGGCTAAAGCCACTGCTGTGGGATTAATAACTGTAGGTGCGGTTAAAATTGATGAAGAAGAGGATTCTACAGAAAAAGTCAGCAATAAAAAATAATTTATTGCTGACTTTACTTTTATCCCCTAAATTAACTTTAATATTAATCATTAGTTATTAAACACTTCTTTAGCAATATCTGCAGATCGTTTTGCATCCTTTGCGTAATAATCTGAACCAATCTGTTTTGCATAATCCTCTGTTAAAACGGCACCCCCACCAGAATTTTACAATCAGGTCGTTCTTTATGAAGTGCCTGTATAGTTTCCTCCATACTTTTCAGGGTGGTCGTCATTAATGCACTAAGACCTACAAGCTTAACATCATGCTTCTTCACAGCTTCAATTACCACATCTGAAGCTACATCACGTCCCAAATCAATAATCTGATATCCATAATTCTGCAGTATAATTTTGACTATATTTTTTCCTATATCATGAATATCTCCTTTCACCGTTGCCAGGACAATCTTTCCACGGTTGACGGTTTCTGTATCTTTAGCTGCCAGCCTTTTATTTACTACCTCAAACCCTGCCTGAGCAGCCTGTGCTCCCTGTATTAACTGAGGAAGGAAAATGTCACCTTTCTCAAAAAGTGTGCCCAGTACATCAAGTGCAGGAATTAGCTTTTCATTTATTACAGCCATTTCCTCCATACTTTCCAATAAGTTTTCTGTAGCAATCTTGGTTTCATTCTTAAGACCTTTTCTGATTGCATGGAAAATATCAACAGAAGTACTTTCATTATTCTTTATACCCTTTCCACCTAAGCCATTATCAGGAGTGCCTTCAGGTTTTGCAAACTTTTCAATGTAGTTTTTAGCGCCCTCATCCTTTCCTGCTAAAACATTGTAAGCGTAAATAGATTCCTTCATTCCCTGGTCTTTTGGATTCATAATAGGCATATCCAACCCGGCATTCATGGCCAGTGTTAAAAAGTTTCGGTTTATAATCTCTCTCTGAGGCAATCCAAATGAAATATTGGAAACTCCCAGTAGAATCCTGACCCCAAGCTGTTCCTTTATCATCTTTATAGCCTTTGGTGTCTCCGAAGCCTCCTTTTGCTGAACAGAAGCTGCCAGAGTTAAACAGTCAATGACCATATCTTCTTTGTGAATTCCATAGGAAAGTCCTGTCCGTACTATGCGCTCAGCCAGTTCAAACCGTTTTTCTGCTGTTTCCGGTATTCCCTCTTCATCTAGAGTCAGACCAACGATTGCAGCTCCATACTTTTTAGCAAGTGGGAATATTTTATCCATCAAGTCTTTATCCGCATTTGTAGAATTTATCATGGGTTTACCATTGTAAACACGCAGGGCAGCTTCTAAAGCCTCTGGATTTTGCGAATCTAATAATATAGGTGCATCTACCACCGACTGAAGCAGTTTTACAACTTTGCACAGCATGGCTGTTTCATCTATCCCCGGCATTCCTGCATTTACATCTAAAATCTCTGCCCCATTTTCTACCTGTTCAACGGCACAGGCCAGAATTGTATCCATATCATCACATAAATAAGCCTGTTTGATAAACTTTCTACCCATAGGATTAATAGTCTCACCTACGATGGTAACATGGTCTACGTTCACAGTGGTGGTTGGAGAACATACTCTCAAAGAAGGAACATATTGCCCAATTCTGTCCGCAGCCTTTGTTCTTAGGTTGTTAAATCTTGAAACAATCTCTCTGATATATTCCGGAGAGGTCCCACAGCATCCTCCCAGCATTGAGATTCCTATGTCATGATAGGAAAGCATCTGCTCTGCAAATTGATCCGGGTTAATATCATATCCTCCTGTTTTTAAATTCGGAAGTCCCGCATTGGGTTTCACAAAAACTGGCAGTCGTGTGTTACTGCAAAGCTCCTTTGCGATAGGGAATATTTCCACAGGCCCTAAGGAACAGTTAATGCCTATAGCATCCACCCCAAGTCCTTCCAGAGTCATTGCCATGGCTTCGATTGTACATCCTGCAAAAGTTCTGTGATTACTTTCAAAGGTCATGGATACCATAACAGGCAGACTGGAATTTTCTTTTGCTGCTAAAACTCCCGCTTTCACCTCGTACAAATCTGTCATTGTTTCAAAAACAATAACATCAGCTCCAGCGTCAGTTCCTGCCACAACCATTTCTTTAAATAGTTCATATGCACCTTCAAAGGACAGTGTCCCGGCAGGCTCCAGTAATTCTCCTAAAGGCCCTATATCTAAAGCCACCAGAGTATCTGAGCCTTCACAGGCTTTTTTAGCGGCTTTTATTCCTGCTGTGATTACTTCTTTCACGGTATATCCAAACCCTGCCAGTTTATGTGCATTTGCGCCAAAAGTATTAGCGTAAATAAGATTTGCTCCACTTTCTACATACATCCCATGTACTGCTGTTATCTTTTCAGGATGGGTAATAGCAAGTATTTCCGGTCTTTCACCTAACTCTAATCCGCTGTTTTGAAGCATAGTGCCCATAGCTCCATCCAGTATTACATATTCATTTGTATTAAAAATATTTTTCAATGCGTTATCCTTTCATCAAATCAGATATTAAACTTAAAACGAATTATTTTTTACCACAAAATCCACCATGTTGGCGAAATGTACAAGTGTCTTTAATTTTACAAACTTTACAGGCCTCCCGGTTTTCTTCTATTGTCATTGTCTTACTCTTGTTATGATTCTTCACGGGCTTAATCCCTATTACTGCAGTAACTGATTTTCTTGGTATCAATAAGTGTTCACTGTTCTGAGTCAGTCCTATTTTCTTTTCCATTTCTAAAAGCTTGGAAAAAATATTCTGAGCCGTCAGGGGCAAATCCCCATAACCCGGACTGAACCTGGAGGTCAATGCCTTGTTTTGTTTTTCATACTCTTGGGTCAACTGAAGGTTTATCTGATCACATAAATCCTCAATCAGAGAAGAGGCACATGCGTCTAAGGCTACTGCCCTTGCCATGTCTGTTATCTGAGTTCTTCTTATAAGCTTGTCCGTTTGCATGCCCATAGTAACCGCCATTAAAATGCACTGGTTACAACCTGCAAGATGTTCTGCTATTGCTTTTCCTTCCAGCTTATTTTTCTCATTTAGAATATAAAGTTCCTCTAATTCCTCTGTAATCCCCAGTGGAAATTCCCGATACACTGCATGAGGATCTGCCAAAGCAAGTACCTGTTCAGAAGCTGTTTTAATCAGTTCAAGACTGTCTGCATCTGGTTTATTCTTTCCAAATCCCATACAGGCGTAAATAAATCCTGTACTTATCTCAGTTGGTATGGTTATCTTCATCAGATTTCTATCTGCTGTACGCAGTCCTTTCTTTACTTGGATCCTGGCCATTTACCGTACAGGCTTACAGGAAGATCAGTTTACTCGCTATATTTTAATCCCAGAACTCATCATTATAAATTATTGGATTAATTATACCACAAATCATTGATTTTATTTCCAATATAGTATAACATATCAAATATGTATGTAGATACCAAAAAATATTGTTTTTTTTGTGTTTAAACCAAATTATATCAAATTTAACGATGGTTTGTACAGATAAAATATACATCATTTGAATAAATGGTACATAGATTCATAGATAATCGGAGGTAAAAATATGAGGGAGATAGAAAAAATGTCATTTGAAACAAAATGTGTACATGGAGCATATAAAGCTGAAAGCGGTCAGCCTCAGGTACTGCCTATCGTGCAGAATACCACTTACAGATACTATGATTCCAAAGACGTTGCAGAATTATTTGATCTTGACAGTCCCAACTTTATGTATACCCGCCTGGGAAGTCCTACTGTAAATGCCCTTGAAGAGAAAATGGCTCTTCTTGAAGGGGGTACAGCAGGAATTGCTGCTTCTTCTGGTATGGCAGCCAGCTTTATAACAATCTGTAACATTTGTCAGGCTGGAGACCATGTTATCTCAGCAACAAATATTTACGGGGGTACACATAACTTATTTGGCGTATCTTTGAAAAAACTAGGTATTGATGTAACTTTTATAGATCAGGACCTGCCTCTTGAAGAAATATTAAAATCAGCAAGACCAGAGACAAAGGCTATCTTTGGGGAGACAATTGGAAATCCCGCTTTAAGTGTTCTGGACTTTGAGAAATTTTCTAAAGCAGCTAAAACTATGGGCGTTCCTTTTATCGTAGATAACACTTTAGCCTCCCCAGCCCTTTGCAGGCCGATTGAACACGGTGCTGATATTGTTATTCAGTCCACAACAAAATATGCAGATGGCCATGCAAGCTGTGTGGGAGGAGTTGTGGTGGAAGCCGGTACCTTTGACTGGGCAGCTTCCGGAAAATTTCCGGGAATGGTTGAACCAGATGAAAGCTATCATGGCCTGTCTTTCTATAATAAATTTAAAGATCAGTCCTTTACTTTACGTCTTCGGGCCGTCATGCTCAGAGACTTCGGCTGTACTATGGCCCCCATGAATGCTTATCTGACTCACCAGGGCTTGCAGACACTTCATCTCAGAATGGAACGTCACTGTGAAAATGCCCTTGCTTTGGCAGAGTTCTTAAAAAATCATGAAATGACAGACTGGGTTATATATCCAGGACTCAAAGGAGATAAATATTATGATTTATCTCAAAAATATTTACCTGATGGTGCAGGTGGGGTTCTATGCTTTGGGGTTAAAGGTGGTAAGGCGGCAGGAGAAAAGTTTCTTTCCCACCTGAAACTTACCAGTATCGTCGTACACGTTGGAGATATCCGGACTTCAGTGCTTCATCCAGCAAGCACTACCCACAGGCAGCTTTCTGAAGAAGAGCAGATCGCAGGTGGCATCAGACCTGAACTGATTCGGGTGTCCGTAGGTCTTGAATCAATTTCAGACATAAAAGCTGATTTTGATCAGGCATTAAAAGCAGTAAAATAAGGGGGATATCAAATGCCTTTAATAATACCAAATGAATTACCTGCCTCTGACTCATTGCAAAAAGAGAATATCTTTATCATGCATAAAGGCAGGGCTGTCACTCAGGACATCAGACCACTAAAAATATTAATTGTAAATCTGATGCCTACAAAAATTGCTACGGAGACTCAACTTGCCAGAGTGCTGGCTAACTCTCCCCTGCAGGTGGAACTGACTCTGGTATGCATGGATTCACATGAATCAAAGCATACATCCCAGGAACATATGACTTCATTCTATCAGACTCTTGATGAAATCAAAGACCAGCGGTTTGATGGTATGATTATAACAGGAGCACCAGTTGAAACACTTCCTTATGAAGAGGTTGATTATTGGAAAGAGCTCTGTGAAATTTTCGAGTTTTCAAAGACAAATGTATACAGCAGCATGCATATCTGCTGGGGCGCTCAGGCAGCTCTTTATTACCATTTTGGTATCCCAAAACACCTGACTGATGGGAAAGTCTTTGGCGTATTTGAGCATAAGGTTACAAGGCCTTATACCCCATTAGTAAGGGGATTCGATGAAGTCTTTTATGCTCCTCACTCAAGGCATACCATGATAAAAAAGAGGATGTGCTGAAGCATCCGCAGGTCCGCATTCTGGCTGAGTCTGAAGAAGCTGGTGTCCACATCCTGGCCACAGACAATGGACGTCAGATTTTCATTTTAGGGCATCAGGAATACGATAAAGATACCTTAGCAACTGAATATTTCAGGGATGTAAAAAAAGGGCTTGATATCAACATTCCCTGTAACTATTTTAAAAATGATAACCCGGAAGAAGACGTCCTTTTCAGATGGCGGGGCCATGCAAGCCTGCTTTTCTCAAACTGGCTGAACTACTATGTATATCAGGAAACTCCTTATGATTTGTCCACATTAGAACTTTGATGGATTCTGACATAAGCAACAAATGAGCTGATTAAATCAGCTCATTTGTATATTACTTCACTTTATTTACTTTCTTTTATTAAGCCAGATCTGTAGGCTCTTACAAGGTTTTTCAGGTCTTCGACCTGTAGCTGTAAGTCTTCTCCTATATCTGATGTTTTAACAGTTAATCTGACCGGCATATTCTCAACGATTTTAATAGTCGGCGCATGGAATTCCTGACTGCCATCCTCTTTCATTGGACTATACGGCTTGTGTTCGGCAAGGGCCATAAATCTCGAATTAAAAATAAAAGTATATCCTGCAATACCAGTCTGTTTCTGGTATGCTTTTGATATTCCTCCATCGATTATAAACAACTTTCCTCCACCTCGGACAGGGCTTTCCCCATCCTTAATTTTAACAGGTACATGGCCGTTTAAAATATGGGAGGTATCCGGATTTAACCCGAATTCTTTTAAAATCTTTTCGCAGGTTTCCCGATTATTAACCAATTTATAATAAGGTACTGTATATTCTTTATGAGACTTTTTGTCCGCTATAAAGGAACGTTCAAACGTAGTCATCTGATCTTTTCCGAATAATGGGGATTTACTTCCCAGCCACAGATACCACATAATGTCTCCAGATATGCCCGTTTCATCTGATGCCAGTGGATTAAAGTAAGCTTTTCGCACTTCATCATCCAGGTAATCCATAAACGCCTTACCTTTGTGGGTTGAACCGTTCAAAGTAACATCCTCAAATTCTCCCTCTTCAGTCATTGGTATGCATCCATGATAAAGAAGGTTGCCATTTACGCATTTATACATTGCTCCATGGCTGTAAAGGAATTTAATATGCTCCTGCAGTTTCTCACTTTCCAGGAATGAAGCCTCCAGGGTATTCATCAGAAGATTTTCTTCTTCTGTAAGCTTATAAGGATCAGTAGGATCAATTGTAGGAAAATTGGTGTCTCTGAGTTCCCACTCCATATCCTTTATCCTGATGGTTCCTTTTTGGGAATCAATTTTATCTAAAATCAGTCTGTGATCCATCTTATATTCCGGATGAGACATGATTCTCTGTCCTTCAACCTTATGCTGTATAATAGCAATGGCTTTATGCATTTTAGAAGCCAGCTGTTCGTCCACTGGGTCAAAAGTGTTTCTGTCCAGCATATGAGGTGCAAAGTAAGTGCAAGGATCATCTACATAGACTTTGGCTGCAAAAACAGCTAAAGGCCTTAAATTTATACCATATCCAATTTCAAGCATGTCAAAATTGTTATAGCTGATATTCATTCTTATAACATTTGTTATACATGCCCAGTTTCCTGTTGCAGCACCCATCCAGACAATGTCATGATTTCCCCACTGGAAGTCAACATCATGAAATTTCATCAGGTATTCCATGATATAGTCCGGATGCGCTCCTCTGTCAAAAATATCTCCGATTATATGTAATCTGTCCACTGCAAGCCTGCTGATGGTATCTGACAATTCGATGATAAACTGCTCTGCCACCTGGCATTCCACAATAGAATTAATGATTTCATTATAATAATGGGTTTTATTGGATTCATCGTCAGCATGTAAAAGTTCATCAATGATGTATGCACTGTCTTTCGGTAATCTTTTCCTTACCTTTGATCTGGTATATTTTGTAGAAACGGACTTGCACACTTCAATCAGTCTGTAAATAGTTACACGACACCATTCATTGAAATCGCTTTCTTCTCTTTGTCTTCTCTCAAGCTCTGCCTCAGCATTATAAATAAGTGATGCCAGCTTGTCTCTTTCTTTTTCCGGCAGACGTTTTTCAAAAATTTCATCAATCTTTGACCGGATAACACCGGATGCACTTTTGACCATATGAATAAATGCTTCATGTTCTCCATGTAAGTCACTTAAAAAATATTCGGTCCCCTTAGGCAGACTCAAGATTGCTCTTAGATTTATAATTTCTGCAGATGCTTTCTCAATATTGGGGTACTCTCTGGACAACAACTTTAAATATTTTTCTTCAAACATTTCCCGTTTCCCTTCATAAAAACATAACTAATAAAATAATACTAAAGCCTTTATATAAAAGCAATATAAACGTTAAAAATATAATTTCTTTCCAATTAGAAATTTATGTTCTTGGGAAAGTATAACTTAAAGTTTACATACTGTCCTGTATCTTCCATAAAAATATAGGCTGAATAGGTGGTATCTTTTTTTTCTGAATAAAGGTTTACTGCTTTTATCCTGCCTTTTTCTAAAAATGCTTTTACCATGGGTTTGGTCAGGGGCTTTTTTTTGCTTACAAAAAACCTATCCTCTTTCCAGATTGTAAACCCACACTCCATTCCGCCTTCACAATAATAATTCTTTTTTCCTTCATAAATATTTTTTCCACATCGTGGGCATTTCCCTATGATTTCTCTTCCTTTTTCGTCATAGACACAATCTTCCGTATAGCTTTTCACCATTTCACCAACAAAAGTCACAATGCCTTCTATGAATTCATCGCTGGCAAACTCCCCTTTATAAATCTGTTCCAGCTTCTGCTCCCACTCTGCTGTGAGAACTGCACTTTTTACTTTTTCTGGAACTATGTCCACAACCTCAAAGGCTTTCTCTGTAGGAAGGAGGTTTTTCCCCTTTCGTTCCACAAATCCGGTCTTAATAATCCTCTCTATGATTCCTGCACGTGTAGCCGGTGTTCCTAATCCCGCTCCTGCTACTTCTTTCTTTAACTCTTCATCCTCAAGGGTTTTCATGGCGTTTTCCATAGCAGAAAGCAAAGTGTCCTCTGTATAAGGCTTAGGAGGCTGGGTACTCTTTTCTTTTGAAGTTACTTCTACATTTTGGATAATTTCTCCTTCTGTCAGTGCTGGGATTATTTCTTCTTCTTTTTCCTCGGTCTGCTTCTTCTTTGACTTTTTTCCTTTTCCCTTGCCATTTTCTTCTGCATCTGCTTTCTGACTGGATTTAACAAGTTCAGATAAATGAGCGGCTATTTCTTTAAAACCATTTTCAGAGATTTGTCTTCCAGTAGCCTTAAATTCTTCCCCTTCAATATTTAAAAACAGCTCTGTTTTAATATACTCATGAGGCACATAAGCAGCAGTCAGCAATTTATATATGATTAAAAGCAATATATGAAATTCATTCTTAGGCAGTTTATCTGATGCCTTCCATGCTTCTATAGTGGGAATAATGGCATGGTGGTCTGTTACTTTCTTGTCATTTATAAGACGCTCTGTGTTGACGGCATCAAGGTTATAAAGCTCTGGGGTCCTACTGTCTATATAAGGTGCCTTCAGAATGCTTTCCAGTATCCTGGTGGTGCTGTCTGCCATATCCCCTGTCAGGTATCTGCTATCCGTTCTTGGATAAGTAACCAGCTTCTTTTCATAAAGATTCTGAGTGGCATCCAGAGTCTGCTGTGCTGACAGCCCTAACATTTTGTTTGCTTCTCTTTGCAATGTTGTCAGATCGTATAATGCCGGTGGGTTTTCTTTAACTGGAGCCTGGGTCATGGATACTACTTCAGCGGACTTTCCAGTACATTTTTCAACAATTTTATCACTTTCTTCTTTGTTTTCCACCCTTTTGGTTGCCGTAAAATTCGTACCATCATGACTACAGGCGGCAGTAAGAATAAAAAAGGGTTTTGAATCGAAATTATCTATGGTTCTCTGCCGTTCTACGATTAAATTTACAGTAGGAGTCTGCACCCGTCCGATATTAATCTGTGCATTGGCCATGCATGCAAACAGTCTGGAGAAGTTAATTCCTACCAGCCAGTCAGCCTGCAGTCTGCATAAGGCTGCCTGATACAGCCGATCATACTCCTTACCGTCTTTTAATTTAGCAAATCCATCTTTTATGGCTTTGGTTTCCATTGAACTGATCCATAACCGTTTAAAATTTTTATTGCATCCTGTCTGATTATATACCAGCCGGAATATTAGTTCCCCTTCTCGTCCAGCATCCGTCGCACAGACGATTTCATCTATATCATCACTCTCCATGAGGGTTTTAACCACGTCAAATTGTGCCTGCACTCCTGCAGACACTTGATATTTCCAGGTGTTTGGTATAATAGGCAGATCCATAATGCGCCACTTCTGATATTTCTCGTCATAAGCTTCTGGCATAACGGTCTCAATCAAATGTCCCACACACCAGGACACCACATATTCATTTCCTTTAAAAAATCCATTGCCCCGTTTATCTGCACCCATCACCTTTGCGATTTCTGCAGCAACACTGGGTTTTTCTGCTATTACTAATTTCATAACTTTAAGTATAACATAACAAGCCAAAAATGCCAACAGACCGCCTCATTATGGGCGGTCTGAATTTTAATTTTATTTATACTGGATATGCCATTGCCTCTTCATCTACAAGATCCCAGTCCATGCCATATATTCTTCCTGCTCTTTTCTGAAAGAAATCTTCTGCATTCTTTGGAAACATTGCCTGTGTAAGGATATCCTCTTCCTGCTCCAGATATCTTGCACATTCCTTTTTAACATTATCCAGCTCTGGTTCTAGCAAGTCTGCAGGTCTGCAGGTAATCTGCTCATCATCTCCAATAATTTGCTTTTTTACCTGGTCACTTATTGGAACAGTGGTTTTTCCATACATACCTTTCACAATCATTTTAACCTCATTGGGAACCATTTTATAACGTTCACCAGTTAAAACATTGAGAACAGCCTGAGTCCCTATAATCTGGCTGGTCGGGGTTACCAATGGTGGAAATCCCAAATCTGCCCTTACTTTTGGCACTTCTTTGAGGACCTCATCAAAACGATCCTCTGAATTAGACTCCTTTAATTGTGACAGCAGGTTTGACAACATACCGCCTGGTACCTGATATACCAGTGTATTCACATCCACACCCATTAACTTGGTATTGATAAGACCTTCCGCAATATACTTTTCACGGACTGGTTTAAAATGTTCCGCGATTTTGTTCAGCTGGCGCAAATCCAGTCCTGTATCGTAGGGCGTTCCTTTAAATGCAACGACCATAGACTCTGTAGACGGCTGTGAAGTCCCTTCTGCAAATGGAGATATAGCTGTGTCTATAATATCTACTCCGGCTTCTACCGCCTTTAGATAAGTTAAACTGCCCAGTCCACTGGTTGAATGGGTATGAAGTTCTAAAGGAACAGAAATCACTTTCTTTATTTCTGTAATCAGTTCATATGCATTATAAGGGTCCAGAAGTCCTGCCATATCTTTAATACAGATAGATTTTGCTCCCATTTGTTCCATTTCTTTTGCCAAATTAATAAAAACATTATTGTCATGAGCTGGACTCTTGGTGTACGAAATTGCTCCCTGCGCGTGTCCACCGAACTTATTGCAGGCTTCTATAGACCTTTGTAAATTTCTCGTATCATTTAATGCATCAAACACCCGGATTATATCTATACCATTATCGATAGCTCTGTCTACAAATTCATCTACAAGGTCATCTGCATAATGTCTGTAACCCAACAGGTTTTGCCCTCTTAGAAGCATCTGCAGCTTCGTGTTATTTACTCTCTTCCTTATCTTTCTCAGTCTTACCCATGGATCTTCATCCAGGAACCGGATGCAGGCATCATAAGTAGCACCGCCCCACATTTCTATGGCATTATATCCAATAGAATCCATCACTTCCAGAATAGGTATCATTTCATCAGTCTTCATTCTGGTCGCCATAAGTGACTGCTGGCCATCTCTGAGAACTGTTTCTGTAATTTTGACTTTCGTCATACATTTTCCTCCCACATATTTCCTTCTATCAATTTGTCTTTAATATTTCTCTATCTAAATTGTAATATATTTTTAAATTCTAATATTTTAATTTCTAACTATTTATACTATAATTAACTATTTCAAAAAAGTCAACAGGACTATCCAGTTTATTTTTATCAGATAGTCCTGTTTATATAAATATTTGTTATTAAATTTCCTTTAGATAGCATTGTAAATAGGATTACTTTACAATAATTTTGATACAGCAAATGCATTTGTTATGGCTTCCACTAAGTTAGGATCGTAACTCATAATATTCCAGATGCTGATTCCTGCCAATCCATATTCCTTCACTACATCCATTTTGGCCTTATAACTTCTGGCATCTTCAAACCACACTTCGTGCTGATCGTATGTAGTTTCTTGTGTTCCATCTTCATTTTGACTGGTTACTTCTTTCCAATAAGTATAATGTGGACTTTGTGCTACTTCATCAAATTGTATCTCTGCACCATATTCCTTAGCCCTTCTGACTGCCTCCGCATTTGTTATTTTTTCCGCCATAGATTCTTTGGGCACAAAAGGCAGTTTCCAGTCATACCCATAGTTTGGTACTCCCATTAGAATTTTTTCAGGAGGAATTTCGCTAACCCCATATTCAATAACCTCCCGAACTTTATTAATTGGTGCCACTGCCATGGGCGGTCCATAGGTATATCCCCATTCATACGTCATAAGCAGTGTAAAATTAGCCGCTTTCCCCATACCGGCATAATCATGGCCCTGATACAAAAGCCCCTGCTGATTTGCTGAAGTTTTAGGAGCCAGGGCAACTGTTACTAAATAACCCTCCGGGTTAAACTTTTTCGTAGCCTGAGCAACCATATCTGTATATTGATCTCTATTTTTTGCCGGTACGTATTCAAAATCAAAATCCACACCAAAAAGATTTTTCTTTTTCATTTCATATAGGATTTCATTTAACAGTCTTTCCACTGCATCTGGATTTTCAAGTACATCACTTACCAGGTATTCTGAGAACTGTCCCATTTCATTCATGGGTGTAAGTACCATCATGGAACCTACCTCAGAGCTATTAGCCGCTTCAATTAATTTTTCATCATCTAAAGGTATTAAATACCCTTCCGGAGTCATACCATAGCTAAATGTAGAAATTAACGATAAATTTGACAGCCATGACTGTAATACTTCTGGCTCAACACTTGGATACACATATCCATTCACAATTATTTCATCCATATAAAAGCACCCCCAGGTACATTTTATGCATCTGGAGGTTCCTTTATCTTACAATTAACAAATATTTTTTTAATATAATTACATTTTTATTAGTGATTAGCAAAGAGGATTAGTGTTTACTAATCCTCTGCTTTTAATCTACTTATTAATAAGTTCTGCTTTCAACAATAAATTTCGAACAGCAGTTAGTGCTTCTGCCTCAGTTAATGTTCCTTTTGGATCTAATATACCATTACCTTTGCCATTAAATATTTCTGCATTTACCACTCGCTGCGCTGATGGTGTTGCCCAAGTTGCTACTTTAGCGCTATCTGTATAGGCAGCCAATTTGTTTGACTTGTTATCTGCTACCTTAGCAATGTCCATTGCCTTTGCATACATTACCATGGCTTCTTCTCTTGTTATAGTATTTGTTCCCCTGAATGTCCCATCTGGATACCCATTAATGATGCCCCATTCATTTGCTTTTTGAATACTTACATTATTTTTGTTGTTTACCGTGATATCACTAAAAATACTTTTGGATTTTTCATCTTCTCTGTACAGTCCTAAAGCCCTTACAATATAATCTGCAAATTCAGTTCTTGTGACAGCTTTGTTTGCATCAAAATTTTTGTAATCAGTCAGTACTAACCGTGATGCCATATCATCTACTGTTTCTTTTGACCAATGCCCCTTTACTGATTCCACTGTAATTGGACTATGAATTACTGAATAAGTTGAGTTTGTTAAGCTGTTTATCCCTGCATACCACTTACCATCCTTTTTAAATACCGTAGTTGGCACATGCGAGTAGGACCCGTCTTCATTAAATACTATACCTGTTGTAATTTCATTTGGATTTACGTCACTTGGAACTTCAAATATCCTTTGAACATATTGTTTGAAAGATTTAATAGTAACGTCCTGTGAAGAACCATCTGCGCGGGTTACCTTTGCAACTACACTGAAATCCACTGGGGCAATCAGTATCTCACCATTATTTGCCTTTACCTTTTCACCATAAGTGGTTTCTTGTTCCTTCGACATTTGTTTCATTTGAATTTCAAATTTAATTTCTTTTAATCCTTCCTGAGTAACCGAAAGTTTTTTTGCAATGTCATCTACTGTAAGTTCTTTTGCTGGAATATTATAAGCTACTTCACCTTTTTTAATGAGTACGTCAAAATTGTTTTGATCCAGTTTTTTTACAATTTCACCAGTAAGACCTACAATAGCAATATTTGCTGATTTATCCATAACATTAACTTCTGCAACATTGGTTTTTCCTGTCTCCTTAGATGAATTGGCTTTCATCTCTGCGTCAATCATTTTCCCCATAGTATCTGAATTTACAGATACTTGAACCTTTGACACACCGTTTTCGTTGGATTTGTTTTCAGTTCCGATTCGCTGCTCTTCACCGTTCACTTTAACGATGGTGTTATCGTTAGTTGATGCAGTTGGAGATGTGGTAGAATGACTGCTTTTTCCGCTGCTTCCAGAAGATGCCGGTGCTACAATGACATTGACCCTTGCCTTTAAATTACTTGGGTTAGAAAGATTCTCACTTATGGCTACCGTGCCACTAAAGACATAGGTTCCACCTGTATTGCCATCATAAGTTGGTGTACCTCCATCCCAGGTTACTGCTGAGTTTGTGGTTGTGGAATTGCTTAGGGTTAAGGTAACTGAAGCTGGCAATTGACCTGTAATTGTACTTAAATTTGTTCCGTTGGAGACGTTGATATCTGAAAGGTTTGCAACACTAGTTACCTTTAAAATATTATTGGTAACTGGCATATTTGTAAAATCATCCAGTTCTATGGATTTGCCCGAAACAACTAAATTATTAGTGCCTGTTTTGGCATAGCTCACTTTAATGTTATCTGTGTAAGACATATTATCATTTAAAGTCAGACGTATACTTGACCCTGAAACGATTGCCTCTGTAATTTGCGGATTAGATGCTACACCTGAGACATTAAAGGCAGCTGTATCCACTATGCCATCTGAGAGGGTTGTGTTTAAAACTAATTCAATATGTGTTTTATCCGTTGTTCCTGCTGTTCCTATTATTTTTTTACAAACAGAACCAAGTGATAAAAAATAAATGGAACCAGCCTGATCAACATAGCTTCCCCATGGATAGCCTATGGTAGATGGCGTTGCAAAGGCTGCTACTTTATTTCCGTCTACATCATATTTTTCTATGCTTCTAGACCCAAGGGAAACATAAAAATATCCATCTTCTCCTAATGTAACCCATGTTGGTGTGCTTAATCCGGTTATAAAATCAGTTACAGTACCACTTGGTGTGATTTTCTTTATTTTCCCGCCAGAACGATCCGCAACATATAAATTATTAGCTGAATCAATGGTCATGCCTATGATTGAATTCGACCCCAGACCAGTGACAAAGTCGGTGGACCCTGATCCATTTAAATTCATTTTCAGGATTGTTCCAGATGAATACTGTACGGCATACAAATTGTTGCCGCTATCAATCACAAGTCCAGTTAAGAGCCCCGTTTCAGTTTTTATAACTGTCTTAGCTCCACCTGCGCTGACTTTGTCTATTTGTGAACCAGCGTGTTCCGCAATATATAAGTTACCACTGCCGTCAAAAGCCATTCCTATGGGTTGATTTAATGCCGTTACGGAATTTGTTTTATTTTGACCGTCTCGATCTACCCTAACAATACTACCGCCACCATATTCCGAAATATAGAGCTTATTATCAGGTCCTTTAATCACATTAATAGCTTGATTTAATCCAGTTGATAGAACATCAAATGCATAAGATGTTGAAGTTATAGCATATGATGATACAGGGGATACAGTTGTTATTGTCACTAACATTGTAATAATAGCAATAAGACTTATTAATCGTTTCATGTCTAATTTATCCTCCTAAAATTCTTTAAATTTCTATAATTTTACAATAATCATCTATTTATTACAACAAAAACTTGTATTAATTTGAATAACATTTAATAATCGCTTTTGCACAAGAGTCGTAACTTGTTGCAATTTGGAATATTTTAGGTTATAATTTTAGATATAGATTTTATAAATGTAATAAAAAGTAATATTGGGTGTTTTTAAATAAAGTTTTTATTGTTTATGAAACTTGTGATGATAAAACTTATGTGTATTAGGGGGAAATTTTATATGGATAATAATTTAAATAACCAGCAAAATGATGAACAGAGCAACCAGCAAGCTGAACAGCAGAGCAACCAGCAAACTGAACAAGAGAGCAACCAGCAAACCGAACAGCAAAGCAACCAGCAAACTGAACAGCAGAGCAATCAGCAAACTGAACAGCAGATTAATCAACAAACTGTTAAACAAAGTCAGCAACAAGCTAACAAACAGAATTATCAACAATATTACCAACCATATATACAGCAGAATAACCAACGAAACAATCAGCAGAATAACCAGCAGCAATCCCCATCTAATGGTAAGGCGGTGGCTTCTCTGGTTTTAGGTATTGTTGGTTTGGTTTGTGTCATTTTTGCTTATACCGCATTTCTTGGAATGATTCTGGCAATTGTAGGAATTGTTTTAGGTACATTAGCTAAAAATGAGCAGCCTTCAAGTATGGCAACCGCTGGAATCGTATTAAGCATAGTTGCACTGGGGCTTTGTGCTGTTGCACTTGTAGCATGTGTTTCATGTGCTGGTGCTTTGGCTGCTTTATAATTAAAATATGCTAAATTAAGAGACGGGCGATTACTGTTTTATTCAGTTAATAGCCCGTTTTATTATTGGAGGATAAATGTATGTTTTCCGTTCTAAATATTTGTGGTCTTAAGATTGCTTCTTATGGTTTAGTCAACCTGATTGCATTTACAGTAGGAATAGTAATCGCTTGTTTGAGAGCAAAAAAAAATGGCATCTCCCCAGAGCAAGAGTTCTTAATGTTACTTCACGCATTAATCGGTGCTATTGTGGGAGGGAAATTACTATATTTAATATGTAGCCTTGGAGACATCTGGAACAATAAAGCTATAATATTTAAGGATATAAACCATTTTACTTCTTATATGGAAGGTGGTTTCGTCTTTTATGGGGGGCTGTTAGGAGGATTAGCTGCAGCCTTTTTATATTGTCATTACTATAAGAAACCTCCAGTGAAAATGATTGAATTATCTGTGCCATCTATACCTTTAATTCATGGTATTGGCAGAATCGGCTGTTTCATGGCCGGATGCTGCTATGGTATACCTGTCAAATCAAAAATAAGTGTAGTTTATACTAATTCAATTGCTGCTCCAAATGGTATTCCTATTTTTCCAATACAACTTTTGGAAGCTGGAATAAATTTTACATTGTTTATAATCCTAATGATTTATTCCCAAAAGCCTCATAAACCATATAAACTATTGGGGCTGTATTTAACGTTTTACTCCATAGAAAGATTTTTCCTTGAATTTTTAAGGGGCGATAGTATCCGGGGAGTGTATTGGGGAATATCATCCTCTCAGTGGATCAGCCTTATTATTATTTTACCTCTAGGAATATTCTTATTTACCTCTAGTCGTTTAAAAAATTAATTTGCACTGATATTTGCTATTTTTCTGATTCTTAACTTATTCTGAATTTATTTATAATAATGTTGAAAACCAACGGCTCATAGTTATAATGAAATAACAGTCTATTGCAATTTACTACAATAAAGGAGAGAAAATGAGGGATAACAAGAGATTTCACTTGCTGCTATTCGTCACGTTACTTGGCATTTTAACCTGGTCGGTCATAAACCCTAAAGACTTGTTTACATGGTTTTTAGAAGTCCTGCCAGCACTAATAGGAATTCTTATATTATTATACCTGTATCCCAAATATAAGCTATCCGATTTGGCCTACATATTGATTTTAATACATGCAACAATTCTAATAATTGGCGGTCACTATACTTATGCGGAAATGCCTGTTTTTAACTGGATCAGAGATACCTTTCACTTAAGCAGGAATTACTATGACAGATTAGGCCACTTTGCGCAGGGTTTCATTCCTGCCATCATTACAAGAGAAATACTTATAAGAAATGAAGTTCTAAATAAAAAGAAATATATGCCTTTTTTGGTTGTTTCTATATGTCTTTCCATTAGTGCAACTTATGAGCTATTTGAATTTTCAATTGCAAAGCTTACCGGTGACAGTGCAGAAGCATTTTTAGGTACACAGGGTGACATTTGGGATACACAATGGGATATGTTAATGGCCTTAATTGGTTCCATCACTTCTTTATGTTTACTAAGTAACTACCATGACAAAGAATTATTAAAGATGAACTAATTACATAAAATCAGCCGCTTCAGAGCTCTTTCTGAAACGGCTGACAGATAATTTATTTTCTTTATCGGTATTTATCTTTTTACCCAAAGAGGCTTTAAACCAGCTTTCCTCTATAAGTAAATGCTTGGTTTAGTAGTCGTTTCGGATGCAACCGCAGATTTTATCATATCTATTTCATATGTTGTTTCGGGACTCATACCACAGCGTTTATTGTTTCTTCTGTTTTCTCTCTCTGAATTTATATCACTTACACCTTTTACCAGATTGCATAAACCTGCTTCAAGGTCCTGCAGCCCCTCAGTAACACTTTGGATTCCTTCACAAAGACAGCAGTTTTGCAGTTGGCACAATCCTTCCTGCACACCCTTCACACCATCCTTGAGGTCGCAAACACCTTCTTTAATACCCATATTACTTCTGTAATCACATTCAAATTCCACATCTCTTAATCCATCAATTACATCGGATAAACCTTTTTCAACTTTGCAAAGTCCTTTTTCAATGCATTTTATGCCCTCACCAATTTTACAGCAGCAGATGGCATCAAGGCCATTCTGGATATCTTTAATACCTTCTTTGATTTTGCAGATGCCTTTTTGGATTGCTTCAATAGCGTCCTCCTGCTCACACTGACAATTGCATTGTCTATTTCTATACATTTTTCATCACCTTTTTTATATAATATTCACCTAATCTAGGTATAGTATAATTATATGAAGAAGTTAGCCAAAGTGTTAAAGTTATACTGGTATATAGCTGCTTTTTATATCTTTTTCAGGCCTAATATGGCACACTTACAATCATATCTCATATCATGAACGAGGGAGGGATTTATTGTGCCTGATCAATATAATAAATGTTCTAAAGAAAATGTTATCCACCAATTAGTGGAAGTGCAAGCACAGGTTACAGTTACACCACTGATAGAACATGGAACCCCTAAAGTGCACTGCGTTAACTCCTGTATCTACCCAAATCATCAATGTAATAACCATAATTATTTTGATTGCTCCAATCACGACTCTTATGGTTGTACCAGTTGCGGGGATATGATTATAATACCACTTGTGAGCCCATCAGTTCACCATGTAAATATAATTATACTCTGACCCAAGTAATCTGTATTGAAATTCCTATATGTATAGATGCGGAAGTTGATATTCATGAAGGGATTGCCTGCTGTGGCAGACCGGAAGTTGATATTCATAAAGGAACTGCCTGCTGCGACAGACCGGATATTAATCCCACAGAGTGTATTAATAATAGAAAACGATCTTACATGCAAATGCTATAACTACCATAAGCATGTGTAATATTATTTATAGATTTGAAAGGCGTGAAAATATATGTCAGTTTGTGCTGATTGTAATAATTCCCATGAAAAAGTAGTGCTACCTCTTCAGCAAGAAGAAACATGTGAAAGCACAGTTCATGAAACCGTTTGTGTCCAGGGCACCGTAACGATTACACCTAGCGTAGTAAGCGGAACACCTACCTCATTTTGTGTAGGAAATCCTATCATCGGAAGCTGTCCAGGAGAGTTACGAAGGAACTGCGTTTTTACAGTAAGCCAAAATATTTGTGTTCAGATACCTTTAACTTTCTCTGCGACTGCTTCAGCTGTGGGAAATGGAATAGTGTGTGGCGTGCCGGATATCGGGCCATGCGAAGGTACAGCTGGTTGTACCCACACTATTGGGTTCTTTAAAAACAACCCTGACTTTACCAATGCATTAATAACGAACGCTGGTGGATCCATTATTTTGGGTACCGATAGCAATGGGCTCAGCTTTACAGTGACCACGGCTAATGCAAATGCTGTGTTAAACTTTAATACTCCGTCACCTCCGGCACCAGCAAATCCTCCGCTTGCCCAGCAGTATCAACAGCTTTATGCGCAGCTACTGGCAGCTAATTTAAACATCTTAGCTTTGGAAGCTCAAGGTGCTGACATTTGTAGTTTCGTGATTGAAGCAATTAACAATGCAAATGTATTCCTGGCTAACTCACCTGCAGGTGGAACAACAGGGGCACCTCAATTTCAAGAACCACTTGAACGGTTTAATTCAGGTGAAGCTCCAGGCTGTCCGGTGCATTGTGAATCATAGTATAGCCATGTAAATGAATCATAAAGGGCAAAAACTTTTTTAATTATTAGTTTTTGCCCTTTTTTATATTTTGTTCAGGAATAACTTTATTTTATTTTCTAAACAGGGTAAGCCAACTCAAATTCAGCAAGCCATCTGTGATAACTTTCATCTGGAAGCCTTACATCATAAAAATAATCAATGATAGGTTTTACAATCTTTACGACCATCCCTTTGTTTATACCATGGTGTCCTGTATCATTTAATACTATTGCGGAATCTCCAGCTTTTAGTCTGTGATGCTTGGTATTTAATGAACGTAATTCAAAATCTGCAATCCACCGGTGAAGTTTTCCATCTGGTAATTCTACAGCATAAATGGTGCCAAAATGTGGTGATATAATTGTTACTTCAGTACCGCTTTTGATCTCTGGTGGATGATATACTAAAGAAACAGCTTTATCCCCTTTACGGAATTGAGGATTACGCTTAAATCTCAATACAAAATCTCCTTTCTATTATTACCTGCTTATATAAACTATGTTAAATATATGAATTAGTGTGCCAATTTTATAACTGATTTAAAATTACTAAATAGATACATACGAGTTAAAATCCTCTGATTTCCGTATTTAACTCTGTACTCTTCTAATATTTAAACACATTAAAAAACCGCTAATCGAGTCCCTCAGTTAGCGGTTTTTAATCTGGAAGCAGTAGCATTTAGCTGCTGCAGCCTCTTTCAATGGCAATTCTATATATTTCCCTTGCTTTATACAAATCTTCTATAAAAATGTATTCATCAGCCTGATGTTCCGTACACTCTCTCCCTGGAAATACAGGTCCAAATGCAACAATGTGATCCATTGCTTTAGCATAAGTCCCTCCTCCCATGGTCATAGGTTCTGTATGGTCTCCAGTCACATCCCGATATGCAGTTAGCAGGTTCTGTATAAATTCACTGTTCTTGTTCATATAAATGGGATTCTCCCCTCCAAGGATATCCGTTTCAACACCATAAGGAGATACTTTTACTGAAATTCTATTTACAATATCCTCTTTCGTATAAGTGACCGGATATCTTATATCTAAAATCAACCGGACCCACTTATCATCACTTCTAATCATTCCTGGATTTATTGTAATTTCTCCGCTCTGTTCATCCTTAACTTTACAGTCAAGTAATGAACCATCCCAGGTCTGACCGAAGTTTTCATTATAGAAATCTGCAAACTTTCCCCTTATTTCTTTCATGGCCAGCCCAATAGCATTGTTGCCCAGCCAGGGCATACTCCCATGGGCAGACTTACCGTTTTTTATTAAAGAAATTTCATTACCATCCTGATCAACAACGGTTACCTCGCAACGAGAGGCAACCATGTTAGGAACTTCTCCAGCTTCTACATATTTTATGTCAGATTCCTCTTTTTTCATTCTCATCTGAAGAATCAGTATACCTTTTTCAGCATAGATCAAAGGAAAATCTGCGTCTGGGGTAAAACCAAAGTCTGGTAGTTCTTCAGTTCTCTTGTAGTACTCCATATCCAGCCATTCTCCGGATTCCTCAGTACAGCCAAATATGAGTCGTATTCGTTTGTTCAAAGGTTTCTTGCTTTTAAGAATATCTCTCATGGCATAGATAACAGCAATTGCAGGGCCTTTGTCGTCACTGACACCACGGCCATAAACTTTGTCCTCTGTAATGGTTACATCAAAGGGATTATAGCTCCATCCATTACCGGCAGGAACAACATCAAGATGAATCAGGATTCCCATGATTTCATCTCCCTGTCCAATTTCTGCATATCCCATATAGTTGTCACATTGCTTTGTTTTAAATCCAAATTCTCTGCATAAAGTAAGACAATACTGGAGCGCATCAAAAGGTCCTTTGCCAAAAGGGTAATCTCCTTCACTTGGACCACTTATGCTTTTTATGGAAACAAGCTCTTTCAGGTTAAACAGCATGTCATCTTCTTTAATATAAGTTTTCATATCACAACCTTCTTTAATTAATATTTTTCATTAAATGGAACATAGTCAACATCAAAACCAAAGTGCCTTGGCCCAAAGCATTCGAGACCTTCTTTAGTGGTCCAGATTTCTGGTGAAGGAAGAGCTAAAATATTTATTTCCATTCCCTTTTGAAAGTTTGGACTAGTAACGGGAGTACCATCTGCCCCAATCATACAGATTAAATCCGGAGCTGTAACATCAATTTCATCATTTCTATATGCCATAATGTTCTCATTTTTAAACCAGATTCTATACTTTTCACCTTCATATATACCAGTCCCCATAAGGTGAATTTCTCCAATATTAAATCCTCCTATCTGTTCCCATGGTGTTTTCTCCACGTTGCCTTTAAAAAGAACCTTTCCGTCCATAGCGTCTGCAATAGCACTGGTAACGCCTTCTCCATCTTTCCCTTTGTCTCTTGCCATTCTCAATTCTTCACCAATTTTCATAGAGTAACTGATAGCATCAGGGATAATGGATTCCTTATAATCTTTTCCCTTCATAGGATGATCTGTAACACCTACCATTGCACCACTCACACAGGCAATGGATCTTGCAATTTCCTCTGCTCTGAAATCATCTACCACATCCTTTAATATTACAACATCCCCATATTCTGTTGCCACAGTCATTGGATTAATTGGTTTATTTTTTACAAAATAGCTTGAATGCTGAAGTTCGGGCACAGACCTTCCAGCAGGATCTCCATCCATCAGCGGAATGCCCAGCTGGCATGCTGTGTGTAATGCTTCTGCCGTATTGGCACCCCCAAGTTCTGTTGAGGAAACCGCAAAGAACTTTTCACCAAAATATTCTTCAAGACTTCTAAAGGCCAATATAGAAGCTGGGTAGTCAATATGAGGAAGTCTCTTGTATTTATCATCCTCCTCTGCATCCAGAGCTGCGGGAGCACCACAGCAATATGGAGTAGCTATGTATGCATCATCTGGCAATTCGTCAAGGCTGGCAAGATATAGTTCTTTTCCCTCTTTAAAGTCCTGCTCCATCATAGCAAGTCCATCTTCAAGATTTCCACCACCGCCGGTACCAAGCACTGCACATCCGTATAAAATATCAATTATATTCTGTTTTGTTAACTTTTTCATATTATGCCTCAACTTTCTTTTCTGTTTCTCTTGATAATGAAGGAGCGAACCGTTCTAAAACCAAATATACAATTAAAC
Organism: Aminipila terrae; assembly: GCF_010120715.1. Taxonomy (NCBI): domain Bacteria; kingdom Bacillati; phylum Bacillota; class Clostridia; order Peptostreptococcales; family Anaerovoracaceae; genus Aminipila; species Aminipila terrae. The sequence goes on from NZ_CP047591.1 coordinate 1,014,149, forward strand.
CAACTACGATTCCCAAATACTCAATCTTGCATAAATAAGCAATTACAGCTGCCAAAGCCCAGGAGATGATACCTATTTTATTAAATCCATCAACAGGATGCCAGTTCTCTGCTTTTCCTTTACCTACTATCCAGTAATCTGCCATCATAATTCCTCCGATTGGGCAGACAAGGAAAGACAGGAAGCTTAAGAAACTTTCCACATGATTAAGGATACCTAAGGCTCCAAGAATTGTTCCCACAAGTCCAGCTACAATAGTTACTTCTCTTCTCCTGTTATCTGGAATCTTAAATACCATTACCAGATCCAGTCCGGAGCTATATGCATTTGTTGAATTTGTCGTCCATGTTGCAAGAACCAATGCAGTCACTCCGGCTACAGGTATTCCCACATCTATTAAAACCATACTGATGTCGTAATTCCCTGCAATCTTTGTAAGCAGTACCCCTAAAACCAGCGTAATGACTCCCATGGGAAAGACTCCCCATACAACAGACTTAATGGTATCCTTCCTTGTTCTTTGAAACCTTGTAATATCTGCTGCAGTAATCGTTCCTACTGCATAGAAATTGAAAGATAACCCAACACCCCCTAGGAAACTCATAGTCTGAGTCACGTTGTTGTTCATCCCTTCCATTCCATAGTTCCGGATTGCCAGGACTGTCCCAATCGTCATGATTATCATCAAAAGGGGTATGGATATATAATCCAGTTTCTCCAGTGCATTCATGCCGTATACTGCAGTAAGTAACATAATAAGGCCCAGATAATGTTGGAAGCTACAACTGGTATCTCAATTCCCACATACTGGCTCATAAAATTAGTAAAAGCTTCACCGCACAACCCATTCTGAATTCCAAACCAGCCGGTAAGGTTAATTGCAAATAAAAGGCTTACAATATACCGCCCACCTTTATCACCAAAAGTAGATTTAGTAAGAGTGCATGATGGTATTCCAAGGTCACATCCCATCATGCCCAGTATGGACATGACAATAACTACTATTACGTAACCCAGGGTTCCCGAAACAATTGCCTGCCATACAGGCATGGCTTCTGCAAGTAGAGCGCCTTCAAGAAACGCTGGCACGCAGACACAAATCCCTGCCTGTACAAATGCCATCGAAATCCAACTTTTTCTTTCATTCTCTGGTATTGGAGTCAAAGCATTAACTTCTGCTTTGTTTTTTTCTTTATCCATTACAACCTCCTCCTTTTTTATTCCTGTGGCCAACAGTTATTATATTTGAAATTTTCTGTATTTTATCACTAACTAATCTATATGTCATTAATCGTTCTATTAAAAATACCTTTTAGTTTTTGTGCATATGCACAAAGGGTTGTTGATTAAGCCTTTCTGTTATGATAATATTTAGCAAAGATCTTCATAAGGAGAATATTATGAGTATAACAGTTAAAGACTGCCTGCAGCTGCCATCCCTGTCTCTTGGAAGTGTAATTGCAGGCCGTGATGGATTATTTAATATTGTAAATACCGTTTCAGTTGCGGAGTTTGAATGTTATGATGACTGTTTCAAAACTGCAAATGAGTTACTTATTACTGCCTTTTATTCCATACGTGATGATGTAGAAGCACAATGCAAGGCAATAGAAGAATATAAAAAAAGCGGTGAAGTAGGTCTGATTTTATTTTATTCGGGCATGATACTTAAGCATATCGACCAAAAACTGATTGATACTGCCAATCGACTTGATTTTCCTATTATCCTGCTCCCTGGTGAAAATATGGGGCTTCGGTATAGTGATGTCATAAGTGATATTATGGAGGCTGTTTTTATGGATCGGAAAAGCAGTAATTTCTTTGTGAATAACACCATGGAAAGAATCTCCCAGCTCCCCTCATCAGAGCGAAATATTGCCAATGTGCTCCGTTTCGCATCAGACTATGCCAAAGCTGCCTTCTTCTTATGTGACCAAAGCGAAAATATAATTGGCAGCGCTTACTGGCCCCTGACAAATGTCCTAAACTTTAAGATCGTTCAGTCTGCCTTTAAAACTCCTAGCCGTACTACGCAAAGTGATGAAACAGATTCTTACAGTTTTTTTAAAATGCAGTTTACGGACCATAAAGGAGCTGATCTTGCCCTATACGCTGCTACTATGCATGAAGTACTCACCACTTCCATAATGAATCAGGTTATAGAAATCATTCAGTTATTTGCTACTATCTGGAATTATAATTTAAACCTTTCTACAAAAGAATCCTTAATTCCCGCATTAATCGAGGGAGATTACGATCTAGCCGCCCACATTGCTGCTATCTTCAATATAACTTTATCAAGCTATAATGCCATGATGATTCTTGATATACAGCCCATTTACCAGCAAACAGATCTGACCATACAGGCGCTGTCCAGGATACGCTGCATTTTTAGTAACTATGAAAAGAATTTTATATCAGACTCATTTAGTAACCACATCATTATATTAGGAAGCTTTGCAAAAAATCGCCCACTGGACAACATTCTCCTGGAAGAATTAGATTGTGAATTTACGAAAGACAAATCCATCAAATGCTATAGCTTTTTCAATAATCTTGAACATATAAAAGATTTTCGCAGTTCATACGTGACATACGGTGACAGTATTAATCTTACCTGCAAAATCTACCCCTTAAAGAAATTTTATACAGACAGTGAAATAAATTTTGCAAACAAATGTATTTCCATTTTGAACGCAGGACATACGGAACGGGAAAAATATCTTAAAATAATCTATCCCATTATTGAAGATGGTGAGGCAGATCTTGTCCATACCCTGACAACTTATCTGCTTGATGCCAATTCAGAAACGAAAAAAACGGCGGAACTTTTATTTGTCCACCGTAATACCATACAATACAGATTATCAAAAATCCGCGATCTCATAAATATGGATTTTAATCAAATGCCCATGACTTTTGAGGTTTATCTGGCTGTTGCCCTATATCGGGTCCTAACCCAATAAGAATTTTTCTAATCCTCCGTTGTTATTTCTTCTGGTTCTACATGAATGTTTATGGAGGTATTTATAAGCTGATCTTCAATAGTTTTTTCTATTTCGTCACATATTCCATGGGCTTCTGCAACGGAGATTTCACCTTTAACGACTAAATGCAAATCTATATATTTATAGTGGCCAGATTTTCTTGTTCTTAAGCTGTGACACCCTGTAACATTACTAAAATTATCTATGATATCCTGTATTCGTTTTTCATCCTCATCGGGAAGGCAGGTGTCCAGCAATGGACCAAAGGCATCTGAACAAAGGGCCCATGCTTCTTTTATGATCAGAAGTGCTACAAGCATGGCTACAATAGGGTCCAGAATGGCAATACCTGTCAGCTTTATAAGCAGCAGACCTGCTGCAACACCTAATGAGGTATACACATCGGTTTTCAAATGAAGAGCATCGGCTTCAAGGGCAATGGAATCTTCCTGTTTGGCAACTTTATACAGAGCTCTGGAAACCAGCAGATTTGATACAGAAGCAATCCCCATAACAACAATACCAATAGATACTCCCGATATTTCAGAAGGGTTTAGTATTTTTTGAATAGATTCTTTAATAATTAAAAATGCTGCAATAAAAATCAGCAATCCCTCTATCACCCCAGATATGTTTTCAATTTTTCCATGACCGTAAGGATGCTGCTTATCTGCTGGCTTTGACGATACACTTACTGAGAATAATGCAATAACAGAAGCAATCAGATCCATTGAAGAATGAATGGCCTCTGAAATGATACTTACAGATCCGCTTAACAGGCCTGCTACTATTTTTAATATGATAAGCATGGTATTAGACAAAACCGATAAAAGTGCAACCTTCGATTTTCTATTCAACTTACTCATCCCTTAATACCTCTCTTTTTATATAAATAAAGACCTGCAGCACTATAATTATTATAGTCCCACAGGTCTTTTTTGTTCCTGCTGCCAATTTGATGGCCCAGCAATGTATTTATTGTGTCAAATTCATTGCCTGATTTTATCTTACATTCTAAATAAAATTTAATTTAATGTCAACTACTTTTTTGCTAAAACCCACTAATTTCAAAGTTTGCATAGCCTAACACCTTATGCATAAAACCATATTACCAATAATAATTCTTACTAATTAGTGGTCTTTATTGCATTCACAATGACCTTTGCAGCTTCTCCTCTGGTTGCACTATCTTTAGGATGGAATGAACCATCTGGGTAACCGGAAATTAATTTTGCGTTCTGTGCTGCACTGATATAATCCTTTGCCCAATCTGAAATCTCTTTCTGGTCGCCAAAGATTTCTTTTGCTGCTTGCGAATTAAGCTTTAAAGCCCTCATAATCATAGTTGCCATCTGCTCTCTTGTTACGAAGTCATCTGGACCGAACTGATTTGCAGTATAACCAGATACAATTCTGTATTTCTCAGCTGCTGCAATATAATCCTTTGCCCAGTGCTTCTGGGTATCAGCAAATACCTTGTCTGACGAAATATCTATCTTAAGCGCTTTTACTAATATAGTAACTAATTCTGCCCTTGTAATGTTCTTGTCAGGCTTAAAGGTGTGGTCAGGATAAGAAGACACTGCACCTAAATCAATTAGTTCTTTAACACTGCTTTCTGACCAATGATTCCTGGTATCGCTTGGCATTGTTTTACTTGCTGTATCTTTAGCAGAGTCTTTTGCTGGTTCCTTTGCAGGATCTTTTACAGGAGTATTTGGTGTTGTGGTATCTTTTGTTGTTGTGCCACCATTATGTTTCTTATGGCTGCCTCCTCCTGCTGAATTAGTCCCAACAATTTCCGTAAGTTCACCTGGCATACCATCATAAATTGCATTTGCCAGTAACCTGAACTGGTGAGAAGGATGCCCTTTGTTTGTAATATGACTTGCAAATAACGTAATTTTCCCCTTTTCTGCCTGATCCTGTATGATATACGCCTTACCTTTTACCTCATCGTGATTCGGCCACCAACCTGCAGTATAAAAACCTTCCTTATCACTTATGCTGGCTAACACTTTAGCTGTTGCAGGTACTTTTTCAATCCATGATGCAGAATTATTATATAAAACATCATTTTCATTATATCTGCCTGTAATTACACTGTCTGTATCAAGAACGGCCTTTAAAACGCCTTCATAAGAATCACCATTACTTCCTATCTCAAGTCCTGGTAGTAATCCACTGTCTGCCATTGCATATACACCATATCCACCTACACCGACATAGGAAGTACCCGCTTTAATTTTATTTTCCATGGCTTCCGTTAATTCTTTACCTGTTTCATCAGCAATGATATCTGCATTATCATAAGAATCAACTAAATTAAATGCTAATTCCTTCAGTACATAACCTAACTCATTTCCGCTCTCATATACCTTAGGCTCTTTAATTTTCTTTACTATTGCCTTTTCCTTAAGTGGCTCTAATTCCAGGAAGTATTTATTTCTAACACTTTGTAAATCATCCTTTAGAACGATAAAATCTCCCTTATTAAAGTCTTGACCTTTTGAATAGGTCATATAAACAGCCTTATTGTTTGCAAGTAAATCGTTTACAGCTTTTATAACGTCGTTATTGGTATTTTTAATAATAATCTGGTCTGCTCCAGAAGGAATGTCTGTTGCAGGAATAGTAACGTTTTCTACTGATTCTGTTTTACCTTTGAAAGCGTCGGCCACTCTGATTTCATATTTATCAAAACCCCTTAGTGCAGGGAAACACATGGTTACTTCTGCATACATGGCGGAGAAATCTGAGAAATCGGAGCCGTCATAAAGTACACAGTTTGCAAATCCACGTTTAGCCTGATGCATAGGAACGATATAGCTTCCTCTTGGGTAAGTTACATCCCCTATTTTTACATCAGTATTTGTCCTTTCCACTTTAACTCCATTCTTGATTAAATATTCTGCCATCTCATAAGCTGCCAGTCTGTTTTTCTGCAATTTACCATCTACCGGCAGTACATAATACTCTGGGAAGAAATTCTCATTACTTCCTCTGGCTCTGCCAATAGACTCTCCCTTTGCATTAACTAAATACTTATCCACTCCTTTGTCATCAATTCCTTTTATGCCTCTGTCATAAATCGTTAACTGATTTTCAAACATTTTTTGTTTATGGTCTAATGCATACTTTAAAGACCCAAATCCTGCGCATTTAAAAGTATCATTTGACTTCTGATTTAATTCGGGAATTTCTACAGTATGTCCAACAGCCCCGTGCATCTGACTCAATACTGCTGCATACATTGGAGCTCCATCATCCCAGCCTTGTCCATAATCAAACATAGGAATAATGTAATGGTTATACCCACCATCCATTCCAATTCCAGCTTTACCCATTGCATTGGCATGTTCGATTGCACTGTCCATTAATAAATCATATTCAAAATTCGGATCATGTGGCGGAGTGCATGGTTCAATTAAGAAGTCTTCCACGAATCCATGAAAGTCATTGAAAATCATCGGAGACCACTTTGCCATAGCCTGAAAAACAGTTGCTGTCTCTATCTGTGTCTGATAGGTAACATCCCTGTTGGGATCAAATCCTGAAACCATTGTTCTGTTATTATAAAATCTTCCATCTGGATTATTATTAAGACTGAACAACACGATATAATTATCCAGCAACTCATTAACATCCAAAGTTATGTCTTCTTTATCTCCAGTTCCAACATTACCATAATCATTGCCATCTTTATCTTTGCCTTTAACCGTACTGCTTACACTTTTAAAGGTTATTGTATCCTGCGTAGCAAGTTCTCTTAACATGTCAATCTGCGCATCCACACCGTTTGATTCATCAGAGTGAATATTATTAAACCAGATAACTGGTTTATATTTGCCGATTTCTCCTTTTTCGATGCTATTAATCAATTGATCCGGGTGTTCCATCATCATAGGCAGGGTACTTTTTTGATAGTTCTCTACATCCCCCTGACTCTTTGCAAATATTACAAAAGGGATGTCTCTTCCTTCTGCTGATTTACCAAGGGGAGCATATTCTATGTATCTTTCTTTGCCCGCATCCTTTGAAGCTGCAATTATCTGCTCAACTGCAGGTTTTATCTCGGGCTGCTGATGAAAAGAATCAAAAGCATTCATCTTTAACTTTGATTTTGCCTGAAGATTCTTTGACTTATCTACTACAGCAAGGTCATAATCCCCAAAAGCTGAGGGTATATTCTTCTTGGATAGGGTCTTGCAGATAAATTGTCGGTACCAAATGGCAGCCCGAATTTAATTTTAGCCACTACCTTGTCGCCATCAAGCTTCGGTTCTTCAGCAAAAGTAATGAATGGATCATTCGTTTCTTTCTTATCGCCTTCACCGTCCTTACCTTTACATTCAATAACCGTCCATTGATCAAAAGGTTTTCCACCAAATGTCCATGTTAGGTTTTTTAAGTCAGGAGTATAGCCTAAATCTACACTGACATCAATGGTTTTTTCCTGAGTCATTGATAACAGGTTTGTACTTACTGCCATTGCTGATTCTACTACTTCAGCAGGTGGATTAATTTCCTTTAACAAATTGTATAGCAATGTTGTATATGAGTATAATCTGTCTTCTACCCTGCCAGGGATTTTTTCATCCATAAAGGTGAGATTATCTCGCTCCGTATGCATGATTTCTCCAAACAGTTCAGTTTCATGTTCTCCTGTTGACCAGTTACCTTCTTTATCTTTTAAATCCCAATTTGTGCTTTCAAAATAGATCCAGGGAATTCCCAGCTTATCAAAGGGGTCATGATCACTCCAATCACCGGTTGTCCCTTTAGGATAATCTGAATTTAATCCTTCCTGGGTAATGACACCTAAATTTAGACTTTTTGATATATCCAGAGCTTGTTCACGAACCCAGCCTTTTTCACCTAAGTTTCCATAAACATACTTTTTGTCCCCAAAAATCACTGTATCCAAATTAATCATTGCTACTGTGTTTGATATTTCTTCTTTACTCATCTGGGAAGTATAGTAAGTTGATCCTTTTAAGCCCACTTCTTCTGCCCCAAAAGCAATGAATTTAATAGTATAATCTGTATCTATATCTTTCAGCATTTCTGCTGCTCCAAGCATTACAGAAACTCCCGATGCATTATCGCTGGCTCCTGTAGAAGCATTTACCGAGTCATAATGCGCCCCTACAATAACCTGCCTATCAGATTTCCCTGGCTTTACTGCAATAACATTGCTTGAATTTCCTTCAACACCTTTTCTTGTGTAATTAAATGATTGTACATTTGTTGTATAACCCAGACCTTCAAAAATACCCTTTATGTAATCTCTTGCAGTCTTCTCCTGATCTGTTGAAGCTACTCTGGCATTTTTTGACAACTCTGCCAAATGATGATACATTACAGAATCCTTTGAATTATCAAATTTAGGCGCCTCTGCTTCCGCTTTTAACAGTTGGTTTAACTTCTTTTGCTCTTCTCCACTTTTTTCTGTTGGGTCATTGCCTGTGTTAGCGGGATTTTCACTTACAGCACTTCCGCTGGTAACTGCTCCCTCGCTGGTAATTGCACTTTCACTGACAATTGCCGCCTCAGTGGTAATTGCTCCACCACTAGTTGTCCCCTCTTCACTTGTAACAACCTGTGGGGTAGTAACGACTGTATCCGTTGCATATGCTGCAGGAATACCAGCAGTTAAAACCATAGCAGTTACCAGAAATAATGCTATTTTTTTCTTAACATTCAAATTTCCTCCTTTGAAATTTATTTTATCCAGCTGATTACAGCTGATTAAAATCATGTTAGCTTACACAACACTATTGAAAAATGAATTTTCTACCTAATAAACCCTTCACTCCCCCAGTGAGGACCTTATCTAAACATCCTTTTCCCATTAATTTTCCATATCCCAAATTCCTTTTTCATTGCTATGACCATGCCCTTTTCCTGGTTTTTTAAATTTATAACACAGTCTACCAGAGCAATTTGTCTTTCCGCTTTTATTCTTACTTTACAAATCTCTGCCAGCACTCCAAGGTCTCTATAAAAATCAGGTAGGATTAAAAAGCGAGTAATGGGAACATATTTTTGGAACTCTGCATCTAAATAATTAAACATTTCAATTCTCTCCGAGTTATAATAGGCTCTAAAAAAGTCTTTTAATACGTTTTCTATTTCTTTTTCATCACAATTATCTGCATTTGTCTGATTATCCATATCAATCGTTACTTTCCTCTACTCTATAAATTGTTATTTTTTTATTTAATAAACCTATAATTATTTCTAGCAGGCGTATTTGGTAATATAATACTTTAATTATAATTATTAAAAATTATGTAATAATATTACACCACAACCTATAAAGCCACACAACAGAATACACACATTTGTGTTTCTCTGATTTTATGCAAATATACTTTTTTATACTAAACCGTTAAATTAATAAACCTTAAACGGTCAAAAATAAAAGCAGAAATACTGATATGATCAACATTTCTGCTCATTAATCTGCTATTTACTTATTGTTGCCGTACTTTTAGGTCTTAAAAGCATCTTGATGAATTGTTTATGCTGCAAAATATTAGGTATCTTTGTTACATTAAAATTCTTATATTTGTTCTATCAATTTAAACATTAATTTCTCGGCAAATTTGACCAGTAAATTTTATACTGGATTATTTTAACTTATTTATTTCGACTTAAATACTAGTCTTATGTATCAAATCTGTCAATTAACCCTTAGTATGATATGCAATTACAGTTTTTTATACTAAAAAAATTAATTTAAACGTCCTCTTAATGAACTAATTTGGCAAAATACTGTAATAAATTTGTTACCATAATAGAAAAAAGAGGTAGTTATAGAAGAATCCACACCTGTTGTGACTGATTATTCTATAATTGCCTCTTCATTTTTATTTATCCATAAATTATCAGGTTGAAGAAAAATAATAAAATTATAAATATTGTCCCCTGATTTGTCCCTTAAAATTCATTAAGATATAAAATCTGTCCCTTCACTTGAATTATTACTAATTTCATCATCGAATATTCCTCTGATAGGTTCCTGCATCTGTTATCTTCAATGGAATCAATGGTTTTTCTGCAGTTTGGAAACTATACGAAGTACCATCAGTTTTCATAATAATAGAACCGGATATAAAAGTTCCATATACGGTTGCTCCCACATTAAACATCCGCTTCAGAGCAGCCGCATGAGGATGGGTATAATTTACTCCCTTTCCTGCTGAAATTACTACATACTGGGGTTTTATAACATCTAATAAAACACTGCTATTGGCATTGTATGATCCGTGATGTGCCCCTTTGAAAACATCTACTTTTCCAACTTTCTGTGCAATTGCTGCTTCTTCCTCTGACTGACTGTCACCAGTAAACAGTGCGGACACATTATTATAGGTCAGCAATGCCACTACGCTGTTATTATTTTCTAAAGGCTGCCCTGATGCCATGGCTTTAATAATTTTTAGAGAGATGCCCTCTCCTAAGGGTATGATTTCGTCGGCACTTTTGCTGACTATACAGTCAGGCTCACTTTCTAAGGCCTTCTTATACGCATACCACTCTGGTGTGTCCACATAACTATCATTTTCAATCACTCTGTCTACCTGATAATCCTGAAATATTCTGGGGAGTCCCCCCACATGATCCTGATGACCGTGGGTAGCTATGAGTAAGTCTAGATTGCCATCCACATAGGGTCTGATGTAATCTGAAACCACTGCGCCACTGCTGGTTGTACCTCCATCAATGAGCACCTCATAAGTTCCATAGTCAATCAGAACCGAATCCCCATGTCCTACATCAATAAAATGAACGGACAGCTGCGTGTCACTGTTATCCGGGGAGATGATAATAACGGTCTCTGTTGCCTGATTCCAGCTTACCTCTGCTCCAAAGGCTTCGGCTACAGCCCTTATGGGCAGGTATACTCTGTTGTTTTGCAGTACGGCTTTTGTATCAATGAAATTCTCAAATTCATCCTTTTTTATATAGTTTTGGCCCACTGGGACCTCAACGGTCACACCATCTTTTTTAACAACGGCTGTATTCCTTGGCTCATCCCAGCTCACATCACATCCATAGGCTTCCATAGCTGCCCTTAGGGGTACCAGTGTCCTTTTGTTTTCATCTAAATAAGGATATCCTGTTTCCGGGCTAAATCCAATAAGTTTTCCGTTTATATCCATTTTTATGTAATGGTTATTTTGTCCTTCATCCGTAGCTGCACTGGCAGTTACCACTAAAGAAAGATTCAGCATTACTGCTAAAACGATTAATACTATTCTCACGTTCTTCATTTGTCATCCTCTAACATAAAAAACCTCTGAAATCAATACACAACGGTTTCTGATTTCAGAGATATTTCCCAATGTTTTTATTAATTAAGTATTTTGCTTAAGTCAGTATCCATCCCTACTGAAAATCGATTCAGATAATACAGGTTTCCTTTAAAATCTCCTGCTCCGTATGTAGTACCAAAGCCAAACAGAATCCCATTTTTCCTGAGAAGGTCCTTTCCCCATTCTTCATAGGCTCCATAAGGATAGGAATAGCAGATTACTTTATTTCCTACGTTCTCTTCAATAGTATCAATACTTTTAACTATATCCTCCTCTACACGCATATCGTACTGTGCACGGCATTCAATCAGCCCTCTTTGTATGCCATTGACCAAAAATCTCATATATTGGCCTTTTAAGTTCTGATTATGTAAATTGTATGAATGGCTTTGGATATCAAAAACACCACTATCATACATTTCTTTCATCTCAGCCCAATTTAATTTTTTAATTTCATTTTTTCTGGGATTTTCAACACTTCCAACAATGACAAATACAGTGGCCTTCATTCCTGTTTCCTTCAGTATTGGATAGGCTACAGTATATGCAGATTCGTATCCATCATCAAAAGTGATAATAACAGGTTTTTCCGGCATTTTCATCCTGCCTTCGGTGATAGCCTTTAAGTCCTGCGGAAGTAGTGGAGTATATTCATTTTCTTCCAGATATCTCATATCTTCTTGCAGCTTATCTTTTGTAATGGTAGCATCCATACGACCATTTAGTGGTTTTTCCTCCACAAAGTGATGGTACATTAAAATGGGAACATATAAGTGCTCTTCATCCGTAATTTTTGCTGGTTCACCTGCATAGCACACATTGCCCCAGGCTAAAACCAAAATTAAACTAAATATAATTGCAGCTATTTTTCTAGATTTCATACTAAGTCTCTTCCTATCCTTTAAATCTGTAGCCTACCCCCCAGACAGTCTCAATATATTGAAGGTTGTCCATGTCCAGTTCTATTTTCTCTCTTAATCTCCGGATGTGCACTGTTACTGTAGAAACATCTCCAATGGCATCCATGCCCCAAATTCTATCAAAAATATGCTCTTTTGAAAAGACCCTATTAGGATTTTCTGCTAAAAATAATAATAAATCATACTCCTTAGCAGGCATTATCTTTTCTTCCCCATTGACAAATACTCTACGGCTGTCTTTGTCGATTTCAAGTCCTCTTACTTTTAACGTTCTGTTTTGCCCGGCTTTACTGCCGCCACTTCCCGTCAGTCTGTCATATCTTGCAATGTGGCTTTTTACTCTGGCCATCAGCTCATTAGGGCTGAAAGGTTTAATCATATAATCATCGGCCCCCAGTCCAAGACCTCTTACCTTATCAATATCTTCTTTCTTTGCGGATAAGATTATCACCGGAGTATCTCTTTGTTCTCTGAACTTTGCACAAAGCTCAAAACCATCAATACCGGGAAGCATTATATCCAGAATAATCAACGCATATTCATTGTTTAATGCCATGGTAAGGCCCGTTTCACCATCTGAAGCTATATGGCACTCATACCCATTTATCTCAAGATAATCACGTTCAAGTTCTGCTATGCTCTTGTCATCTTCTATTACTAAAACTCTCATCTGTTCCTCCATTCTAAAATCAGTAGCTTCTTAAAGGCAAATAGATGAACACTTCCGTGCCCACATTTTCTTCACTTTTTATCCATATTTTTCCATGATGACTTTCAATAATCTGTTTGGATATTCCTAACCCTAATCCGTTTCCCTTTATATTGCTTCTTGCTGCATCCCCTCTGTAAAATCCATCAAATACTTTATTTATGTCTTTCTCTTTAATACCTTTTCCCGTATCACTTATGCAAATCAGTGCACCATTCCTTTCCTTTTCCATACTGATAGAAATAGTACCTTCTTCTTTATTATATTTTATGGCATTTGAAACCAGGTTATCAAATACTCTTTTTAGCTTGCTTTTATCTCCAACAACAGTCAGTTCTTCGGATAAAATACTGACTTTCATTTCCAGTCCCTGTTCCTGTACTTCTGTTTTATAATCTTCTCCAAGACTGTTCAATAATTCTGTAATGTTCACAAATTCAAATGCATACTGCATCTTTCCTAATTCCAGCTCTGAATACTCAGCCATGTTATCTACTAGCTTCTGTAATACAATAGCCTTACTATAAATGGTGTCTAAATATTTATCTAACTTTTCAGGAGAATTAGCCACACCATCTTTAATTCCCTCCAGATAACCTTTTATGGTAGTTATGGGGGTTCTCATATCATGAGAAAGATTTGCCATCAGCATATTTCTTTCTTCTTTACTTCGCAACTCTTTTTCTGCATTTGCCTTTAACTGTTTTCTTATTTCATCGAAGGAATTGCATAAGTCATTCAATTCCTGGTCTTTGCAGGCCATTACTTCAAAGTTGAGATTTCCTTCTTTAATGTTTTCTGCCGCCTGGCGTAATTCTTTTATAGCCTTAAGCATATCTCTTGACAGTTTTGCACTTAGGAACGTACAAGTCAATAAAACCATTCCCACGGCAAGTATTGCCCATAAAACAATATATCCCATAAAATAGTGTCCGTCCCCATGGCTTTCCGCCTTCATACTATTGATTCCAATCCAGATACGTTCAAAACCATAAGGCTCGCAGACTGAAAAAACAAATAACAACAGCAAGGTAACAAAAACTACCAATGCTGTTGAAATTATTGCCATTAATATAGTTGTTTTTATAAAACGACCTCTTAAAGATTTCATTCCTCTTTACACTTCTTTTCTTTCAAATAAGTAATAACCTATGCATCCAAAAATCAATCCATATCCCAAAAGTAATCCTATCTTGGAAAGCATGGAGACAAATGGAAGAGTCACTCCCAGCCATAAGTTGTGCCACTGTGCATATCCCGTAAACAAAAGGCCGCTTGCCTGTGGTACTATAATCCCTAAAATATATAAACCAATATATATTATAACGCATATTACAATAGAAAGCGATGGGCTATGCAAAAATTGATTCAACATGGCGGCAAATAAAACCAGAACAATCAGCGGGAAAATATCCAGAAAATACGCAAAAAAGCTCTCCAAAATACCTGTTGCCGATGCATTTCCAGCGCCACCAATAAATCTAATAATCGTAGTCAATACAAATAATACTGCTAAATAAATTACTGCCATGATAGTAATTCCTGTGACTTTTGAAGCAAACAATTTAAACCGGCTGACAGGCCTCATAAAAGATGCCCTTATGGTTCCATCCTGCATTTCAGAGGCAAACAAATCACAAGAAGCCATAAATATCATAAGAGGTATATATATCTGAATAAAAAATGACAGCATGTTCATGGGCATATTAGATAGCATTAAAGAGGTAGAAACAGCCCCTGCTGAGGCTTTACCAATCAGATAATTTACCCCTCCACATAAAATACAAATAATTATTTCTATGATTAGTAATACAAAAAATTTCTTTCTTGTAAAGATTTTCATTAACTCATTTTTTAAACTTGCAATAAATATTGTCACCGAACATTCCTCCTGTACATTTCATTAATCTCCATTCTTCCCATTCATTAAATCACTACGGAGCCTCTCTTATCCTTTACTTTAGATAAGAAATAATCTTCCAGAGTAGGATTTAACCGCAATGCTTCTTCCATTGTTTCAAAGGATAACAATTCACCATCATGAACAATAGCTACTTTATTGCAGGTTTTCTCAATTTCGGGTGCAAGGTGGCTGGCAATTAAAAAAGAGGTTCCCTTTTCTGCCGCCATCTTCTTTATAATCTCTCTTATTTCTACCGTCCCTTCAATATCCAGTCCATTGGTTGGCTCATCCAGTATGACCAGTTCCGGATCTGATAAAATAGCCAGAGCCAGCCCCAGTCTCTGTTTCATACCCAAGGAAAATTTTCCGCATTTTTCTTTCTGATACTGACTGATTCTGACAACCTCCATTACATGCTGTATTCTGGCATCGTCTACAGCTGGATAATATCTGGCCATCATCTTTAAATTATCTCTGGCTGATAGATTTTCAAAAATAGCCGGTCTTTCAATTAATCCCCCAACTTTTTTCAATGTTGTTTCTACATCCATTTCCACATCATTTCCAAATACGGTAACGCTGTTCTCACTTCCATGAGTCAGTCCCATAATGGTTTTCATAATCGTAGTTTTTCCTGATCCGTTTGGTCCCAGTAGTCCTACAACATCGCCTTTTTCAATTGAAAAACATATATTTTTAACTCCTCTTCCATTTTTATATAATTTAGTAAGCTGGTTAACCTCAAGTATTTTTTCCATATATATAAGTCCCCTTCTAAATTTTGCAAATTACAACAAGGCAATGGCAGGCCTGTAACCAGACCCGCCTGCCCATATAAATCAGTTTATTTTAATTTTCTTTGGTTTTCCCTGTTGTATCAAATGCTTCAACCTTTGTCTTTCCGTAATCTGTGATTTTGTAGTTTGCTTTCATGGTAATGGTATGCTTTTCACCCTTACTGTCAACACCCGCCATGGATGCTTCCATTTGATTTTCGATCAGTTTTCCTTCTTTATTAAGAGTAAAGTTACAGGAAGCACTATCAATATAAGGATCATTACCTAACAGCTTCATGATGTTACGGTCATTAATCACTTCTGTCTTTGCATTCTTTGCATATTGGTCATAAGTCTGATAGTATTCATAAGTTCCGTCTGCTTTTACATACACTACCCCTGATCCCTTTGCACTCAGAATATCATAATACTTCTTACTGAAATCCCCATTAATTTTTTCCATCTCTTTATTCCAGCTATTGTAAACATCCTGAGTCATTTCTTTACCTGTCTGCTGTTTATAGTACGCTGCCAGTGACTTTTGGTAGTTTTCATACAGAACATCATAAGAGCTTCCATTGTCGTTGTTGGCTGCAGTAAACATAAGTGATATTCCAGCGTTTACAACTTCAGGAATCTGGCTTCCTGACACATTAACAGAATAAGTTCTGTTGTCCCCATCCTTTGACTTAAGAACAAAGTTATTTTTTAAATCTCCAACCATAGTATCAGCAAACAGTTCTGCAAACCTTACACCCTTTTTAACTGTGGGATCACTCATATCTGGTCTGAAATCTTTATTAGCATCTGATACTGTATATGAATTAGTTTTCGGATAATAATAAAATGTCTTTCCATCTTTGGTAACTTGTATATTCTCGTATTTATTATCCCTGTTACTTAAATTGTCCTGACTTACTGTCTTGAAGTAATAGTCTTTGCCATCCAGATTAAAATCCCCTTTCATAGAGGCCATCTCTTTACCATCAACTAATACAGTCATCTCTCCATTTGCTGAAAAGTTATTCTGGTTAAATACCAGATCTTTAACTGCATCCTTATAATTTGTATACCCTCTTGCATCATCATAGTTGGCATATACAGCTGTGGTCAGCACGAACATCCCTACCAACAGGCATGTAGCTGTTACTACATGCTTTCGTCCCTTAAAATTAAATTTCTTCATCCCAATACCTCCTATTTGTTTTTATATTATAATCTCTAGTCCCAGTAGCAAGTGCATATCTATTTTCCCTGTCGCACTTAACTCCTTCTGACATTTTTTATTCTAAAGCATAGTTTTTAACATTATATATCTTATTTATTAACTGTTTATTAACAATTATAATTCATTTATTATGACTTTTGCTATATATTTTAATCACTATTTTATCCAAAAAATAAAAGTGAAAACCCCAAATCAGAGATTTCCACTATACTTGCAAAATTCAATTATTTCCTGATATACTTCCTTATATTTTTTATGGTGGTCTACGCAGATTTTCTTCACATCTTCATACTCTGGATAAAAATAAATATGTTCTTTATGCTGGCATACTTTTACAGTCACATCCCCATAAGGCATTTTCAAGTGCTTCAATTCTCGTTCGAGAACAGTTCTCTGAACTTTGTTTCTACGAATCCCTACAGTTGTTGTATGTGAAAAAATAATATCCTGCATCTGCTCAATCTGTTCCTCACTGCATAAAACCTGCAGCATATAAGCCGGTCTGTTTTTCTTCATATAAACAGGAGTATACCAGGCATCATTTGCACCAGCTTCCAGTAAACGTTCCAAAGTAAATCCCATGGCTTCTCCAGTGCAGTCATCAATGTTGGTTTCCAGTTTCCACAATTCATCCGGTTCTTCATTGGGTTCAGTGTTTTTACAATTTTCAATGGAGTCTTCAATTATCATGGCTCTGAGAATGTTTGCATTTTTTAAATCTTTCTTTCCTGCGCCAAGACCGATTCTCTTTATTAAATAATTTTCAGGAAGCTGTTTACCACTGTTTAACGCTGCTGCAATAGCTGCTCCTGTAGGAGTAACCATCTCTCCTTCATTATCTGTCAATTTTAATTTAAGAGCATACTTTTGAGCAATATTTACAGTTGCAGGTACTGGCACAGGAATGACTCCATGCTGGCATTTAACAAAACCCTGACCATCCCATAAAGTTGACAGGATTACCTGATCTATTCCCAGATTCTCAATGCACACTGCCACGCTAATGATGTCCACAATAGAATCAATGGCCCCCACTTCATGAAAATGCACTTCTTCAATTAAAATACCATGAGCTTTTGCTTCAGCCTCTGCTACAATATCAAACATTCTTTTGGATAATGCTTTTACTCTTTCACTTGCCTGCATGCTTTCTATTATATTATAGATATCCTTTATATTTCTGTGAACATGAGCGTGATGGTGATTTGAACTATGTTCATGTTCATGCTCTTTTACGTGTTCATGTAGCCCTTCGTGGGCTAAATGAACATCAAAATCGTATGCATCAATTCCACATTTCCTGGTTCTTCCAAAGTGCAGATGATATCCTTCCAAGTTTATACTTTGAAGAGTTTTTTCAAGTACTTTACAGTCTGCTCCCAGATCCAACAGCGCTCCTACTGTCATATCCCCGCTTATACCAGAATAACACTCCAGATATAATATTTCACTCATAACGTTGCTCCTATATGTTACATTTTATCTAATCAAAACTTTCCGGTATTAACTCTACATATATTTGATCGAAATTTTGCTTCAGTTCTTTTTTTATTTCGTCGTGGGCCTTTTTCAGCTGGCTTATACTTATCTGATCACTTTCAGCTTTAATATAAACTTCTACCCAGGCTTTCCTTCCCGTCTGAATTACATCAAGAAAGCTTACCGTATAAGGGTAATTCTCCAGGTGTTTGTTGGTTACATTCCTGATTAAGTCCATTATTTCAGCATTTGGTGCAAAAAGTATCAGGTTTTTGATACCTCCGATAATCATTCTAACCGGTTCGATTAGAAAAGCAATTGCCATTATGATTGCAACTAATGGGTCAACATACGGAATCAGCCAGTCCAGTTTTGTTTCTTCCATAATGCTTTGTGCAATAAAAGCCAAACCCACCCCAAGGCTGCTTATGATATCCATTCTCCACATATAAAGATCCGCTTTAATGGAAGGTGAAGAAAAGATATTATTGTAATGGTTTAAAATAGCATATATTACGATACATGCTGCAGACAAAGTCATTTCAAATACTGCAATAATTCCTGCATTTACATGATTCCCGCCCCTTAATATAATATGAACACTGTAGAAAACCAATTGTGCTGTTATGACAACCAGAATGCTGCACTTAATTATTACAAAAAGAGATTCTACCTGAGAATATCCATAGGGGCGTTTTTCTGTAACCGGTTTATATAATAAGGGTATCAGCAGTAAAAAAGGTCCTATCATAATCAGGTCTGCTGTATCAAACAGACAGTCCATCAGGATTGAATTAGACCGGGTAATATATGCCATTACCCCTTCTGCCAGCATAAACAGAATACTGCCCGCCATAGATATTTTTAAAATACGCTTTTCAAGGTGAAGCTTACTGTTCACAATCTCACATCCAATTTATTTTGACTTTCTCATTTTTTTGTCTTATGTTCTTCAATTCTGACTTTAGCTGCTTCATGTTCTTTTATTTCTTCTTCTGTTTCTGGTATATATTCCGGAACCACCTGAGGTTTTCCATTTCTGCCCATTGCCACCATAGTAAAATATGCAGATAATGCCTTCTGCGGACCACTGGTTGATTCTAAGTCCTCTACTTCAACATTTACAAATACCTCCATTGAAGTATTTCCCACATATACTACGGTTGCTGTGCAGGTAACCAGTGCCCCTACAAATATTGGAAGATGAAATTCCAGTTCATCTACTCTGGCTGTAACACAATTGCTTTTGGAATATTTTGTTGCTACAGCTCCAGCTGTTGTATCCATAAACTTCATTATTTCACCGCCATGTACATTTCCTGCCACATTAGCCTGATTTGGAAGCATTACCTGGCTCATAATAATCTGTCTGTTTTTCATGTTCTCTTATCCTCCTGAATATTAATAATAAAAACCATCAATGGTAGTTTTTCTCTACTTAAATTATAAGTATAAACTACCATTGCAACCACGTCAAAACATTTACATCTACAATTAAATTTTCTGAGCAGCAAAAACACCCTGGATTTTTCCAAGGTGTCATGTTTTTCCTAAACAGTGTCCTGCTTCTTAGGACTTATAATCATAGTCATAGTTCTGCCATCAAGGGCAGCTGCCTTCTCAACAGTTCCAACTTCTTTTATTAAATCAGCAAATTTTAAAAGCACATCTAATCCATCCGTTGTATATTTCTGCTGCCTACCCTTAAATCGAATACTAGCTTTTACCTTACTGCCCTCTGATAGAAATTTATAAGCACTTTTACTTTTCACCTCTAAATCATGTTCATCAATTTTTGCAGAAAGTCTTACCTCTTTAATGATAACCACTTTTTGAGCCTTCTTGGCTTCTTTCTCTTTTTTAGCCTTTTCATACATAGTTTTATTGTAGTCAACTATTTTGCATACGGGCGGAACAGCATTTGGAGAGATTTCCACCAAATCCAGATCCTTTTCAAAAGCTAATTCTAATGCCGCCGGGACGGGTACAATTCCTAGCATAGTACCATCCTCATCAATAAGTCTGATTTCTTTATCATTTATTTCATTGTTTATACGCATTTCATTTTTTTATTACCGATAACTGAATACCTCCTGTTTTTTTAAAAAATAAAAGTGGATTATTTAATCCACTTTTATCACTTATAGTAAGAATAATTATTAGTATCTTTTTCCGTTATTTCTACTATTATTTCTTTGCTGTTTCTTAGCTGCTCTGCATGCAGGGCATCTTTGTGGTTCGTTTTCAAATCCTTTTTCTTTATAGAACGCCTGCTCATTTTCAGTAAAAACGAACTCTGCTCCGCAATCTTTGCATGTAATTGTTTTGTCAGCCATAACACTAACCTCCTTTGTTTTATTGGGATCTCAAAATCAGAGACATCTCTCTTTAAATAAAATCAAAGAAGTGTTGTCAAAAATAAATTAATCCATAATTGTTATAATTTATATATACTAAATAATTATACCATAAAAATTCTATTTAAACAAGATTTATTTCTTTTTTTATAAAACACCCCCAGAGAAGGTTTTTTTGATCCTCTGGGGGGTGCAGCAGCATATCAGAAGTCTCACACATAGTGTGAGGCCTCTGATTGATTTAGCTAAGAATTATTTTTTATAAAGGACTATATATACCCATTGCCATTAAAGCGATTGCAAGAATTGCTAAGGCTGCAAGTATAATGGCAAGAGCCAGATTAACTGGATTGCTGAAGGCCACTTCATTCTTTTCCTTCTTACCCTTTATGTAAATGATAATACCTGGTGCATACAGAAGAGTCGTAAACAGTAAGCTCATCACTCCACTGGAATAAAGCATCCATGCTCCATAAACAGTTCCCAGTATTGAAAATACTCTTGCTGCAAAAAGCTGTGAACCCGTGTGAGATTCCAAACCTTCTTTTTTCAAAACTACTTTCAGATAATACATAGCAGAAAGCAGATATGGAATCATAATCATGCTGGCTGATAAATTGTAGAAAATCTGGTATGTAGATGCCTGGAAGAAGATTATAATCAGGAACAGCTGGATGATTCCGTTGGTCATAAACAGGGAAAAGGATGGTGATCCCTGTTCATTCTCTTTTGCAAATGCTTTAGCGAAAACCCCAAGCTTTGCGGCCATGAAAGGAGTTTCTGCGGCTATGATAGTCCAGCCTAAAAGTGCTCCTGCAAGAGAAAGAATTACACCCAGATTAATTAGAGCACCGCCCCAAGGGCCCACTACTGATTGAAATATAGCTGCCATTGGTGGATTTCCCAATTCAGCAAGTTCTGCTCTGGTCATGATGCCCATGCTCAGAATAGAAGTTAATAAATAAATGGATAATAGCCCCAGGAAACCAACCATAGAAGCTTTACCTACATCGGAAGATTTCTTGGCTCTGGCAGAGACAACAACAGCTCCTTCCACTCCGATAAATGCCCACACAGTTGCTCCTGTAGTTCCTTTAACCTGATCTAAGAAAGCAGGTCCTCCCTGTTCTCCCCAGAAGTTTGACATGAAAATCGCAGGATCAAATGCCCTGATAACAATCACAGCCAAAATAAAAATGAAAATTGGAATTATTTTTGCAATTGTAGTAACGATATTGATTGCGGTGGCTTCTTTTACACCTCTTAAAACTAAAAAATTTAAAAACCATATAACTGCGGATGCGCAAACAATTGAAATTAAATTATTGCCTTTCTCGAAAACCGGGAAAAAATAGCCTATCGCTGCAAATAAAAGCGTCGTATAAGCCACATTGCAGAGCAGAGCACTTATCCAATAGCCCCATGCGGAGTTGAAGCCTACAAAGTCTCCAAAACCTTCTCTTGCATAACTATAAATACCGTTTGTCAGATCTGGTCTAAGCCTGTTCAGTCCAAAGAAACACATCATAAGACCAAACATACCTACACCACAGATGGCCCATCCTGTCAATACAGCTGCAGTGTTTGCGCCTTTTGCTGCCATATCGCCGGCCATACTGAATACGCCGCCACCAATGGTGGAACCGATGATGATACCAGTCAGCCTTATAAAGCCGAGCTGTTTTGTGCCTGAATTACTACTGTCGTTGTTCATTCCTATCCTCCTTAAATATAGTTCATGAAAGGGAAATTAATTATGTAAATGCAAGCCATCCTTTCCCTCTTAAGGAAACCCGCATTTTAATATAACGCTGTATAAGCCTTCCTCCCAGAAACTTATCCAGCAAATTATATTCCTTAAAAACACAACAGATTAATCTGTCTTTTCCCATACAATAGTATCTTTGTTATTTTATAACTATGCTTATAATAATTTATTTATATGTAATAATATTACATACCACCATATAAATATCCGCAATTCTAAATATTAACATGTGGTGTGATAACTATTTAGTGCTATTTCGCTTTATTGTATTAAATCTATATAATGAGGTTTATGAATTCTCAAAAATAAAAGCAGAAATACTGATGATATCAACATTTCTGCTTTATTAATCTGCTATTTATTTATTATTGCCATACTTTATACGTTGAAATGCATCATAATGAATCTGTAATGTTGAAATATATTAACTATTATGTTACTTTATCTTTTTTACTTTTATTGATTCTTATCGGCAATTGTATGCAGCACATGATGCTGTATTGTTGCTTGTATATTGTATACAAATTCCTTTTGAAAAAAAAGAATCCGAAATTTTTGTTTTGTTTATCTCTCGTATTCTGTATCTTGTATACATATTATATACCCAAAACTTTTTTTCGTCAAACCTTTTGTACCTTTTATTTTGAATTGTGAAAAAATATCTGCAATTCTGCATTTTTCGGAGCACTAGGCTTACGCTCCGTGAGCAGGGATTTATATTTTGTTGCTTTCCACTAATTTCTATGAAATCCCTTTCGACTTAAATATTAGTCTTATGTATTAGCTCTGTCAATTAACCCTTGGGATAATGTAAAATCAGCAATCATTTATACCAAAAAAAACACAAAAAATGTCCTTATCCTTTACTAGTTTGAGATTATACCCTTATAAACTTGTTCTTTTATCCATTTAAGAGCAGAAAAAAGCTGTCTCCCCACTGGAGACAGCTTTCTTTTTAACCTTGGAACATCAGATAAGTAGTCTTATAGTAATCTGATATTATTAACACTGAGCTCAAAGGATAGCCCCAGGAACTTAGCGGCATTACGACACATAATCATTCTGGTAAGGAATATTTCAAAGTATTCCATTACTGCACTGATTTCAGTGTCAATATTTAATTCCAGTAAAATGGATTTTTGTTCTGTATTTACTGTCAAATGAGTGTGATGAACAGCATAATTTACACGATCATGTATGTCCTCTGACAGCTTTTCCTCATTCCTGTTCTTATATCGTACGCGGCTTCTTCTTACATCTGATTTATCTGCCAGTATCAATGCTGCAGAAATCGGACTGAATGCCACTCCTGTGCCTTCATCATGATTTCCAACAGCTCCTATTATATCTGCCAGCTCTTCTGCATCAAACTGCATACGGTCTAAAATTCTGAATGCCATAACTGCTCCGCTCTGAGCATGGTCATGTCTGTTTATACAATTCCCAATATCATGTATATATCCTGCTATTTTAGCAAGTTCTATGGTTCTCTCGTCATAACCCAGAACAGTAAGTATCTCTGCTGCTCTTTCTGCTACCTTTCCTGCATGGGCAAATCCATGTTCAGTGAAGCCTATTGCTCCCAGCAAGTCATTTCCTTTTTTTATATAGGTAGAAATCTCTACGCTATTTTTGATGTCCTCAAATGTTATCTGTTTCTTATTCATATTTTTCCTCTTCTTTCTCCTTGCTGCCTCCACATCCGACAGCAAACCATTTTTGCATCTATATATAATAATCACTTTATTTTATCATGGTAATATGTTTTTTGTGTTAAGGAAAAATTAAATTATTATTAAGTTCACTATTCTAAGTCGGAAGTTTCTAAGCCGGAAATGCCGTCCTTATCAAAATCATATAACAGGCTGTTCCCAATACCATGCTTATGATACTGTCCTTCCGGATGACCTGGGCTGCAATCACAACACCTACAGAAATCAATTCTGCTGCCCCAAAAGGGAAGGCGGTGAAGTTAATATTTCTAAGGCAGTAAATCACCAGAATGATCATAATAGAAGCAGGCAGAACATTTCCCAGATACTCAACGGTCTCAGGAAGTTCTTTCTGCCCCCAAACAGCATATATGGAATCGCACGGGTAAGCCAGGTTACTATAGCAACTACTGCAATGATTAAAATAAAGTAATTCATATTATCTGACATCCTGCATTCCTCCCATCTGCAGCATAACCTTATCTTTCATTATAATAAGTACCACTAGACTGACTGACAAGGCTGGCAGTAAAAAATTGTCTGCCCCAAGTATAATATAGAACAAAACTGCACTGATAAGTCCCGCAACTGCTGGAATGCGAGAGCCAAACTGTGTCCACTGATTGACGCACACCGTAACAAAAAAAGCGGTGGCTGAAAATTCTATGCCTGTCATATCGAAATGGAGTATTCCACCCAGCATAGCCCCTATAACACAGCTTACGGTCCACAATAAATGGGGCAGCAAAGCGATATAGAAATCTACCTTCTGTTCATCCACTTCCTCCGGATATTTTATATTACATCGGATGGAATACGTTTCATCCGTCATGGTCAATACCATATACGGATATTTCCATCCCATTTTACGAAATTTATTTACAAATCCCAGCCCATAAAAGATATGCCTTGCATTAATAAAAAAAGTCATAACCGCAATCATATATAAAGGTACACCAGATGTCATCAGAGATATCATAACAATCTGCATGGACCCGGCATAAATAAAAAAGCCACAAATGAACGCCCATACAGCATTATAACCTGCATCATTTAAAAGCATTCCAAAAGCAATCCCAACAAATATGTATTCAAACATTATGGGTATAATTTCCTTTACTGCAAAACTAAAATTTTTCAAAACCAGTAGTCCTCCTAATCTGTGATTTTTTCTATAATAAGTTATATTATCATATAAAATAACGCCATACAATTTGTTAAATGTATGGCATACAATTTTATTTTCTATTTATATTTTTTATACTCTTATAATGAATTTAATAGTTCCGTTAAAACTTTTAAACCCTGTTCTAATTCCTCCAGGGTCTCTGTTCCGCACACAGCTACTCTTACTGCCTTTTCCGGAATAGTATTTCCAACTGCAAATCTTTCTGCTGCATAAACCTGAACCCCATGTTTAAATGCAAGGACCTCAAAATCAGCACCGGTAATCTGCTTTGGCAGCATGAGCCACCGAAATATTCCGGTATCTTCACCCCGGCAGTCATATCCGGATAAATATTTATTTACCAATTCATTCCTAAGAATGTTTTTCTTCCTGTGTGTGTCCAGCACACTTTCCACCTGCCCCGAGATAATCATACGTGCAGCTAATCCGGCCATTAATGGTGAAACGGTAATATTTATATTATACAACGCATTTGATATCTGCATTCTAAACTGATCTGGTGCTGACACATATGCCAGTCTTAATCCTGGGGCAATGGCCTTTGACAAACTCACAATATAAATGGTATTTTCCGGTGCGAAATCAGCTATAGCCCTTTTAGGTGTACTCATTAAATGATATGTACCGTCTTCAATTATAACCAGTCCCAGAGAACCTGCCAGCTCCGCCAGTTTTTTTCTGGCTTTTACTGACATCGTGTAAGTTGTGGGGTTCTGATGATCTGGTATAATATAGATTCCCTTTAAGTTATGGTTTTTGCAGGCATAAATCAAAGCCTCACTGTTTAACTCATTATTCTCTTCTTGGATAAAGCTCACAGGAACTAATTGTATACCAAGCATATTTGCGGCAGCTTTCATATCCGAATAGGTGTGAGGGGCCACGCCAATCTTATCCCCATATTTAAACAACCCTGTCAGTATTCCTGTGATAGCATTCTGACCACCATTTGCAAATAAAATGCTGTGGCTGTCCGTATTGAAGCCACATTTTCTCATCCACAATACCGCAGCATCTTTCTGCCATAGAGTATCATTAGGACTGGCATAACTGAATAGTTTCTCATTGCCCGGCTCGTTTACCAGGTTTCTGAGTATTTTCATAATATATTCATTTGCATCATGATCAGGGACAGTGGTTCCCATCTGTATGATGTGTACAGGTGTATTTTCTGCTAAAAGCCGAACATTTGACAAAGCATCAAAGGAAACATAAGTCCCCTTCCCTACCGTTGCACTAAGCAGGCCCTTTATTTCACAAGCTTTAAATGCCTTTGAAACAGTACTTACATTTATATCCAGGAAGTCTGCTAATTCTCTCTGGGGGGCAGCTTTGTTCCAGGCAGCAGTTTTCCTTTTATTATATCTTCCTCCAGCTGGCCTGCCAAAATTTTGTACAGTGCCCTCTGGCATTTATCTATGGAAGGTTTCCATGACATGGGGTAATTTTCAAAAGAATTAAAAGGCATGATGGACCTCCTTGAAAGCATTTATTATTAATTATGGCATCATTATTTTATCATTATTTAATCCATACTTCAAATTTATAAAATTAAAAGAGAGATTCATTGCAGATTGGGCTTTTAAATGATATACTCCATAATAGACTAAGTATCAGAGGAACTAACGTATAATGACCAGAAATAATATATTTATCCGCAATTATCATGAAATTTCTAAAATTAATAATAATATACTTAAGCATCTGTCCTTTATTGTAGCAATAATATGGGCACTTTTGTTTATCATAAGTTCAATTACTTCTGAACTTTTATTAGTACCTTTTTATGGGATTGGTGCCTTGATATCCTCAGTGGTTTATCTTCTATCCAGATTTATTACCCCAAAGCATATAAATCTGGTTTTACCAGTAATATATTTTTATTTAGTATATGGATTTATTTCTGCTATATATCTTGGCATCTTTGTCCCTCCAAGATCTGTAAGCGTCACTTTCATGTGTCTTCTTCTTATGGCTCCAATACTCATATTAGATAAGAGATGGCGTATAAACAGTATTGTAATATTTATGTCAGTGGTCTTTGGTACAGTATCTTTTTTATACCAGCCTTTTACAATTGCAGAAGTAGACATAACCAATTGCATCGTTTTCTGCATCATAGGCCTTATAGTCGGTCATATTATGGCTTCCATCCGCATAGAAAACATTGAGATGCAACGAATTCTGACCAAACAGCGGGATACAGATATACTGACTTCTCTTTCTAACCGCCGTAAACTGTCGGATACCCTTGATAACTGGGATGCCAATTATGGTCTCCACTCTTTAACTGTGGTAATCATGATTGATATAGACTATTTTAAGAAATATAATGACTGTTATGGTCACCAGAAAGGAGATGCTTGTCTTAAGCAACTCGGCAGGTGCTTTTCTTCTTTTTTTAAGCCATATGGTTTAAAAATTTTCCGTTATGGAGGAGAAGAGTTTATTGCTCTGGGTCAGGAATATGATTTCGATGAAATCAGTTTAATATGCCAGGACATTTTAAAAGCTGTAAAGTATCTGCAGATTCCATTTAAAGAATCCCCTGAGGGCATTATTACGGTAAGCATTGGTTTTGCTGAATCAAATACATGCAACTCTTACAATTATAAAGATTTAATAAATATGGCTGATAAAGGCTTATACAAAGCGAAGAGAATGGGCCGTAACCGGGCCGTCGGATATCTTAACTAAAAAAGGGGCTGTTGCAAAATAATGATATGCGCTCTTCTAGGCAGACAAGTGAAATAATAAAATAAAATGACTTGTTGCTTAGGAGGGAGAACATGAAACCTTTTATACTGTTGGTGCTACCGAGATTATCATTTTTACTTAAATCCCGGTAGCTTTTTGTATCTTTACCCATTAGTTTTAACACTTTGTTAGCTTTTTTATTAAAATGGCTACCATAAAGTTTCAGCTTTCATAAAATACGGTAGTTTTTGCCCAAAATGCTACCGAAGATTTTGTTTTTTATCATTTTAAGCACAAAAAACTTTTTTTCTTATCATTGCCTTGTAGCGCTTCGTCAAATTAAGATCTTTAGTAATAAAATCCCCACAAATTAGCATTTATTAACAATAGAGAGCATACTTATGCTTTTCACTCTCATATTGGGAATTTGGTGACCTGAGTTTGGCTGCCTAATCCTCCTCATTAGAATAAATAAAGAGGCTGCTGCATTTTGCAACAACCCCTTAATTTTTTAATCAGATTATTAAGATTATTATTGTTCTACCATTTCTCCCAGGTTTTCAGAAATAATTAACTCACACCCTGTAGCTGCCTGAATCTCCTCTACAGTAAAATCTGGATGTAATTCTGTTAATACCAAACCTTCAGGAGTTACTTCCATAACACCCATCTCCGTAATAATTAAATCAACAACATTTAATGCTGTAAAAGGAAGGCTACATTTTTCAAGTATTTTATGATTTCCCTTCTGAGTATGCTGCATTGCAACAATTACTTTCTTGGCACCAACTACTAAGTCCATGGCACCGCCCATACCAGGTACCATTTTTCCAGGTACTATCCAGTTAGCCAGATTGCCTTCTTTATCTACTTGTAATGCACCTAAAATTGTTGCATCTACATGTCCACCTCTGATGATGCCAAATGAAGTAGCACTATCAAAGAACTGTCCGCCCGGATTAATAGTTACATGTTGTGCTCCAGCATTAACAACATCTACATTTTCATTTCCAGTTTCAGGAGCAGCTCCCATGCCCATAATACCATTTTCTGATTGCAGCACGATTTCCACGCCTTCAGGAAGATGATTGGCAACCATTGTTGGAAGCCCAATTCCAAGATTTACTACATCTCCGTCATTTAATTCTTTTGCCACTCTTTTTGCAATTCTAGCCTTTATATCTCCCATGATTTTTCTCCTCCTACTATAGATTCTACAAATATTCCTGAAGTAACTACATTATTTGGATCAATTTCTCCTACCTCAACAATCTCACATGCTCCTACAATAACATGTTCTGCAGCAGTTGCCATCATTGGATTAAATGTTCTGGTTGTGCCATTATATATTGTATTTCCAAACTTATCAGTAACTGAACCTCTTATTAATGCAAACTCAGCTGTTAGTGGTTCTTCCAGTAAATAGTCTCTGCCGTGAACATTTATAACCTGTTTTCCTTCAGCTACTATTGTGCCTACTCCTGTAGGTGTTAAAAATCCACCAAGTCCTGCTCCACCGGCACGGATTCTTTCAGCTAATGTTCCCTGAGGTACTAAAATGCATTCCAGCTTATCTTCTTCCACATCTGTATTCATTCTTAGTGCAACTTCTGGATTTAAACCTACATGAGATGCAATAAGAGTTTTAATCTGACCATTTGAAAGAAGTTTGCCAACTCCTCTGCCAGGAACGCCTGCATCGTTACAAATAATAGTTAAATTTTTTACGTCTTTCTTTACCAGAGCATCAATTAATATCTCTGGTGTTCCGCAGGCCATAAATCCGCCTACCATAATCACAGCGCCATCGTTAATGTCTTTTACTGCTTCATCTGCTGTTTTGATCTTGTTCTTCATAAACCTACCTTTTCCCTTGATAAAAAAGCCATCACCTCATGTCAATATAACAAGAACGTGATGGCTTTTTCATTTTAGCTGCTTATTAATACATTTAATTTCATATTTATTATATTAACATAATCCCTATAATCTAGTCAATTAAAATTGTGCTCCCCCTATAAAATTTCCATTTAGGGTAATGCTAACAAAGTACTTGTCCTGTTATTCCTGAAACAAAAATTCCATGATTTTTCCTTTTAGCAATTGACATATGTAGGAAAGGTGATATGATGGATATAGTTGATGACATATGTCGGAAACTTTTCAGTTTAAGGAGGGTACACTATGGCCAGACCACGTAAGTTCAGACGAGTCTGCTGTATGCCTGTGGCAGAATGTTTTGGCCCCATTGATTCTGACGGGAGTTTAAATACCGGGGCAGCTCCCTTGCTCACTTCTGACAGCCAGATTGTTCAGATGTCTATCGACGAATATGAATCCATTCGTCTTATGGACTTAGAGGGATGCACACAGGAGGAGTGCGCTAATCAGATGGGTATTGCAAGAACCACAGTTCAGGGAATATATAATGATGCACGAAAAAAGCTTGCAGATTCCCTTGTCCATGGCAAATTGCTGACAATCGCAGGCGGGATTATACACTTTGTGAAAATTTTCAAGCAGGATGCAGCCAGGGCTGCAAAAATAAATGCCATAAGAAATTTTAATTAAAATACTAAATTATAAATTAAAGGAGATTGAAAAATGAGTGATTGTTCAAACGGATGTGGAAGCTGCAGTTCAGATTGCAAAGACAGAACAGCTCCCCAGAGCTTTCTTGCAGAGGCAAATGAATTAAGCAGTGTTAAAAAAGTTATTGGCGTTGTCAGTGGTAAGGGTGGCGTTGGTAAATCACTGGTTACATCTCTTCTGGCCGTTACCATGCAAAGAAGGAAGTATTGTACTGCCATACTGGATGCAGATATAACAGGACCATCTATACCAAAAGCCTTTGGTCTCAATGAAAAGGCTGCAGGCACCGAAGCTGGCATTCTGACGGTTGATACTAAAACAGGCATTCGTACTATATCTGTAAATTCACTGCTGGAAGATGATACCGATCCAGTAGTATGGCGGGGCCCTATAGTGGCAGAAACCGTAAAACAGTTCTGGTCCGATGTTATCTGGGGAGACGTTGATTTTATGTTTATAGATATGCCCCCGGGAACCGGTGATGTTCCCCTGACTGTTTTCCAGTCACTCCCTGTTGAGGGAATTGTCATTGTAACATCTCCTCAGGAATTAGTGTCCATGATTGTGGGTAAGGCTGTAAAAATGGCTCAGTTAATGAATATTCCTATTCTGGGGATAGTAGAAAACATGTCATACTTTACATGCCCTGACTGTGGGAAAAAGTATCCTATCTTTGGTGAAAGCCATATCGAGGAAGTTGCAGAAGAATATAACATTAAAAATGTTGCAAGGCTTCCTATTAATCCTGATCTGGCTGCTTCAGTAGATAAAGGAATGATTGAAGATTTTGAAGGTTCATGGCTGGATGGTCTTGCTGATATAATCGAAGGCTCCTTAAGCTCCAAAATCGCTGTTCCTTACGATGAGGGGCAGGTTTTCCAGCATTTTGGTCATACTGAACAATTTGAAATTGTAGAAATCCTCAACGGAAAGATAGTTAATAAAGATATCATTACTTCCGATTGCGGAGGTCACGGTGCATTAGCTGGTTTTCTTGCAGATAATGGTATATCAACTTTAATCTGCGGTGGCATTGGCAGTGGCGCTATTACTGCTTTATCACAAGCTGGTATCAAAGTAGTCTCAGGTGTTACAGGAGATGCGGATGAACAGATTGCTTTATACCTGGCTGGTAAACTCCGTACTTCTGATCAGGCTACCTGTGATCATGACCATACTGATGGTCATAATTGCAGCGACCATGATCATTCAAACTGTAAAGGCAGCTGCCACTAAGATATCTACTTTCATTTAAAACGAACTTTAGTTAACTAAAAAGTCCAAAAGATAAATTCTTTTGGGCTTTTTAAGTTGCTGAGTATTATAATATCTATAGACTAAAGACTAAGTGGATTTGCATATACTGGTTTTACTATTTTATCCCATTGATTCAAGATACATTGTGCAATATCTGGGTCATATCGCTTTCCCGCCAGCCTGCTAATTTCTCTTTTGCATTTATCACCTGACAAAGCTTCTCTATATACACGATTGCTCATCATAGCATCAATGGAATCGCAGACTGAAATAATCCGTGCCCCCCATGGAATATCAAAACTTTTTATACCTGATGGGTATCCTGTTCCATCCCAGCTTTCGTGATGATGCAGCACAATTTCTGCCAGAGGTTGAAGAGTTCTGGACTTACTTAAAATATCTGCTCCAATCTGTGGATGGTTCTTTATATATGCCCACTCTTCCTCATCCAGTCTGCCCGGCTTTGAAAGAACTGCATCTGGAATCCCTATTTTACCAATATCGTGTACATGTGCTGCAATATGAATATGCTCGTATTTCTCTTCCTTCATGCCTAACGCGATACATGCCTGTTCTGTCATATCACTGACACGCCTTGAGTGATTAGCTGTATACTGATCCCGGGCTTCCAGAGCTGCTACAATACTGTCAATTAAATCATGATAAATCACAGTTTATCATCCCACATTTCTTGCAGCAATTCTCATTGCAGTGCATCTCCAGCACTTTTTTTAAAGCACAGGAACTACTGCTATGACATCGGATAATATCGGAATTGCATCTTTCTGCTTCCTGAACGGCGCTATTCACAAGCTTATGTGAAACCGTATTGGTAAATAATATAATCAGGTCAGGTGTGCCTATTTTCCTTTTCAGATCTGTAGTCATTTTAGCAAAGACCTTCGCTTTATACCCGAAGTCTTTGCAAATCCCCTTATATTGTGTAACCATTCTTTCGTTACCACCTACTATTACTACACTCATATATTCTTCCTTTTTCTTATTTTGCTAGATTTAACCCATAGTTTCTGCAGCTTTCCAATCCTTCTTCATCTGGTGTTTCGTTTATAATCAGATACCCCTGTGGCAATAAAGCACCGGCTTCCGTTATGTCCTGTTCCCAGTTCCTCATCCATTCACCGTCTCCCCATCCGTAAGAACCAAAAAGTCCAACTGTTTTACCGGCTAATTTACTTTTGCAATTATTGTATAGCGGTTGAAACTCTGTTTCCTCTAAAACCTCATCTCCCATAGAGGGGCAGCCAAAGGCGATTATGTCAAATCCATTGGTTTGATCACCTGCAAAATTATTAACATTAAATAAGATAACCTCAGCCCCTGCAGATTTTCCCCCTTGATAGACTGCCTCTGCCATTTTCTCTGTATTACCTGTTCCACTCCAGTAAACTACTGCCATTTTTTTCATTTTGTTTCTACCTTATCCTTTCTTTTTTCTAGCATGCAACTGTCAGCTTATTAATGCCTGCGCCTTCACTGCACATTTTTTTATATACAGCTCTGCATTTATCAAACTTAGCAAACATTAAAGCTGCTTCCTTTTCTTCCCCATAAACTTTCCAATATCCACAGGATCTGCAGTTTTTGCCCTGGTTCTCAATAAACTCCTTTACATCCTGAGGTGGATAGCTTAGAAAGAGCCCAATCTCATGGGGAAATTTGTTTCCTGACCTGCTGCAGTTTATTCTCACCCGTAATCTGTTTATTGCCCCTGTAATATCCTCCGAAAAATATCCCTGCATTTCTAAGAGTTTTTTTGCTATTGGACAGGATAAATCACATATAAGCCTTTTTCCCCGGTAAACGTAAAGCAAAAAACTTTTCTCTCTTTCTGCTAAAATTTCTATACTGACCCCTTTTAATTGCATCTTTCTGTTCAGCCTGTAGATGTCATCTTTAGCCTTTTGATATTTTTTGAATTTATAGTTAACAATCTCTCCCGTTTTTAAATTGGCCAGTGTGGGAGCACAATTTTCAATAATCAGTTTTTCAAGCATATGCGAATCCCCTTTTAAATTATGTAATACGTTTTGTTTTGGCAGAGTTAGCTTTAGCTAACTTAATTGCTATTTTTTAGGGTGGCTAAAACTGCCACCCTTATTATTAGTTATGTTTATGTTGTTCCATACTACAGCAGCTACATCCATCTTCTTTGCCATAACTCCCACAGCCACTGCACCCTGCACACTTTCCAGCCTTTGCATTTTTAACCAAGTGTTTTAATGCCAGGAAAGCCATTACGGCTAAAACGCCGCTGATTATGATTGTTGACAGCATACCTTTACACCTCTTTCTTTCTGAGCGGGTCTTACCAGTAAAAATACCATTACTGCAAGTAATATTATAGCCACCACTGTACCGATACCAAATGTAAGACCTCCAAATATGATACCGCCCAGCTGGTTAACGATTAGAGCAACAACGTATGCAAGAGTTGTCTGATATCCAATAGCAAACCAGGTCCACTTCGCACTGTTCATTTCCCTTCTGATAGCACCTATAGCAGCAAAGCACGGTGCGCAAAGCAGATTGAATAGCAGGAATGCTAATGCTGCTGATCCGTAAGGGAACATAATACCAAGTTGTGCAATCAGACCTGTGTTATCCTCTGCCACATCTGCTCCCAATCCAAGAAGTACACCGAAAGTTCCAACTACATTTTCTTTTGCAACCAATCCTGAAATTGTTGCAACAGCTGCCTTCCAGTTACCAAAGCCAAGTGGTGCGAAAATTGGTGCTGCAGCAGTGCCTAATGCTGCAAGCAGACTTTTATTCTGGTCGACCATTCCAAAGCCATCAGAGCCGAAACCAAAGTTTGATAAGAACCATATGGCTGCGCAAGCTACAAAGATCACAGTACCAGCTTTAATAATGAAAGACTTTCCTCTTTCCCACATATGAATCCAAACACCTTTAGCTGCAGGCATATGATACTGAGGCAGTTCCATTACAAAAGGCGCTGCATCTCCGGCGAACATTCTTGTTTTCTTAAGGGTAATTCCTGAAAAGATTACCGCAGCGATTCCCATAAAATACATAGCCGGTGCCATCCAGATTACCCCAGGAAACATAGCCCCGCCAATTAAAGCAATAACTGGAAGCTTAGCTCCGCAAGGGATAAAGGTTGTAGTCATAATGGTCATTCGACGGTCTTTCTCATTTTCAATAGTCTTGGTGGCCATAATTCCTGGAACACCGCAGCCAGAGCTTACTAAAAGTGGAATAAAACTTTTTCCAGAAAGCCCGAATTTCCTAAAAATCCTGTCCATTATAAAAGCCACTCTTGCCATATATCCGCAGTCTTCCAGTATAGACAGAAAGAAGAACAGTATAAACATTTGCGGCACAAATCCAAGTACTGCTCCAACTCCTCCGATGATACCATCAACAACCAGACCCTGAAGCCATTGGGCAGTTCCTGCATCTTCCATAACCTTAGAAACAGCACCCTGTATGTATTGTCCAAACAGAACATCATTGGTCCAGTCTGTAACCATAGTCCCCAGCCAGGACACGGACACATAATAAACAATGAACATTACTGCTGCAAAGATTGGCAGCGCCAGCCACCGGTTAGTAACTACACGGTCTATTTTATCTGATGTTGTCAGACCTCTTTGCTTTTTCTTTAAGACCGTATTAATTACTTCTCCAATAAAGTTGTACCTTTCGTTTGCAATGATACTTTCACTGTCATCATCCATACTATTTTCCAGTTTCGTTATAATATCATCAATTTTAATAGAAGTATGTTCATCCAGATTAAATTCTTTTGCAATTTCTTCATCGTGTTCCAGCAGTTTAACTGCATACCATCTTAGATGATCAGAGGATGTGCCGTCTTTTATAAGTTCTTCAATTGACTCGATTGCTTCTTCAATCTGCTTTTCAAACTTATGTACCTTTATTTGGTTAGTCTCGGCTAACCCTATGGCATAATTAATCAGTTCATGACAGCCTTCACCTTTAAGTGCAGATACTTCCATAACGGGACATCCCAGCTTATTAGACAGTCTACCTATGTCAATTTTGTCTCCGTTTTTTCTCACCAGGTCCATCATATTTATACCTAATACTACAGGAATTCCCAGTTCAAGTAGCTGTGTAGTCAGATACAGATTTCTTTCCAGATTGGTTCCGTCTACCAAATTAACAATTACATCTGGAGATTCTTTCATCAGATAATTTCTGGTTACCACTTCTTCCAGAGTGTATGGAGAGAGAGAGTATACCCCCGGAAGATCCGTTATGGTAACCGCCTTATTTCCTCTGAATTTTCCTTCTTTTTTCTCTACTGTAACTCCCGGCCAGTTTCCTACATACTGACTGGAACCAGTTAAATCATTAAAAATCGTTGTCTTGCCACAATTGGGATTCCCCGCAAGGGCTATTGTAATATTTTTCATTAAATTTCCTCCCATTTCAACTATTCTTCAAGCGCTTTTACGTTATGCAATGATAATATTTTCAGCTTCGCTTTTTCTAATTGAAAGCTCATATCCTCTTACCGTTATTTCAATGGGATCTCCTAAAGGTGCAACTTTTCTTACATAGATTTCCGTACCCTTAGTAATTCCCATGTCCATAATCCTTCTTTTCAGTGCCCCTTCTCCCTGCAATTTTTGTACAGTGACAGTTTCTCCGCACTTTACTTCTTTTAAATTCTTCATAGTTCCTCCAAGCTCTATTGCTGACATTCCCAGTGTGCTCCACCTTACAGATTTAATTTATATAAATTCTGGATGCCATGGCCTTGCTTATTGCTACTCTTGCATCCTTAACATTTACAATAACATTTCCTCCCAGTTCGGAAATAATCATTACTTTTGTTCCCTCAACAAACCCCAGTGTCTCCAGAAAACGTTTTGTATCATCTTTGCCTTTGATGTCAGAAACTGTTACCTGAGTTCCTGGTCTACTCATTGTTAATGGCATATAATTACCTCCTTCGTTAGACTATGCTAACCCTCTCTCTAAAAAGTAAGCTTGCGCTAACCGTAAGCCTTTAAAATTGGTTAGCTTTTGCTAACCTCTTTATCATTTATGAGTTTACCATGGCTAACTCATGTTGTCAATACTTTTTTCATATTTTATGCTTAAAAATGTGATGTTGTTCCTGTTGAATATTTCACATCAATCTATTGTTTCTTTTTTTTCTATATATGTTATAATAAGGAAATACCTATTACCATTTTACTCTGATTTAAAGAAACGAGGTCTCAATGCTCATATATATCGCAAGACAACCAATTTTCAACAAAGCAAAAGATGTTGTTGCTTATGAATTATTATACAGAGATCCGAAAACACAGACAGCAAGTATAAAAAATCCTGATGCTGCAACAAATTCAGTTCTCATGGGAAGCACTCTGATAGCATCCTTTGAGCGTCTTTTAGATGGGAAACGGGCTTTTATTAATTTTACTACAAACTTAATTAAAGATGGTACCCCATTGATTTTCTCAAGCAATTATATGATAATAGAAATCCTGGAGGATGTTGTTCCAGATATTTTTCTTATGCAAAGGCTTCATGAGCTGAAGAACAAAGGATATACACTGGCTTTGGATGATTTTACCCTTCATTATCCCCATACTGAAATTATTGATCTTGTAGATATCATTAAGGTAGACTTTACCCTGACAACCCCTGATGATCAGAAGATGATAATAAAAAAATTTAAAAGGCCTGGCCTTAAATTTTTAGCAGAGAAAGTGGAAACTTTTGAAGACTTTAATCATGCCAAATCCTTGGGTTATGATTACTTTCAGGGATACTTCTTTTCTAAGCCTGCTGTTTTTAGCTATAAAGATATTAATAGTATTGATACCACTCATGTTGAAATTTTAAAAGGATTAAACAGTGAAACTCCTAACTACACTTATCTTGCTTCCTTATTTGAAAAAGATATATCTCTGACTTATAAACTGTTCCGATATGCCAATTCTCCTGTCTATGGAAGCATAGAACAAGTCAGCACTATCAGAAAGGCTCTAGTCCGTTTAGGTTTTTCTAATATACGTAACTGGATGTATTTGCTCATCCTTCGCTGCATGTCTATTGGTCAGAGTGATGAATCCATATGTGTTTCACTTCGAAGAGCTAAAATGCTTGAACTAATGGCTCCTGATTGTGGTCTGGCACAAAGAGCCCCGGAACTTTTCCTTGTAGGATTATTTTCTATGCTGGATGTACTGGTTGACAAAAGCCTTGATAAGGTTCTGGAAGAACTTCCCTTAAAAGAAGAAACCAAAGAGGCTATTATCTACAAAGAAAATACTTTAGGACTACCATTAAAACTTATCCTGGCTTACGAAAAAGGTGACTGGGATGAAGTGGAAAAACTTTGCATACAGCTGAAATTAAAGCCTATGAACATCTCACCTGCCTATATAGAGTCCATTAAATGGACTTCCGAAGTTGTTAAATATTCTCTATAACAAAAGGTGTCTCTATTTCAGACACCTTTTGTTATGATAAAAGCTTATGATCTCTATATCATTTATTTTAATTGCTTTAAATATTCCTCTGGTCCACTTTTATATAAGTTATTTCCCAGAGTATCCATAACTACTATAGCTGGAAAATCCACTATCTCTAATTTCCTTACAGCCTCTGCCCCTAAATCTTCAAAGGCAATTATCTCTGAACTTACAATACTTTTGGCAATTAGTGCCCCTGCTCCCCCAATAGCGGCAAAATATACGGCACCATTTCTCACCACTGCATCCGCTACCGCTTGAGATCTTTGCCCCTTTCCTATCATGGCAGCCTGTCCTAAATCCATGAATCTGGGAGCATAGGAATCCATTCGATAACTTGTGGTAGGCCCTGCAGCGCCAATTACGTTTCCAGGCTTTTCCGGCGTGGGTCCCACATAATAGATGATGGATCCATCCAGTTCAAAAGGGAGTTCTTCCCCCGGTCAAGCATTTCACTCATTCTCTTATGGGCTGCATCCCTGGCGGTATAAATAACGCCTGAAATCAATACACTATCTCCAGCTTTTAGATTCTGTAATTTATCCCTTGTAAAAGGAAACTGCAATTTTTTTGCTTTTGTCTTTATGGCTTCCATGTTTCCCTCCTATAATATTCTTTCTTCATGTCTTGAAACATGACAGTTTATATTCACAGCAACAGGCATACCTGCAATGTGAGTAGGGAAAGTCTTTATTTTAACTGACAGTGCAGTGGTGCTGCCTCCCAGTCCCTGAGGCCCTATTCCAAGTTCATTGATCCTGGTGAGAAGCTCCTCTTCCATATTGCGGTAATACTCATCTTCATTATCTTTATCAAAAGGTATAAGCAAAGCTTCTTTGGCCATTAATGCTGCCCTGTCAAATGTGCCTCCAATGCCAACGCCCACTACAATGGGAGGACATGGATTTGCTCCGGCATCTTTTACCACCTGCACGATAAAATCTTTCACTCCCTGTTCACCAGCAGCTGGAGGGAACATTTTTATCTGGCTCATATTCTCTGACCCAAATCCTTTGGGAGCAAAAGTTATTTTTACTTTATCTCCTGGTACAATGTCGTAATGAATATGTGCCGGCGTGTTGTCCCCAGTATTGCCTCTTCTGACAGGATCTTTTACTACAGACTTTCTTAGGTACCCCTCCGTATAACCTGCCCGTACCCCTTCATTTACAGCCTCCTCAACACTTCCCCCTGTAAGGTGTGCATCCTGTCCAATTTCAAGAAAAACACAAGCCATACCCGTATCCTGACATAAAGGGAAGGTTCCTTCCTCTGCAATTTTTATATTTTCCTGGATATTTCCCAGTATATCTTTTGCCACCGGCCATGTTTCGTTTTGGCTACAGTAGCTGATTCTTTTGCATACATCGCTGCTTAAATTATGATTTGTAGATACTGCCATTTCTTTAACAGCTTTTGTAATATCTGCAACATTTATTTCTCTCATCACTATAACTCCTTTTTATTTTTGACAGGCATACTTTGTCCTTATGAATAATATAATAAACTAAATTGAGAGGATTTACTATGAAAATAACAAAAAAAGCCATCTTATATGTAATAGCTGCAGAGCTGTTTGTGTTCATAATACTGCCTTCTATACTCTTGGGAATACACGGTATTTTCCACGAGATTCCCAGTCCTGCAGTCCCCAAAATATTTAGTAATAAAACGGATACTCCAAAGTACATAAGGGTATACCGTCACACCTATGGTGTGACAGAAGTTATTCCTTTTGAGGATTATGTAAAGGGTGTTGTTGCAGGAGAAATGCCATCCAATTTCGAGATTGAGGCACTTAAAGCTCAGGCAGTTGCTGCAAGAACTTATTCTCTTTCTAAAATTATACGTTCGGGAGATGGAGGCAACCCACCTGCTCATCCTGATGCACCTCTTTGTGATGACACCCATTGCCAGGTTTATCGGAGTGTTTACGATCTTACTGAACTAAAAGGTGAAGAATGGATGAATGACAGCTGGAAAAAGATCTGCAAGGCCGTGGATTCCACAAAAGGCCAGCTTATGTATTATAACGGGCAGCTAGCAGAACAGGCCCTTTTCCATTCCTCCAGCGGAGGCCACACGGAAAACTCTGAAGATGTATTTGCTTCTGCTGTGCCTTATTTAAGAAGTGTAGACAGTCCATATGAAGAAGGTGCCACCCACCAGAAAGAAACAAAATACTTTTCTACAAAAGACTTTTTATATTTAGTAAATTTAAAATATCCTGGCAAGAAGCTCTCATCTCCTATCAACAAGATTGGAATTGTTTCAAAAAGTGCAGGTGGACGGGTAGAAGACATAAAAATAAACAATTCAACTTTTAAGGGAAGAGAATTGCGGGATGCCTTAGGACTTTCCTCAGCAAATTTTAATGTTTCTATGAAAAACGGTACGATTACCATCACAAGTAACGGTTTTGGTCATGGGGTCGGTATGAGTCAATACGGAGCTAATGGTATGGCAAAAAGAGGATCCAACTATAAACAGATTCTGGAACATTATTATACCGGAGTAAAAATATATTAATCACCCCGGTATAATCTACACGAAAAACAGGCCAGTCTTACAATTTTAGACTGACCTGTTTTTATTTAAATCTTACATTTATTTCATTCTTCTACTCGGATTATAGTTGCACCAATGCCCCTGAACTTTTCTACAAACTTTTCATATCCTCTTTCAATATGATAAATCTCAGAAATTTCAGTTGTACCTTCTGCTGTTAATCCAGCCAGAACCAATGCAGCACCTGCTCGCAAATCCGTTGAAATAACCTGTGCTCCCTGTAGAATTTTTTCACCCTGAATAACAGCACTTCTGCCTTCTATCTTTATATTGGCACCCATTCTATTCAGTTCGCCAACATGCATATATCTGTTTTCAAACACCGTTTCAATAACGATACTGGACCCTTTTACAGTTGCCAGAAGTGACATAAACTGAGACTGCATATCTGTAGGAAACCCTGGATAAGGCAGTGTCTTTATATCTGTTGAGGTAAGCGGAGCAACATCTCCCCTTACAATCAAGCCATCATCTGTAATTTCTACAGCTGCACCGCATTCTTTCAGCTTTGCAATAATAGGCTTTACATGATCAGGTACTACATTCTTTATCAGCACATTTCCCCTTGTGATAGCTGCCGCAACCATAAAAGTTCCCGTCTCAATTCTATCCGGTATAACAGAATGTTTTGCTCCATGAAGGGCTGGTACTCCTTCTATTTTTATTGTATCTGTCCCTGCACCTTTTATTTTTGCACCCATTCTGTTCAGGAAATTGGCCAGATCAACAATTTCAGGTTCTTCTGCCACATTTTCCAGAATAGTAATACCTTCAGCCATTACAGCTGCCATCATAATATTTTCTGTAGCACCTACACTTGGAAAATCCAAGTAAACATTATTACCAATAAGCTTGTCCGCAACAGCTTCAACATATCCGTGACCCTCAATAATTTTAGCACCCAATGCCTGGAATCCCTTTAAATGAAGGTCAATGGGTCTTGCACCTATAGCGCACCCTCCGGGAAGCGCAATTCTGGCTTTTCCGGTTCGGGCTAAAAGTGGACCCATAACCAGTATAGAAGCTCTCATCTTCTTTACCAGCTCATATGGTGCCTCACAAGTCATGATGTCTTTTGTTTCTATTTCAAGTTTATTATCTTTATATTCTTCTTTTACTTTTGAGCCCAGACTCCCAAGCAGTCTGCACATTACATCTACATCTCTAAGCGCTGGAACTTCTGTAAGTTCACAGGATTCATCGGTTAAAATGGCTGCCGCCATAATAGGAAGCACGGCATTTTTAGAGCCACTTATGGTAACCTCTCCTCTAAGTGGTCCACTTTTTTGAACTAAATATTTAGCCAACTTTCCCTCCAAAATAATCTATATTATGTATCTTACTTCATTATCTATCTGCTATAATTTTATTTGTTAATTCATCGTATACCAGACTAGTATATCCAAATTTATCTACCCCAGCACACCTTAAATATTATAACATCATTTTTCCTTTTTACAAGAAAAAAAATTTTATATTATCATTTTATCCGCAAACAAGTTTTTCCAATTTTTATTAAAACCACAATTTAATACTACAAATAAAGAAAGAAGCTGCTAATTAATGCTAAAGGGGGACAAAACATACTTTTTAATAGCCTCTTTCTTTATAAGGTTAGTATTAACAATCTGGCTACTAAATAATCATTATATTATGCTCTTTCCATTCTCTTTTCGAAAAATTCTCTATTTGTACTGTAAGTTAAAGCAACGTCTTTTGCTATGATTCCTTCCCTGTACAGGTTCAGTAG
Source organism: Aminipila terrae (assembly GCF_010120715.1). Classification (NCBI taxonomy): domain Bacteria; kingdom Bacillati; phylum Bacillota; class Clostridia; order Peptostreptococcales; family Anaerovoracaceae; genus Aminipila; species Aminipila terrae. The sequence goes on from NZ_CP047591.1 coordinate 1,056,865, forward strand.
ACTGTTATCCATGGAAATCATTCCTTCTTCCTGCCCAGAAGCAATAACAGAGTCAATCTGATGATTCTTTCTCTCCCTGATCATGTTTCTGATGGCATTGTTAAGAAACATAATTTCGAAGGCAGGTATTGTGGTGTCATCTACGGTAGGGAGTAATTGCTGAGAAATAACTGCCTGAAGAACCATAGACAACTGTACTCTTATCTGACTTTGCTGATTTTCCGGAAATGCATCGATAATTCTGTCAATAGTATTGGCGGCTCCAATAGTGTGAAGCGTAGAAATAACCAGATGCCCGGTCTCTGCCGCTGTCATGGCTGTACGAATCGTTTCATAATCTCTGAGTTCTCCCAGCAAAATAACATCGGGTGCCTGCCTCAAAGCCGCCCTCAGTGCTGAAACATAATCTGCTGTATCTGTAGAAATTTCTCTCTGGGTCACAATACTCTTTTGATGTTTATGTAAATATTCAATAGGATCTTCTAAGGTTATTACATGAACATTTCTCATTTTATTTATCTGGTCTATGATACATGCTAATGTAGTGCTCTTACCACTTCCTGCTGAACCTGTAACAAGTACCAGACCTTTTTTCATTTCAGCTACATCAATAACAGTCTTTGGAATGTGGAGTTCCCTAAAGTCTGGCAGGTCGAAATTTACAACTCGTATAACAGCCGCCAGTGATCCTCTTTGTTTAAATATACTTGCACGGAACCGAGATAAGCCCTGCACAGAAAATGAAAAGTCATCATCCCCGGATTTATTTACTTTTTCCATGGACCTGTTTTTTGCCAGTTCATAGATCTGTGATATAATCTCCGCCAGTTCATCAGGAAGTAAGGTTTTACCTTCATAAGGATAAATTTTACCATTAACTTTTAAAGAAAATCCCACACCTGGAATTAAAAAAATATCTGATGCATTTTTTTCTACAGCTAAATTTAATACTTTTAATGCCTTCATATAATCTTCTCCATTCAATTTATATCAATTGCCATCCCAGACAGGCATACTGTTATCAACTTCATAATCAACTTTATTTTGAATACTCCAGGAAGTAACCCTGAAGTTCTGTCTTCCTTTTGTAACTTCTTTATAATCACATAACTGCAACTGTATTAAAAGGAATTGTTCATTACCAGCGTCAACAGTATAACAGATGCTGTTATTTTTTTCATCAAATGCACCTTTAAAACTCTGTTTTACCAGCTGTCTAAATTCCTCTTCACTGTGAGCTTGTTCTGCCAGTTTCATTAATCGGCTGTTAATATTCTTTTTTAATTTCTCACCTTTTGTATCGGCTTCATAGTACGCTTTAACACTCTTCTCATTTTTGGCTGCCAGGCGATAATCAGCTCTGGCGCTTGCTAAGGATAGTGTGCTGAAAACTACAAGGCATAGTACAGTAAAAATAAGCAAAAGCGAGCTAGTACCAATCTGAATCTTCTGTTTGTTATTAAACCTATTTTTTTGCATTTTATACCTCACCAGGTAAATACTTATTTATAGAAATACTGCAAATCTTTTTGACATCGTCTTTTGAACCGTAAACATAAATATCTGCCTGAAGCATGTCTTGAAGAACTCGGTCTCTGACCATTACAGTAAGTTCGTTCTGATCTTCTTTGTTTAATTTATCTGCTGCAGCAGCTATATTCTCATGACTGGGACTGTCCATTGCCTTTATGGTTTCTGCCATACTCTGGGCTAATAGCACTGCTTCATTTAATTGTTTCCCCTGCTTACTGATATTGTCAGCTTTAACAAAAGCATTTAAGCATAATCCCGCGCATAGAGCAAAAAACATAACGACGCATATAAACTCCATCAGAAACAGCTGGGATGAATTTCTATTACTCATATTGACCCTCCTGGCTTCTCAAGGATAAAAGCAGATAATCCTTGTTGTCTTTGGAAGTTTTAACTTTTAACAATCTGTCCCCTTCCATTTCAAAAGATATTCCCTGCAGGTTCATGATGTTCATTCCATCTTCCAGGGCCAGTCCGCTGTTTTCATTACAAAACAGTTCTTTCAATTCTCCATCCTTACAATAAATCAGTGTATTATACGCTTCCCCATTATAAGTTTCAACTAATTTTAAAACCTGAGTACCTTCCATATTTTCCACAGATATCATGCCAGCCTTGTCATTCTGTTTTACTTTATTTGAAATATATGACAGCGCCGTAGTACTGCTGAAATTTTCATTCATCCTCTTTTCGATGTTTTTATATACTCCTGCCCCAAATAAAACGGTGAATATAGCGCTTATTGCAAGGGAAAACAATAATACCATGGTAAACAGGAATTGTATAGACTGCCCTTTATTATACATTTCTTTGGCCTTCATAAGCTTCTCCTATAATCGACTGACCGTAATGTCAGGCATGACATTTGATGCAAACCCTTCATAAAATACCGCATATTTGTCTTTGTCAATCTGGACGCCATAGTTTTCCACCAGATAATCTACGGATGCAGGATATCTTCCTTCTATGGCATAACACTGGACTGATGCCCGCTGAATTGCCTGCTGCAATGCCTTGGCTCCTTCTGTGTCAGATCTCTGTGATACAGCATTTACTGCATATATAAACACTCCCACCGCACATATAAAGGCAGCTATGGATAGAATATAGTTTTTCATTCCTATTACCACCTTTTATCAACCTATAGATGCCATGATTCCAACCAGCGGCATCATTACAGATAATAAAATCAATCCCACAATCCCAGCTAAAATCACTACCATGGTAGGTTCAAATCTGGTTATCATATTATCAATGGCTGCATCAACTTCTTCTTCGTATTTCTTTGACAGCTCATCAAAAACAGCATCGGATTTTCCTGATCGCACCCCAACCTTTATCATCTGCATATCCATCCCTGTAAAAATTCCGGTTTCTTTTAAAGAATCATACAGCGAATTGCCAAGCTCCATTTGTTCCTTGCATTTCTGAAGCTTGTCCTGAATTTTATGTTGTGATATCAACTTAACAGCCATTTCCATACCAGTATCTATTTCCAGTCCGCTTTTTATAGATATAGCCAACACTGCAGCAATTCTTCTCTTCGCTAAGGTTATTGCAATACTGCTCTTCTCCTTTAAGTTTTGTAAAAGCCGTTCCGTCCATAGCTGTTTATATCCTCTTCTTGAAGAAACAACCATTCCTATGGTCACCAGAACCAATAAAACTATGGCCCCAATAGCAGCCCCACTCAAGATAGTACCTACTTGAACGGCACTTTTAGTGATTGGAGAAAGCTGTGCTCCCAGTTGTTTGTAAACCTCCTCAAAAATAGGCATCACCTTAGTAAGAAGTACAAATAAAACCACCATCAGCATCAAAACCATAATAAGCGGATAAGTAACTGCATTTTTGATAGTCTGAGCCAGAATACTCTCCTTTTCGTAATACTGAGACAGGGATTTCATAACTACTTCCAGATTTCCGGTTTCCTGACCAACCTGAGTCATTTGCATCAAATATGGCGGGAATTTCTCTGTCTTCTTCATAGCTCCTGCCAGTGATCCTCCAAATTCAACATCTTCTGACATTTGCATAAACATGTCCCGGTCTTCCTGATTTTCAGCATCTTCTGAAAGCACTGCCAGTCCTGCATCAATAGAAATACCTGCCCCCAGTAAGAAAGCTACTTGCATACAAAATGACGATAATTCTTTTGCCTTCATGTTTACTCCTTAAATTACCATTTAACTTAGAAAAGGGCAAATATTGCTATCTGCCCTAACATTTATTTTTATTAATCAATAAGCATATTTTGCAGTATAATTACTTGCATCTCCGATATACTTCATTATAGACTCACTTTTCTTTCCTGATGACGCAAAAGTAGGATCCATTAGTTTCCACTTCTTTCCATCAAAAAAAATCATTCCGTCAATCCATCCGGTCTGTGGTGTATAAACATTTATCCATGCATGATATACGCTTCCTGTATATCCTACTACCAGTTTACAGGGAATATTCTGTGATCTCAGCATAGTAGCCATAACAGAGGCATAATCAAAGCAAATACCTTTTTTTGCGGCAAGAACCGCATCTACATTTGGAAGGTATCCAGACTGTACAGTGGCAGCTTTAGCCTTGTCATAAGTCAGTGCATCCACCGTATAATCATAAACAAGCTCTACTTTCTTCAAGTCATCTGTAGTAGACTTAGTAACCTGCACACCCCTTTTCACTGTTTCACAGTCTGCAGTAAAGTTCACATACTGGTTTGGATACAGGAATGGCAGATACTGATTTGCCAGCTTTACATCAAGGCTCTTACTGAATGCCTGAGAATACTTTGTTCCAGCCACGTTTTCGAAAACTTTTACTGAATAATTTCCATTTCCCTCTGTTAAAGGGAACACTTCATATGCATCTCTGGCATTTAAATTATATGTATATGTGGTTCCTGAACCTTTTGCAATCTGTATCTTAATTTTGTCATTTTTCCCGTTATATTTAATCATGACATAGCCTTGCTCCAGATTAGAAGCATCGATGACAACATTGTTTCCTTTATATGTAGTTGTCCCCGGAGCAGAAGGCACCAGCACCTTTACATCTGAATTGGCCAAAGGCACATCCTCATCTGCAATGACCACTTCTTGCGAAGTTGGTTTATCCGTCTTTGCACTATCTGTTTTTCCACATCCAGATATGACAGGCATCATGCAAAGCATAGCAATCAGAGAACAACATATCATTTTCTTTTTCATTTTTTCACCACCTTAAAAGGACATATTATATTAGTAAATTAAAAAGATTTCGGGTCTAAGGGCTGCAGCTTAAAATGCATTACAACAACCTTACTCACCTTATTTTTCTTATACGCAGTTTCAATTCTTTTGCCAACCATACATCCGTTTTCATAAGAAGTATCCGGAAGCATGACAACGAACTGTGAATGACTGTATCTTGAAAAAAGATCACACTTACGCAGACTCCGCCCTATAGAATACTTGAGATTTTCCATGGCCTCTGACAGATACTCTTTTGACGGTAGTTCATCCTTATTGTCTGTTAATGTACAAAGCATGATAAAAATTGACTCCCCTGTCCTGTTTACACGTCTTGCTATAAATCTGTATATATCTTTAAAAATCTGATATTCACAAAAGTAACTGCACTCTGCATGTCCACCTTCGTTTAAATCCTCTTTTATGGCAATCAGATCGGTTTCTACACTCTTTAAAGTTTTAATAATGTCTCTATACAGACTCCTCAATTCTTTGGAGGGATTTACCCCCAATTCATCATAGAGCCTGTTGGTTATAGCCTCATAAGCGGAAAGGGCCTCTTTATGTTTTCCCAGTTTTGTGAGACAGTTTATATATATATTATAAACATCCTCATCATAGGAATCAATGTCGATGGCTTTTTCACAAACAGGCAGCATCAAATCATAAGCTTCCTTTTTAGCCAAAAGCTTATAAAGGCAGATAACACTGTCTGTAAACAATCTATGATAATAGGTCGTGGCATTTACTGCCCATTCGTCATAAGCAGCATGGGGTAAAAATTTCCCCTTATATATGGAAATGGCCTGAAGATAGAATTCAATTGACTTGTCTGGATCATAAGCAACTTTTCTAGCTTTGTTATAAGCCTCTATAAATTCTTCTGTATCTATACTGCAAGCGATATTATTATTCCAGCTGTAGATTCCTCCTGTTTGTATAACATAGTTTTCTATGGGCAGGGCACTGTCAGAAAGAACACACCTTAATCTATATACCAGATTTTTTACTGCCTTTGACGGATCACTGCTTCTGTCATCACTGCATAAAAGTTCTGTCAGTTCCTGTGCCCCAAGCTTTCTGTTATGATTTGCAATGAGGTATCCCAGTAAAGTCCAAACTTTGTGAATCTTCCCTTCATCCTCAAGTACGATTTTACCATCATATTCCAGTGCAAATCGCCCAAGCATATATATTTTAATCTGACTGTTTTCAGGTTGTGTAAACATATTATTATTGTCCCCCATAACTTATACATATCTAATTATATCTTAATCTGTCAATATTTTCAACGAATTAACCAGCTATTATTTAAATTCCCATGCAATTATTATATAATACTTCTATTATATATTTTTGTACAATCAAAGAAAGGATGATGTACAGTTAATTCATAACTGTATATCAAAATAAGTTATGAAACGATTTTCACTTTTATTAATTATAGTCGGTATGATAATATTTCTTATTCCAATCGGAGGAAGGCTTTACATGCATTATCAGCAGGAGAGAATGTACCAGCAATACCTTCAGGACTTAAAGGATCAAAATTCGGCTCTTAGTCAGACCTTTCAAACTGATATAAGTAGCAACTCTGCTATTTCTTCCACTGCATCGGCTTTAACCAAAGAAAAAAAGCCTGTCAGAAAAGTTGAAGATGTAATAGGCCGCATATCTATTCCAGCTATCTCCTCAGACCAGTTACTATTAGAAGGTTCTGACTCCAAACATTTAAAATATGGAGCTGGTCATGTGACAGGTACCCCTCTCCCAGGTGAAAAGGGTAACTGTAGCATTGCAGGGCATCGGAACTATACCTTTGGTTCTTACTTTAACCGCCTTGGGGAAGTAAATCCAGGTGATACCATTTCCATTCAGTATAACAATGGAACCTATACCTATAAGGTCACCGATATACTTATTGTGAAGCCCGATGATGTATCCGTATTAGTGAATACCCCCGATTCTGCGACTATAACCCTTATAACTTGTCATCCCAAAGGTTCCAACACCCATCGACTAATTGTCAAAGGAGTTCTTCAATAAGCTTTAAAAAAGCCGCAGACTAACGTTTTCTACGTCAGTCTGCAGCTCCCACCCTGTATGATTTGTATTTATGCCATTATTTTTCAGCTTTTCTTCTGAGTACTGCTCCCAATGCCATTATTGCTGCACCAAACCCGAAGAATCCGGCCATTCCTGCACCGCCTGTCTTTGGCAGATTAGCTAAAGGTGTTTTTTCATCTAAAATAGCCTTTGTATTTGTGTCCTTACCATCTGGCTTATTTGCAAGAGGTACCTCTTCATCCCCTATGATAACCGCTCCATCTGTAGCAACTTTATCTGTAAGAGGAACATTCTCATCAGGTATCGTTACATCTGGATTAGTCGGGTTTGTTGGATTTGTCGGATTACTTGGTTTATGACTTCCACCACCACTAGGTGCAGAACTTACGTTATTTTCATAAACTACTGTTATTTCATTGGTTCCTGCACTGTATTTTACGGTCATGTTTTTATCTGATGTTACCCGTGTAAATCCTGACTTGGTCATTTCTTTAGCCTTAAAAGTCTTATCCGTTTTATCCCATGTTCCAAACTGTTCATTGCCAAATTTAGCATTTACAGCTTGAATGTCTTCTGTAGTCTTTCCTGTATAGGTATCGTTAGTTCTGTAAACATAATTGATTTTCATGATAACGTTTTCACTTGCATCATAATCATATACATAATTTAGAACCACTACATTGGAATCATCTGCAGAAGCCAGTTTAAGTGAATCTATTGAAGCATTTTCAGGATTTGCATCTTTAAACTTATAAGTCAGTTGATTTTCACCTTCACCATAAGTGTAGCGCTTATCAGCTGTAAACTTATTTCCAACCCATGCTCCTTGTTCTTTACCTGTGAATACTTCCTCATAAGATCCTGCAAGTACTCCCGGAAGGGTCTCTACTGCAGCACCGCTTACAGTTGCACTCTTAGCCGAATCAGGAACTAAACCACTGGTATCGTGCTTATAGTAGTTATGAATCACCTTTACCACAGTTGCCACTCTGGAATCAATCTTCTGAGTATAATAGAAGTTAATTTCATTCTGTCCTTCTGATAAAGTTATAGTATAACCTTCCGAGAAACCGTCCTTAGCTGTGGTATTTGCCTTATCCAAGGTGTAAGTTGCATTTCCCTTATCATCTGGTTTTAAATTTGGCATACCCTTTAAGGTTAGTGTAGCATAGCCACTTCCAGACTGTGTAACCGTATCATCAAGCGCATATTGCTTATCATTGCTGTCATTCCAGTCTAAAGTCCTGTAATAATGATTTACCTTCCAGGAAGCTTTAACACTGTTGTCAGTTGTCTTTGTATAGTAGTAGTCAACTGTTACTGCTGCATTGGAAACAGTCATAGAAATATCATTTTGAGCATCCTTTGTATAGGAATCTGTTCCACCCACAGTTACATTATTAAAGCTGTATCCTGCTTCAGCAGCTGTAACCTTAACATTTGTTCCAACATAAGGTGCAGGCATTTCTACTTTTGTATCATCAGTTGTAGTTGATTCCTTACCTAAGCTGTCTATATGCTTATAGCTGTAATGATGATTTACAGTAACAGAAGTCTTTGGAAGTTCCTTTTCATTAATATACTTATATTCAAGAGAACTTCCTGCCTCTGAATCTGCCAGCGTAATATCTGTAACTGGGTTCTTAGAATCCGGAGTATAAGTTACGCCGTCATGGACAGGTGCCAGATCTACACTGTACTTTTCTCCTGCATATACTTTTTCAGGAAGCTTCTGCCCATTATTAACAGTAAAATCTGATACTTCTGCAACAGTTGCAGTTCCTTCATCATAGTATCCAGCTACCCCATCTACTACTGTCATCACTTTATCTACATATTTGTGAATGACTTTTAGAGCTGAAGCCTTTAAATCACTTGCTTCTCTTTCATATACAATTTCAATGGTTTTATTTGTTCCAGGTTTTAAAGTAACCTTTTCAGGGACATCTTTATCCCTTAAAGTATACGTCTTTCCACCATTGTCCTTGTGCAGTGTGATGGTAAATTCATCACCAGCTTTGCCATGATATACATCGGTATCTTTATCAACAATTCCAGTACTGTCAAGTACTTCTTTTGTTATTACTTTACCATCTTCTACAGTAGTAAGCTTTGTGATATAAATATGACTTACCTGGATATCTGCAGCCTCTCTGTTATCCTCAGTAGCATCATAGTATAAATCTACAACATTACCGCTTGCAGCCAGTGTCATGGTTGCATTCTTAGAATCCTTTGAATTAAACGTATATGTTTTGCCCTTATACTCGCCATCTTTATTGGCAGTATATACAAAACCCTCATATAATTTTTCTTCAATATTAGAAATCTCTATTTTATTTATTTCTTCAGACGTTCTTCCATCTTCTTTTTCAACTACTTCTTTCTTTGTTGTAAAGGTTCCATCTCCATTATCAATTTCTTTGCAAACTGTTTCATAAGTTCTGTAGATGTGGTTTACTGTTACAGTAGTTGCTGTTGGCGCTTTTGTCTGAACATAATTTAAATTGATTTCCAAAGTTCCGGCTGACAGTTCATAAGTTTTTAATTTATCGGTATTTGTCTTATCTGCTTCATAGGTTATGCCGTCATTCACTGTCTGTTCTTTTGGTGTAAAATGTTCACCAACGTAGTAATCATTAGATTTGTCTTCAACAGTAACAGGTGTTTCTGGTATAACCGTTACAAGATTTCCATTTACTATTTTCTTTTCTGTCAGATAATAATTGTGTTTTACCACTACCTTTGCAGGAGTTAATTCAGATTTTTCCGCATGTTTTACAAAGGTCTCATTTATAATATTTTCATTTTCTGAGAGCTTTAATGTTACTTGATTCTTTTCAGCATCATAACTTCCGTTATCTGTACCTTCATAGACATATCCGTCCTTAACACCATTGGTTGTTGAGGTTGCATAGGTTGAATGAGCCTTTACATCATTGTTATCCTCATATTTCTGAGGTGTTCCAGTATCAAAAGCTTCTTCATATCTGCCTGTAGTTTCATTAATTACCCATTTACCAGTCTTGTAAATTCTGTTTACAACAATACTGGTTGTTTTTCTATTATCCTTCTTTCCATCATAGTAAAGATTTATTGTAGATGAACCTTTTGGAAGAGGACTAATTACTGTATTATCTGATTTTGCGTTTAAAGTATATTTAACACCATCAAGTTCAGAAACAGGTGTTGCTTCAAACTTATCTCCTGCATATAGATTTTCATTAGGTACTGTATTGTTTAGTACATAATCTGCTGCCGGAGTTTCACTTCCATCTGCATTGATTACATCTGTCTTATAATAATGCTTAACTGTTACATTTGCCATATCAGGCATGTAGTAAAGTTTAATTACATTTCCATTAAGAGATGCAGTTATCTGTAATGTTCCGCTTCCCTCTGCAAAATGATAATTGTCACTATTATATTCTGCTGCATAATCTTTTGGAGCATTTATTACTGTCCAAAGCTTAACTTTTCCCCCATCAACAGTCTTTGTTGGTTCTGCAGGGAAAGCTTTAGCTCCTTTATCCCACTTATAATATTCTATTGTATAAGGAACCTCTGGTACTTTTCCTTCTACACTTGGAATTGAAAAATCAACGGTTTTGAAAGCTACTTCATCTCCATATTTATAATCAAGAGTTGTTCTTCCATTAGTATTATACTCCGTATCTTCTTTGAATCCCTCAGCTGCTGTATCGAGTTTTATCTTATAGGAATAGGTGTATGTCTTTCCTCCATCTGCATCTGTTTTAACAAGATCTCCGTCATTTGGTTTCCATACCAGTGTGTTGCCACTAAAAGTTGCGCTGTCCCTGTCGTCTCCACTCATAAACAAAATATACTGTGGTCCCATAGGATCCGTTACCTTTAGTCCATTTGAAGTAACAGTGTTGTCTATCTTATCATTTATGTTTTCAAATGCCTTTAATAGACCTGAAAGGTTACTTGCCTTGTAGTTTTCCGTTACTCCTACTTCGTTCTTTAGCCAGTTTATGATGTTTTTAGTTGTATAATAATAACCCTTATTATTGTAAAGATCAAAAGAATCACTGTCAAATGCATAGGTTATGCTGTATACACTGCTTCCCATGCCCTTTAAAGCTGAAACTATTCCATCTACTTCATCCAAATCTTCGTCATTTGTACTGCTGCCACCTGTGCCGAGTATATAAGACATTGATGAAGAGCTGCTGTTTATTGCAGAAGTTGGCTGGCCGTCAGTAAGCACTACTACACTTTTCTTAGCTACACCATCTATACTGCCGCCCTTCTTAAGGCCATCAGCCATGATATTCTTTGCCAGCATCATGCCTGCTTCAAAATTCGTGCCGCCATCATCCTTGAGCTGGGCATCTTGGTTTACCTCATGTGTATGAGTCTGCCCTAATGTTCCATTTTGATATTCATCGTGTCTTGCATTATCAGGGCACCCTTCGTAAGTGCACCACCACCAGTCTCGATGAAACGTATGACGCTCCCACTCAATGAAACTTTTCTCCACTTTTTTAGAGTACTGCAGCGTAAAGCCATTGTTCACACCATTTATCGCATTTTTCGCCGCATCTGAAATTTGATCGTTCTTGCCGTTTGCATCCACCCAGCCACTTACAGTCTTTCCGTTGGTTCCAAACATAACTACTGAAACCATTCGCCTTGCGTTACCTGCATCCTTTACATAGGTTCTCAGAAAGTCCATAGCTGCATCTTTGGATGCTGCAAGCCTTGTTTTTCCCCCATCCTTATTATCAACCATACTTCTGGATACATCCATTACAAGTGTAACTGCTGCATCATTTTCCTTTGTTACAGTCTGTACCTCACTCTTTGTCTGTACTTTTAAGTCAATCTGAAATTCATTGTCCCCAGATAGCTTTGTAATTTTCTTGCTTAGACCTACAGCCGCACTATTCCAGTCTGGGACAGATTTTCCGTTTTTATCATAAAACGAATCTCCACCTCCGTTGACAATTTCTGCCGAATTGCCTTTCACTTCTGCAAACGCACTAATTGGCGTTGAGTAAGTAAAGGCTACCATCATTGCAAGCATAAATGCAAGAATTTTTCCATAACCTTTTTTCGTTAATTCATTCATTTATTTGTCTCCTCTTTCATTTTATAAACTTATTGTTTATATAGGTGCCGGCATACGTGCTAAATAACTTCTTGATCCATCTCTACTACTTCTGCCTTGTAACCTTGTTCAGTTGCACTGTCAATTATTTTAATTAATTCCAATGCACTTCTGAAGTTCAACGTTTGCTTCTTTTCTACCCATTGAACTGTACCCTGCCAACTGGCATTCTGTCTGAATTTTATTTGCAATATGAAAGTAGCTTTTTGACCACTTTCATTACCAGTATCAAATTTTCTCATTGCTTTTTTAGCCTCCCTTATTTCTGTACTATTAAGAGCAACGGATTTCATTTTATTTTTAAATCCCCTTTTATTAGCACCTGCACCCGGACATTGTATCGTATCCATAATTTCTTCTATAATTATTAGCATCTCATGTAAGTCATTAAAATTAATAGAACTAAATTTCTTATAGCCTGAATATATACGCCCTGTCAGTGCCCCACCTTCTGTGCTTTTGTCTATGCATACTACATAATTAGGCAGGAATGAAATTAACGTTTCTAAATCTCCCATATTCTTCCCCTTTCCCTATAGATTATGTCATCTTCATACAACACCTGTATTATTACATTTAAAAGTCACAAACTGGTCACATTCTTAAAATTTTCTAAAATTTTTTTATATTTTTTAACTCCAGCTTAATTAAAAATAAGACTCTATATGAAATTTGGGGTTATACTACTATTTCATAAGGTCTTAGTTCGTTATTAAATGGATATTTTATTTTTATGTAATTAAATATAACTAATATTTATTATTTTACTACTTCTTTTTATATGAGTACCAATATTTAATTATGTAAATATCTTATTATTTCAATGTTTTTCGACTGCATTGTGAATAAACCTGCATATATTTACAATACATTTTGCCCAATAAAAAAGACAGGCTGGGTTTAAGCCTGTCCAATTTCATTTTCTCGTATGCTATTTGATGATGGTACATACTGCATCAGGTCCGCAGCCAGCTGCATTTCCTTCGTCAGTATCAAGATGTACTTCTCTTTCATGTTTATCTCCGGCACGAACTAATACGTTATCAAAGATAAGTCCTCTTTCTCCTTCAATTTTAATACTTACTACATCCTTATCCTTAACGCCTGCTTCTTTAGCCTGAGCGTCAGATAAATGAACATGTCTAAGGGCTACCATTACACCATGGTCAATTTCAACCTCTCCACAAGGTCCTATCAGCTTACATCCAGGAGTTCCTTCAAGTTTACCTGATTCTCTGACAGGTGCTTTAATTCCAATGGATCTTGCATCTGTCATAGCAAGTTCAATCTGAGTCTCTGGTCTTGCAGGTCCAAGAACTCTGATACCCTTTAAAGTTGCCTTAGGGCCTACAATATCAACCTTCTCTTCACAGGCAAACTGGCCTGGCTGTACAAGGTCCTTGGTAGGAGTAAGTTTGTGTCCTGCACCAAACAATGCTTCAATATGCTCTTCACTTAAGTGCAAGTGCTTATTTGATAATCCGATTTTTACTTCATAGCTCATTTTTATGTTCTCCTTTTATGTATAAATATATTATGCACATTCTGATGTCAGAAAGGCATAGTACTTAACAAAATATTGTTAGCCCTCCAGGAAACTGATATACGGTAAGTTTCTGTATCTTTGGTCATAGTCAAGGCCATAACCAATAATAAATTTATCTTCTACCGTAAATCCTATATAATCAGCATCTAAATCAATGCTCCTGCCAGAAGGCTTATCTAGCAGAGAACAAATTTTAATACATTTTGGCTTTCTTCCTTCAAGGTTCTGCTTTAAATATTTAAGGGTAATGCCAGAATCTACAATATCCTCTACGATAATCACATTTCTTCCTTCTATGGAGGTATCTAAATCTTTTAGAATTCTAACTACTCCTGAGGTTTTCGTAGATGCGCCATAACTTGAGCATGCCATAAAATCAATAGCACAATCAAGCTTTATATTCTTTACGATATCTGCCATCCACAGAACTGCGCCTTTTAAAATCCCTACTACAAGAACTTCTTCACCTGCAAATTCTTCTGTGATTTCAGCTCCGATTTCCTCTGCTCTTTTTAATATCTGTTCCTGTGTAATCATCACAGTTCCGATCTTATCCTGATAATTATTTTCCATCGTCTGACTCCTTGCTATCTTGAACATCAACTTTGTAAGTTGCATCATCTATAATATCTTTTCCCTTATATTTCTTTGACAGATCTTCTGCTTTTTCCCCTACCCAGTACTTATCCAGCTCGTCCTTTAAGTGCAATAGAATCCAAATCCACACCACCAAATCATCCATCCATGCAATAGGAAAAAGTACAGCGGGAATAAGGTCTATGGGAGAGACCAGATAAATAATACCCAAAACAATCAGTAATTTCTTTCGTAAAGGCACAGATTTATCTTTCATCATAAACTTTATAGCTTTAATTCTTTTGAAGATTACATTGAAACCAATAAATTGATACATCTAGGCTCTCTCCCCTGATATTTACATTATCTGGCTACCGTTGCAGAGGATTCTATAAGCTGTTCAAGTTCATCAAGCAGTGTCTCATAGCCTGTCTTTTTTAAAGCCGACACAGGTATAATCTTGTCCTCTGCGGATAACCCCAATGTCTTTTTTATAACACTTAAACATTTTTGTTTTTCATTTGCTGACACCTTATCAGCCTTTGTGGCCACAACAATGCCATCCAGTCCAAAATGCCTTAGATACTCATACATCTGGACATCCTGAGCAGATGGAGCATGCCGGATATCAACCAATTGTATGACTTTTAAAAGGGTTGGCCTTCCTTCAAGATATGATTCCATCATTTGCCCCCATCCTTCTGTCTGGGATTTTGAGATCTTCGCATATCCGTAACCAGGTAAATCAACAATCCGAAACTGGTCATTAATCCTGTAGAAATTAATCGTTCTTGTTTTTCCTGGGCTTCCGCTGGTTCTTGCCAGATTCCTCCTGTTGGTCAGAAGATTTAACAGAGAAGATTTCCCCACATTAGAACGTCCTGCGAAGGCAATTTCCGGTATATCTGCTTCAGGATATTGATTTGGTTTTACAGCAATCGTTTCAATATCCGCTTTCTTTATTATCATATCACTTTTCCTTAATTCTTTCAATGTCCTTGAGTATTAGTTTTTATTTAACCAGTGCATGTTCAAGAGCATCGTCCACTGTTTTAATTAATACAAATTCTAGCTTTTTTCTTATATTTGCAGGTATATCATCAATATCTCTTTCATTATCTTCAGGTAAGAGTATCTTGGTAATTCCAGCTCTGTGAGCTGCAAGAACTTTTTCCCTGATACCTCCTACAGGCAAAACTTTTCCTCTAAGTGTTATTTCCCCAGTCATGGCAACATCCTTTCTGACCGGAGTATTTGTTAAGGTTGAAATAATTGCTGTACACATAGTAACCCCTGCAGAAGGCCCGTCTTTTGGGGTTGCTCCTTCCGGTATATGAATATGCAAATCCTGTGTCTTATAAAAATCTTCCGCTATGCCAAGTTTATCAGCTACAGACCTTATATAACTGATGCCTGCCTTTGCAGACTCCTGCATTACTTCTCCAAGCTGTCCTGTCAGTACCAATTTACCTGATCCTGGGATACATGTAGTTTCAATGAACAATGTATCTCCACCTACAACAGTCCACGCAAGACCAGTAGTAACACCGATTTCATTTTCACCCTGAATAATATCATACCTGTATTTCTTTTTACCCAGATAATGTTCCAGGTTCTTTGGTGTAATCCGATAGCTCTTGGCTTTATTTGTAACTATCTTTCTTGCTACTTTTCTGCAAAGATTTGCCACTTCCCTTTCCAGATTTCTTACACCGGATTCTCTGGTATAATAATTTATCAAATCCCGTACAGTACTTTCTGAGATACTTATATTTGCTGCTTTGAGTCCGTGCTCTTTAACTTTTTTAGGAATTAAATACTTTTCAGCAATATTTACTTTTTCTTCCTCTGTGTATCCTGGTACATGAATAACTTCCATTCTGTCCAAAAGTGGTCTTGGAATGGTATCAATGGTATTGGCAGTAGTTATAAACATCACCTTTGAAAGATCAAATGGAATCTCCAGATAGTGATCCATAAAATCTTTATTTTGTTCAGGATCAAGAACCTCCAATAATGCAGACGCTGGGTCTCCCTTAAAATCGGCTCCAATCTTGTCAACTTCATCAAACAGAAATACGGGATTATTGGTTCCTGCATCTTTAATGCTTGATATTACCCGCCCCGGAATCGCACCAATGTATGTTCTTCTGTGTCCTCTTATTTCTGCTTCATCACGGACTCCTCCGAGAGACATTCTCACAAAATCTCTATTGATTGCCCGTGCTACAGATTTTGCTATGGAGGTTTTACCTACTCCCGGAGGCCCAACAAGACATAAAATAGGTCCTTTAATACTATTTGAAAGCTGTACTACAGCTAAATATTCCAAGACTCTTTCTTTTACCTTTTCAAGACCATAATGATCCGCATTTAAGATTTTTTCTGCCTTTTTTAAATCGATGTTTGATTTTGCGCACTTATTCCAAGGTAATGCAAGAATAGTCTCCACGTAAGTACGGATAACACTGCTCTCCGCTGAAGAAGGAGGTAACTTGCTGAACCGCTTAATTTCTTTTCCAACCTTTTCTGCTGTCTTTGCAGGAAGCTTCAGCTTCTTAAGCTGTTTATTCCAGTTATCTGCTTCATCTTCTACATCCTCAGTCTGTCCAAGCTCATCTTGAATAACACGAAGTTGCTCTCTTAAGTAGTACTCTTTCTGGTGCTTATTTATAGCTGTTTTAAGCTTTATATTAATATCCTGTTCAATATTAAGGATTTCGATTTCTCTGATAAGGATTTTGTTAACCTTTTCTAATCTCTCATCAATATCATAGCATTCAAGGATTTCCTGTTTTTCTTCCGCCCTGATAGAAATATGGGAAGTAATTAAATCTGCCATCCTTCCTGGCAGGTTAATAGATGAAATACTTGAATATACGTCTTTTGAGTTCTTTGTATTTAAAGATAAGTACTCCTCAAAGCTGGAAAGAGCCGCTCTCATCAGCGCGGAAGTCTTTGGTAGAATTTCCTCCTGTTCATCCTCTGGAGCAGGAATAACTCTGCATTTAAAATACGGCACTTCAAGAACAACTTCTTTTATTTCACCTCTGCTTACGCCTTCAACTAAGACTCTTATAGAATCTCCGGGAAGTTTGAGCATTTGTTTAATCTTGGCAATTGTCCCCACATGGTAAAAATCATTTGTAGTAGGCAGATCAGTATTTTCATCTTTCTGTGTAGCCAGAAAAATCTGCTGATTCATAATCATGGCCTTTTCCAAAGCATTTATAGATTTTTCCCTGCCTATATCAAAATGAAGGACCATGCTGGGGAAAACAGAAAGACCCCTAAGTGGAATCATTGGCAATACACGACTACCGTCTTCACTTTCTTCCTGTAATTCATCCGTGTTTTCATTTTTATCATCATCAGAATCTTCTGTTTCTTCATAATCTCCAAAATCAGAAAGAAGTCTGTCCGATTCATCCAATGCTTTTTCTAATTCATCTTTCAATTTATCTAAAATATCTTTCTTTTTCTGATCAGTCATATATTATCCTCCTGCAAACAAGATAAGCGGCTACTTCGCTCTTATTCTGCCACAGCCCTTTTTAACCGTTTAAACAAAATAAGGCGACATAACTGCCGCCTGCTATTTCTGTTATGATGCAGATTCTGTATTTTCCTCTTTGTTTGAATCTACAAGCACCAATGTTGGCATTATGTCATTATCAATTGTGCCTTTTGTAATGATGCATTTACGTACATCGCCTCTTGACGGAATTTCATACATAATGTCTGTCATAATACGTTCCAGTATACTTCTAAGACCTCTTGCTCCTGTTTTTCTTTCAATTGCCTTCTCTGCAACGCGTTCAATGGCATCCGTTTCTATTTCAAGTTCAACATCATCCATAGAAAACAGCTTCTTATATTGCTTTAGCAATGCATTCTTTGGCTCCGTAATAATACGGACAAGTGCATCCTTTGTCAAATCTTCCAAAGTAACAATAACTGGAAGTCTCCCAATGAATTCAGGTATCAGCCCGTATTTCATCAAATCTTCCGGTTGAATCTTCTTTAATATTTCCTTGACTTCAGCCTCATTATTATTAATTTCAGAATTAAATCCGATTGTTTTTTCACCAATACGTCTCTGAATCACCTTGTCAAGGCCATCGAAAGCTCCTCCACAGATAAACAGTACATTTGTTGTATCAAACTGTATGAAATCCTGATGTGGATGTTTCCTTCCTCCCTGAGGAGGAACGCTTGCAACAGTACCTTCAAGGATTTTCAAAAGAGCCTGCTGTACTCCTTCTCCACTTACATCTCTTGTAATGGAAGGGTTATCTGATTTTCTTGCAATTTTGTCTATTTCATCAACATATATTATGCCCTTTTGAGCCTTTTCTATGTCGTAATCTGCCGCCTGAATTAGTTTTAATAAAATATTCTCAACATCTTCTCCAACATAACCAGCTTCAGTTAACGCTGTAGCATCTGCTATAGCAAAAGGGACATTTAGAATCTTTGCTAAAGTCTGTGCCATTAAAGTTTTTCCTGAACCCGTTGAGCCTATCATAATAATATTACTTTTCTGGATTTCAACACCGTCATCGTCTTTTCTGCTTAAAGAATTAATTCTTTTATAGTGATTATATACAGCAACAGCCAGCGCCTTTTTTGCATCATTCTGTTCGATAACATAGTCAGATAAAATTCGAGCTATTTCCATGGGTTTTAGTAACTTAAATCCCTCGTCTACTTTCTTGTCCTTATCCATAGACGCGAATTCTTCAGTTATGATATCCTGACAAAGCTCTATGCACTCATCACAGATATATACCCCAGGCCCTGCAATTAATCTTCGTACCTGATCCTGAGGCTTTCCGCAAAAGGAGCACTTTAGTTGCTTGCTTTCGTCATATTTGGTCATAATTGTCCCCCTTAGTTATGGTCTAAATTCAATTACCTTGTCAATTAAGCCGTATTCTGCGGCTTCTGCTGCGCTTAGGAAATTGTCTCTATCTGTATCTCTTTCAATTCTAGCTAAATCCTGACCCGTATTACTGCTTAAAATTTTATTTAGCTTTTCTCTGGTTTTTAATATCCAGTCAGCATGAATTTTTATATCTGATGCCTGACCATTCACACCTCCTAAAGGTTGATGAATCATGACTTCAGCATTGGGAAGCGCGAACCGCTTGCCCTTTTCCCCGGAAGATAATAAAAATGCACCCATACTTGCTGCCATACCAATGCATATAGTAGACACATCCGGTTTAATATATTGCATAGTATCATATATAGCCATACCTGCTGTTACAGACCCCCCGGGCTATTAATATAAATACAAATATCCTTCTTGGCGTCTTCGGCCTCTAAGAACAAAAGCTGTGCAACAACTAAGCTTGCCACATGTTCATCAATGGCTTCTCCAAGAAATATGATTCGGTCTTTTAACAATCTTGAATATATGTCGTAGGAGCGTTCACCTTTTCCGGTATTCTCGATGACATAAGGTATCATTGGCATTTACTATACCCCCTTCTTCTTTGCATTTTTGCCGTACTGCTAATCTATTGAAAAGCTATACGAAAAATTCTTGATAAATTTGTTTTCTATTTTACATACTTAGATATTATGTGCAGTTGATTCCTATTTTAACCAACTGCACCTAAAATTATTTTTTCTATTTAATTACTGCCTTATCATATACTAAATCTACAGCTTTTCTCATCTTGAGGTCTTTTTCAAGGGCTGCAATGTTTTCTGCACCGAGCATTGACTTAATTTTTTCTACTTCAAGTTTATACTGGATAGCCATTAATTCAAATTCCTTTTCAAGTTCTTCTTGAGTAACTTCAATTTTTTCTGCATCAGCAATAGCAGAAATCAGCATTCTTGTCTTGGTTTTCTTTGTTGCTTCTTCTCTAAGTTCTTCTCTGAAGTCTTTTGCCTCTTTACCAAGATACTGGAAATATTTTTCAAGATCCATGCCCTGGTATCTTAACTGCTGGTCAAATTCCTGCATCATGCCATCGATTTCGTCTTCCACCATAACCTGGGGAACTTCAATATCATTTGCATCATAAATCTTTTCAAGGACTGCATTCTTCATTTCATTGACTGCTCTTTCCTGTGCGGCCTTTTCAAGTTTTTCTTTTTTGTCCTTCTTTAATTCTTCCAGTGTGTCAAACTCGCTTATATCTTTAGCAAAGTCATCATTTAGTTCAGGCTTTTCTTCTTCCTTTACTTCATGAACTCTGCACTTAAATACTGCTTCTTTTCCTGCAAGATTTTCAGCGTGGTATTCTTCTGGGAAGGTTACTACAACGTCCTTTTCGTCCCCTGCACTGCAGCCAACTAACTGTTCTTCGAATCCTGGTATAAAAGTATTAGATCCAAGCTTTAATGGCTGTCTTTCAGCCGTACCGCCTTCAAACTGTTCCTCACCAACAAATCCTGCATAATCGATAAGAAGAGTATCTCCTTCTTTTGCAGGTCTTTCTGCCAGAACCATTCTTGCATTTCTTGTCTGTAAAACTTCCAGTTCTTTATCTACATCTTCATCTGAAACTGTATTTTCAACTTTCTGGATTTCAACACCGTTATAATCCTTTACCTCGAACTCAGGGTATGCAGTTACTGTAATAGTAACAGTAAATCCTTCCCCTTTCTTAATTTCACTGAAGTCAGCATTTGGTCTGTCTATAACATTAATGTCAAGTTCATCAAGAGCCTTGAAATAATTTTGTGAAAACAGTTCGTTAATGGCATCTTCAAAGAAAACGTCTTCTCCATAATGTCTTTCAATTAAAGTTCTCGGTGCTTTGCCTTTTCTGAAACCATCAATGGCAAATTTGCCTTTGTTAGCCTGATAAGCAGCAATAACAGCCTTTTCAAACTCTTCCCCTGTAAACTCCATTGTAAACTTTACATCGTTCTTTTCTCTTGAAATAAATGTTGATTTCATTATATATTTTCCTCCTAAATATCAAACCCCGTGGGTCATATATCATATATACCTCTTTATCTGCCGGGTAATCATTCTGTCTGCTTTTCGTGTGCATTATAAATCCTAACACATAATGCACATTATTATACCTCGTAAACGGCTCAAAGTAAAGAATTATAGCAAAAATACCTTTCAAAAAACTTAAAAGATGATACTAACGACCTAAAAACTATAAAAAAACTAAAAAAATGGCCTTTTTGTACAGCCATTTTACTAGTTTATTACCATTTTCAATAAAAATTAAAACCTTTATATAAAATTACCTTATCTTTCAAATCCTAAAAGTGCCAGACCTCTTGCATATTTACTTTTGCTCTCTGGCAGTAATCCATACTTTTCTGCAATAGTTTTGGTTACCGATTCTAAAGCTTCCTGCTCCCCTGAGAACAGCTCTATTTCGATTTCACAAATAGGGGCCACTCCTTTAGTAGTTATAATTTCCCCGTTGTCCAGAGATACTTCCATGATGCCACTGCCATTGTCAATTCTGAACCGGCTCCTTAAAAAATTAGTTTCCATAATACTATGGAGTTTTTTAAATCCTATTAAAGCTATAACTTCCTGTCCTATTTCACTTTCTTTAAATATCTGTGGATCAGGCACACTGAAAAATGCCTCATCATTCACTGGAACATTTATTTCTTCCCTTATATGAAGTCCGCCCTCATTTTTCCCTTTCCATTTTAGTGTAGCAACAATTCTAGTCCCTTCCATACGCACGCGCAGCGCAATGTCATTTTTTGAAAGAACAAAGTCTTCTGTATCAAAATATGAAGCCCTCATCAATACCTTTTCTCTTGTATCAGACTCTTCAATACTTAAAAGATACTCATCATCCCAAATGTTTGCGGCAGTCTCTTTGTCCCCAATGCCGTATTTCATTTCAATTTCCATATTTGTACCTTTACCCTTTAACGCTTGTATTACATTCACTATATGCTCGTCATATGCTCTTCTTAAGCCTATACAAATCACGTAAAGGTTATGATACCACTTTTCACAAAAAAAATCAAGTGCTTTGGAGTCCTTGGGTTATTACTACTTTGACCCACTCTCTGGGTATACCATCTCATCCATGACTAATTGGGTATTAACTGGCAATTTTAGCTCCCCTGGATAAATTCTTTTATTTTCTGGATTATAATTAAACCATTTTACTTCTTTATCTTTATCATTATAAAATATAATTTTATAAACATCTTTTTTATTTTCGATTTTATTTTCGATTAACTCCCCAAGTCCTAATGAAAAGAATACCTGCATGTGAAACTGCCGATTTACCTTTTCTATTATTTTATCCGATGTAATGACGATTTTTTCCTGTGCTGGCGTCCTTACAATTACCTTTTCCACTTTCTCATCAGCTTTTAAGTGATAAAAGGAGTTTACAAAAATATTGCACATTAAAATATAGCATAAAATAAAACAAGCAATAAAACGCATGATTCTACGATTTTCGATTTCTTCAAGCATAATATAAATTTTACTCTCCTATTTCTTCCCTATTTTCCCCTATACTTTCAATTTTACAATGAGTACCCTTCATGATTAGATTGTCTACAATAGCAATTTTCAATCCCAGTGGATATAATACAAAACTTAAAATTACAATATTTCTGGTCATATATGCGATTGTTAATAACAAAGCACTGAATATAACGTTAAAAATATTTAAAATATTATCCAGTTTTATACTTCTTATTTCCTCTTCACTTTCTTCCTGATTTTCTCTATAATATTTGTCGAAGTCCTTCAATAAATATAAAACATAGGCAAATGCCTGTACCATTGGGTAAAGTGCATACAGATTATCAAGATTTTTTACATTTAAAATTGCAATAAGAGGACAACTCATTAAATAGAACAGAGATAAATATAAAGATAAATATGCCAAAATACTCACCTTCTTCCCACCCGAAAAAATATCATCACCATTAAACAAGACTTTCTCTTATATTCTTTTTTTCATCATACATGTCGTTTAAAAATTTTCAACCGTTTTTGCGTAAGATGTTGTCTGGGAGACATGAAATGTGATTTTTGCACATTTCATGTCTCCCAGACAACATTTCATGCAGAACATATTGATTTTTTTGTTAAAAGAAATATTATTATGTCAAAAGCACATATCAAAGGGGTAATGATATAAAAGGTAGAACATATGAAAAGTATTTCTGAAACTTATATTTCAAAATTGCAGGAAAGTAACGTTACCGATGAACTGGGAATCATTAAGATAAGATATGCACTAGCTGTCTTAAAAAATGAATTACTCAAGACACTTTTACTCGTTGGTATTTTTGCCTTAATAGGCCATTTAAATGCATTTCTGATTGTTATGCTGTTAATGATGCCTATTCGCCTTAGTACTGGTGGAATACATTTCAAGACAAATGTTCCCTGCTTTTTATTTAGCCTAGGATACTTTTTATTGGCAATATGCATACTGCCAATTTTGAAGTTTAAAATGCTTACTTACTATTTAATATTAAGTTTCGGCATTTTAACAACT
This sequence comes from Aminipila terrae, assembly GCF_010120715.1. Lineage (NCBI taxonomy): Bacteria > Bacillati > Bacillota > Clostridia > Peptostreptococcales > Anaerovoracaceae > Aminipila > Aminipila terrae. The sequence continues at coordinate 1,080,424 of NZ_CP047591.1, forward strand.
TGTATTTGTCCGCTTGCACCTTCTGCACAGCGGCCCATAATAAGCAGAAAAAAGTATCTGCAGAACAAATACTTTTCACTTATCTATCTTATTATTTTTACTTTAATCCTATTGGTTTTAATAACGGACCAGTTGATTATAACCATGAGTATATGGGCTTTATTCTTACACGCTATTGAATTGTTATTTGTAAAATTACACAAAAGAAAGGATGATGGTCTCAATGTTTAAGAAACTAAAGGTATTTCTTATGAGTACAAGTGCATTATTTTTAATCGGAGTGGCAACTTCTACTATTTCAGTTGCATCAATAAATCTTCACGGCGAACCTGAATGCCCAGAAGAATTATTAAAATAAAACTTCAACAATAAATTCATTTTCTTCTTGGAAAATATTAAATTTTCCATGGTACTTCAGGATGACTGTTTTGACGTTTTGTAACCCGTAGCCTCGTCTTTCACCTGACTTAGTACTACAATTCTTATTTTGAGAAATACTTGCCTGTCTGCTCTTCTCTATATGGTAAGTATTTCTCACCTCAATTCGTTTCTTATTCTCCATCTCACTGATAGAAAGAATTACCTTCCTCTCCTCCTTCTCCAGTCCATCTATATATTCAAAGGCATTGTCCAACAGATTGCCAAGTATCTGAACCAGTTCATACTGTTCGCAGGGGAAATCAGGAAATATTCCACTGGGAACATAATAAAACTGAACTCCATGTTTTTCTGCTTCTTTGGTTTTTGAATATAGTAGTGCGTTTACAACTCCACTTCCGGTATTGATGGATACGGTGCTTTTTTTCTTGTTTAGTTCTTTTGTTTTAAGCTCATCAATATACATTTCTATTTCGGCGACTGCCACAGATGCTTCTTCAAATTGACAGATGCTCTGAATAGCCTGCAAGTGTTTATTAAAATCATGTTTTTCACTATAAAGCCCATCCAGTAGATTTTCTGTTGTTTCCATGTACTGTTCATGTAATCGAATATTTTCTTTTTGCTTCCTATTCTCTATTAATTTTTTTAATAAAAATGAACACAAACAGAACCATATAGCCGTATATGCAGAAATAATTGCAGATTGATGAAAAACAAGTTCACTGTTACTTTTCCATAAAAAGACTTCTATCATACTAAAACAAAATAACGTCACTGAAATTAAATAAAATTCTTCCTGGTATTTTGCATAAAAAGCTTGAACTCTTCCTTTTAATTTACGATTTGAACTAATTAAAGCACATATTATGAAAGTAATAAAAAGCTGAATACACCTATTGATAAATTCTAATGCATTCTCTCCCTGCAATTCGTAGAACACAATTACTAAAACATGTTCGATTGCTATTGTTATTGCTGTAGCAAAAATTAATTCAAATAAAATATTGAATATATTCCTTTTAGTTACTATCCTTAAGTTTATAAGAATTATTATATAGATAAATATAGATACAGATGGCACTTCTGCCAAATCTAATATTCCTATAATTACAGATACAATAATCATAGAGGATATGAGCTTAATTTTATTTTTAAAATATTCCTGACTAAATAAACTCATTAAAATCACAGTGTTTAAAAATTCGACAAATGATCCAAATATATCTTGTGTAAAGCTCATACCTTTATCCCCTCTTATTTACAATCCATAATTTGATTTGTTCATCAATAGCGTTATAATACTTGCTGCTGACAAATAATTTGCTTCCTGATTCTTGCAGACTAATGGTCCAAAGTCTGTAATTCACTCTTTCTATCTCTTGTATCTTCTTAACATTTACTGCATAGGATTTGTAGCATTGAATAAAATAAGGCTCATCTACTTCCGCAATCAGTTCCTTTAAAATGATATTATTGCTTTCAAAAGGTTCTTCCTGTAAATCTGTATAAAGAAAACAGTGTCTGTGTAAAACTTCGGCATATCTTATCTGGTCTACTGGAATCAGGATTTCTTTATTTATATCAGGATATAATATCATCTTTACCCTTGTTTTCGTTTGTTTTTCTACACTTATATTTTTCATAAGAGTTGTAATTTTTTTGTGAAATTCTCTAGTTCCAAAAGGCTTTAGTATGTAATCATAACAATGAAACTGTTTAAAGGCTTCTAACTGGTTCTTTTCATATCCAGTTATAAACATGATTAATGTCAGGGCATAATCCGACATATTCCTTATTTTTCCTGCCAGTTCCAGTCCACTGATTCCTGGCAATTCTATATCTAAAATAAAAATATCCATATGATTCTTCTTTGCGATTTTTAAAGCCTCTTCTCCTGACAAAGCATAATAAACTTCAATGCCTTCAATTTCATCTAAAACCGTTTTATAAATTTGCAGATCCCTTTCGGAGTCTTCCACAATCATAATTTTTATCATCATTACCCTCAATCTATATAAAAAAATACTTTGCATCTTATACGGTAAATTGTACCATACATTATAGTTTCATAAAACCCCAAGAAATGACAGTTTCCACTAAAAAAACAGAAACCTAAATTCATAAAAATTTTGGTTTCTGTTTTTGTTTATCTAATATCTGTATGGTTCATATATATTATGATAATTTTTGATATCCAGTTCTGCAATCTTAGTAACAGCCACATAAATATTTGATATCTGATACCATGTAGCGAAATCCACAACCCCTGTTGCCGGCAGGTTAAAAATCTGTTGAAAAGTTTTCACTGCATCTGCTGTATCCTGACCATACACACCATCCACTTTAACTTTTTTAATTGCCGGATAGCTGTTGGAAATTGCATTAAGTTGTGTCTGTATGGTTCTTACAGCGGGTCCGGTTGAACCAATTACAAGGGGTTCTCCCGGGAAAGATATAGGAACACCTTCCACTTTATCCGCCTGCTGCAGAAAGATATCATATCCATAGTAATTTCTGAGAATGCTTAGATGATCATATCCCTGATCCCCCAAATCTTTTGACCCCCACTGTTTCATGCCCTTTTCACATACCGTCCTCACACCATCGCAGAATTGTGTAAATAAAGGTTGTTTTATTTCAGGTCTGGTTATATATGTTGTAAAGATTTCGTCAACAACAGTTGAAATCTCCTGAAAAAAATTTCTTCCATAGAAAAAAGCCTGATCATAAGCAGTTGAATTGGTAATAGTAAAGCTGAAGCCTTTTCCCCTGTACCACTCTGTATATACTCTGTTAAGGACAAAAGATAGTATTGCCAAAACATTAGCTCTTATGGTTTCTTCAGGCCATGTAGAATAAATTTCTGAACTTGCAACATTTTTTATATAATCTTTAAACGGTATCCATACATTCTGAGCGGATGTATCTTCTGGTACCCCTAAATGCACCACCACAAATTCCGGAACAACTGGCTGAGGTAAAACAATGAATCCGCCTGCATCAGGCAAAGGTTTCACTTCATCCTCCGGAATTTTAGGAGGAAAAATTCCCCAAAGGGTGTGCTGATCTATAGAAATATTCTGAGCATTAGCAATATTTTGTACTGTAGGTTTCATCTGAACTGGCTGTAAAGCTTTGGCCTGTGGTAAAATCTGCACACCCTCTATGGTTATAGGATCAAACCCTTCAGCACTTATGGATAAATCATATTCACTATATGGTTTCCCGCTTTCCGGAGTCAGAGAATATTCCAGTGGCGGTGCCCCCAGATCCATGGTTTCTGTCTGCCCTGATGAATCAGTATATAATTCATCAACCACAGTTGAATCATATTTTCTTACGACTTGTATTTTTGCATCACCTACAGGCTTTGCATTGTCTTGCTCTGATACATTAATCTGCAGCTGCCCCTGATCTATTAATTGGTTTTTAAAGTAATTGAAATTTTTCATAATTTACACCCCTCCCAAATATAATATGTATATGCTTTAAGAAAGAAGGTAATGTCTATGATCCACTCACCATTTATTCCAATTGACCAGCTTACACGATTTGAATCAGATCAGTATAGTGATGAGGACCTTCTGGAGGTTATTGTAAAATACAGCGGAGACATCATGCAAGTAGGTAAAGAGCTGGATGCCTTTGTAGAAATACTAGACCCAAACTACGCCATTTTCACCATATCTTTGGGTAACCTTGCAAAACTATACAGCTATAACCAGGTTGAATATATTGAACTGCCCAAAAACCTTACTTATTTTTTAAGGGAAAACCTGAATAGCTCCTGTATTTCACAGGTTCAACGACCTACTTCTTTCGGCCTGACCGGAAATGGTATTGCAATTGGTATCATTGATTCTGGCATTGACTATACTCATCCTGATTTTCAGAATCAGGATGGAACAACCCGAATTTTATTTTTATGGGATCAGTCAATAGATGGAAATCCTCCTGAAGGATTCAGAAATGGTTCAGAATATACAAAAGCACAGATTGATGAAGCATTAGCCAGTGATACACCCTACACCCATGTTCCCAGTGTTGACAGTGTGGGTCATGGTACTGCTGTAGCTGGAATTGCAGCAGGAAACGGTAACTCTTCTGATGCTGTTGAAAAAGGTGTGGCGCCCAATGCTTCTTTAATAGTAGTAAAACTGGGGCACCGAGGAAGTCCTTCTTTTACCAGAACAACTGAAATCATGAGGGCAGTAAAATATATTTCAGATAAAGCACAAGAAGTAAATATGCCTGTTTCTATGAATATAAGCTATGGCACAAATAATGGTTCTCATGATGGGAACTCTTTGTTTGAAAGTTATATTGATGATGTATCAGTGCGCTGGCGCTCCAGTATTTGTGTTGCTTCAGGCAACGAAGGCTCTTCCGCTCATCATTACAGTAAACTACTGACTCAGGGAGCTACGGATACAGTAGAATTTTCTATATCTGAAAATATTCAGAGCCTTTACATGACTATATGGAAAAATTTCGTGGACACCATGACTTTTGAAGTTATTTCCCCAAGTGGAAAATCTACAGGAGTCATTTCTCCTCTCCAGCGAGTCACACGTTTTACCCTAGATAATGTTCTGGTTTCTGTACTGTATGGCCAGCCTACTCATTACAACAGTTCACAGGAAATATATATTCTTTTCAGGGGAGTAAACAAGCCTATACCCGGAGGCCTTTGGAATCTGGTGGTAAAAGGCACCCAGATTACTTACGGATTATTCGATATATGGCTTCCAACTTTGGAAGAAGTAACGCAGTATACAAACTTTCTCCGTCCAGCTGTAACAAATACCATTACAATCCCTGCAACCGCTTTTAAAGTAATTTCTGTAGGGGGATATAATTCTGTCCTTAAAAGTATTGCAGATTTTTCAGGCCAGGGAACCATAAGAAATATAGATTTTATAAAACCTGATTTAGTTGCTCCTGCAGTAAATATTCTTACAACCCGTGCAGGAGGAGGTTATGATACCTTTACAGGCACCAGCGTGGCTGCTCCTTTTGTCACAGGCTCTGCAGCATTAATGATGGAATGGGGTCTCCTCCGTGGCAACGATCCTTTTCTATACGGGCAACGGATAAAAGCCTTTTTATGGAAGGGAGCTGAAAGGTCCTCTACACTTACTTATCCAAATCCAATGTGGGGATATGGCTCATTAAGCCTGTGTAACACCATGGATTTACTTGTTGAATATAATCAGACGGGAATAGCATTTTCGTAGGCAATGAATCTGGAAAATAGTCTATACTGGAGGTATACATTCATGGATAACGATATCTTATACTCACCAGATGTTGTTGATTTTACTATTAGAAAAGGCTCTTCTTATGAAAATCTTATACTTGCACACCCGGGCCTAATTGCAACTCACACCGTTGCAGATACTTATATCATATGTTATACAAAGATAAATGATTTTCTGGAAATAGCTACATATATGGGCGCTGACTTAAGAAACAGCATCCCCAACGTTGTGGGACTTACTGACCAGCAAAGTCTGGATGCCGCCGGTATCCTCCAGGTACAGCAGCAGCCTTATCTGAATCTAAACGGCAAAGATGTGCTGATTGGATTTGTAGATACAGGGATTGATTATACCCAGAAAGTCTTTCAGTATGAAGACGGAACCAGCAAAATTAAATATTTATACGATCAAACCATACCTGGTATCCCCCCTGCTGGCTTTCCCCTGGGCACAGAATATACCAATGATCAGATTAATGCTGCCCTCACATCCCCTACCCCTTATGAAATAGTTCCTCAAAGAGATGTGGCAGGTCATGGTACTTTTCTGGCCTCTGTAGCTGCAGGAAGGCAGCTGGAGGATTTTATAGGAGCAGCGCCAGATTCTGAAATAATTATGGTTAAATTAAAAAAGGCATATCCTTTCTATCTTGAGAATTATTGTGTTCCTCCTGATCAGGAAAATGCATTTGCATCTACCTCTGTGATGATTGGAGTTCAGTATATTTTACAAAAGGCAAAAGAGTTAAACCGACCGGTGGCTATTTGTCTCGGTCTGGGTTCTAATTTCGACAGTCATGACGGTTATAGTACTCTTGAAGAATACCTTTTTAATATGTCTAATATACCCGGTGTATGCATTTGCGTTTCTGTGGGAAACGAAAGCCAGGCAAGGCATCATTTTTCTTACCAGATGACTAAAGGTAGTGCCCCTGTAAATATCGATATAAAAGTTGGAGAAGATGCCGGGAATATTTTTGTTGTTGTAGCCAACAGGGTCAGTGACCGGGTTTCTGTATCTGTACGTTCACCAACAGGAGAAATGGTAAGCAGGGTGCCCTCAAAAGCTGGCTATACCGTTGAGACCCCTCTGGTGCTGGAACGTTCCCGAATTACAGTCTCCTATTTTTTCCCTCTGGAAGGCAGCGGTGACCAGATCAGCGTGGTCAGAATACTGGATTCTACTCCCGGTGTATGGACCATTATCGTTTATGGGGATATCATTATAAATGGCAGCCTTAATGCATGGCTTCCCATGACAGGGTTCGTTTCCCCTACTGTGGAATTTTTATCCTCTGATCCTTATACCACCATAACTTATCCTGCCAATGCACTGGGCCCTATCCGATGTGGTGCTTACAACAGCTTCCGTGACAGCCTTTATCCAAGAACCTCCTGGGGGCCTACCAGGTTGTCTGAAAAGGTACCAGACTTAGTGGCTCCTGGATATCAGGTAGGAGGTTATTACCCCATTGGTTACGGTACCATGGACGGCACAAGTGTATCCACTGCAATTACTGCTGGGGCCTGCGCCCTTATGTTACAATGGGGAATCGTAGAAGGTCACGATTTAGGTTTTTCTACTCCTTTAATAAGAGCCTATCTCATTCGGGGATGTAATCGCAGTGATGTAATCCAGTATCCTAATTATCAATGGGGTTATGGCAGCCTGAACCTGATGCAGACCTTTACTTATATGCGTGAATTATAAGTAAACATCATAGAAAAAAACTCTATATCTTGAAAAACTGGAGGTGTCTTCCTTTGGATAACGATAGCCTATATTCACCGGATGTTGTTGACTTTATAATTAGAAAAGCGTCTTCTTATGAAAGCCTTATATTAAACCATCCAGGTCTTCTTGCATGCCACGATATTGGTATGTATTATATCTGTTATGCAAAAATCCCAGACTACACAGAAATGATTTCATATATGGGTACGGATTATATCAACAGTGTTCCAAAAGTTATGGGACTACTGGATCGTCAAAGCCTGGAGGCTGCCGGTATTATACAGGTACAGCAACAACCCTATTTAAATCTTAATGGTAAAAATGTTTTAATTGGTTTTGTTGATACGGGAATAGACTATACCCAGAAGGTATTTCAATATGATGATGGAACCAGCAAGATCCAGTATATATATGACCAGACTGCTCCAGGAACTCCTCCTGAAGGTTTTCCTCTTGGAACAGAATATAACAATGAACAGATTAATGCAGCTTTGGCATCTGATACCCCTTACGACATTGTTCCCCAACAGGACACTGCCGGCCACGGTACGTTTTTAGCTTCCGTATCTGCAGGTCGTCCAATGGATGATTTTATAGGCGCCGCACCAGATTCTGAAATCATTATGGTTAAGCTGAAAAAAGCGTACCCCTTTTATTTAAACAGATTTTTTGTTCCGGCAGAGCAGGAAAATGCCTTTGAATCTTCATCTGCTATGATTGGTGTACAATATATCCTGCAGAAAGCAAAAGAACTGGACCGTCCTGTCGTAATATGTATTGGTCTTGGCTCCAATTATGACAGCCATGACGGCTTCGGGTTTATTGAAGAATACTTATTTAATATGTCAAATGTTCCAGGTGTCTGCATCTGTATTGCCGTAGGTAATGAAAGTCAGGCCAGACACCATTATTTCCAGCGCTTTTCTAAAGAAGGAACTCCAGAGAGCATCGATATAAAAGTTGGAGAGAATGCTGGTGACATATTTATATTAGTTACAAACCCTATCAGTGACAGGGTTTCTGTATCTGTGCGTTCACCTACTGGAGAACTTGTAAGCCGTGTACCCGCAAAAGCAGGTAATACTTTTACCACGCAGCTTGTGCTGGAACGGTCAGAAGTCAGTGTGTCCTATTTCTTTCCACTGGAGGGAAGCGGTGACCAGGTCACCATAGTCAAGATAAAGAATGCTACTCCAGGAATATGGACCATTACAGCTTACGGAGACATAATCCAGGATGGCAGCATTAATGCCTGGCTTCCCATCACAGGATTTATTTCACCGGCTGTTGAATTTCTTTCTTCAGATCCATATAACACGGTTACTTCACCTGCTAATGCACTGGGGGGAATTCATTGCGGTGCCTATAACAGTATTCGTAACAGTCTTTATCCAGAATCCTCATGGGGTGCCGTTCGGTCATTACTGGATATTCCTGATTTAGTTGCCCCCGGCTACCAGGTTGGAGGATTCTATCCCACTGGATATGGTACGATGAATGGCACAAGTGTTGCTACTGCTATTACTTCTGGTGCCTGTGCACTTATGCTGCAATGGGGCATTGTAGAAGGGAATAATATGGGTTTAAGCACACCTTTGATCAGAGCCTATCTGATTCGTGGATGCAGCCGTACAGAAGTCATGGAATACCCAAATCCCCAGTGGGGATATGGAACATTAAACTTAATACAGACCTTTTTTTATATGCGTGAATTATAACATATGCAATAGATAAATATTAAAAATGCTTTGACAGGAGGTGTTTTTACTTGGATGATGATGCCCTGTATTCACCAGACATTGTTGACTTTATCATCAGAAAAGGATCTTATAATGAATCCCTTATTTTAAACCACCCAGGACTTATTGCCACTCACACGGTAGCAGAAACTTATATTATATGTTTTGTAACTGTGAGTGCCTTTGCAGATATTGCCAATTATATTGCCACCAGTTTACGGGATAATATTCCAAATGTTGTTGGCCTCACAGATCAGGAAAGCCTGGAAGCTGCGGGCATTAAACAGGTTCAGCAGCAACCTTATCTGAATCTAAACGGGAGAAATGTGCTGATTGGATTTGTGGATACTGGTATTGATTATACAAAAGAGGTTTTTAGATATGAGGATGGAACCAGTAAAATTAAATTTATATACGACCAGAGCATTGCTGGAAATCCCCCTGCTGGTTTTCCTCTAGGTACAGAATATACCAATGAACAAATAAATTCCGCTCTAAGTTCCGCAGAAGACCCTTATTCCATTGTACCCCATAAGGACACTGCAGGTCACGGTACATTTCTGGCATCCGTAGCAGCTGGACGCACTGAGGGTGATTTTTCAGGCGCAGCTCCGGATTCAGAAATCATTATGGTTAAGTTAAAGAAAGCCTATCCCTATTATCTTAAAAATTATTGTGTACCTGCTGACCAGGAAAATGCATTTGAATCTACATCTGTTATGATGGGGGTCGAATATATTTTACAAAAATCCCAGGAACTGCACCTCCCTGTGGTTATCTGTATCGGTCTGGGTTCAAATTATGACAGTCATGACGGCCTTGGCCCTCTTGAAGAGTATTTATATTTCACCTGTAATAATCCCGGGGTTTGTACCTGCATCTCCGTTGGAAATGAAAGCCAGGCAAAGCATCATTTTTTTCAAAAATTTTCAAAGGAAAAAACACCTATAAATATAAGTACTAAAACTGGTGAAAATGCAGGGGATATATTTATTGCCATATCAAATAAACTTTGTGACCGGATATCTGTTTCGGTTAAATCCCCTACAGGGGAAATGATAAACCGCATACCGGCAAAATCCGGATATACTCTCACCACGTCTCTTACCCTTGAGCCTTCCCGAGTCAGTGTTTCATATTTCTTTCCACTTGAGGGAAGTGGTGAGCAGGTAACTATAGTTAAAATACTGGATGCAACTCCTGGAATATGGCTGATTACTGTATATGGAGATCTAATTATAAACGGCAGTATTCATGCCTGGCTGCCACTAACTGGCTTTGTATCTCCTACCGTTGAGTTTTTATCATCAGACCCCTATACCACCATTACATACCCGGCCACTGATTATGGATCTATACGATGTGGTGCCTACAATTATCTAAATGACAGCCTTTATCCCAAATCCTCCTGGGGGCCCACCAGGATTGAGCCCAATGTGCCTGACTTAGTAGCCCCTGGATATCAGATAGGGGGATATTACCCAACAGGATACGGTACCATGAGCGGTACAAGTGTGGCTACTGCCATCACCGCAGGTGCATGTGCTCTTCTGATGCAATGGGGAATCGTGGAAGGTAATGATCTAGGTTTTTGCACTCCTTTAGTCAGAGCGTATCTGATACGGGGCTGTAATCGAAGTAATCTGGTCCAGTATCCAAACAACCAATGGGGATATGGCAGTCTGAATTTAATGCAGACTTTTCATTATATGCGTCAAAAATAGATTTTGAATTTTTTACAAATATTTGCAGACAGGAGGTGATTTACTTGAATGATGACACCTTATACGATAAAGATGTAGTTGACTTTATGATAAGAAAAGGCTGCTATTATGAATCTTTTATACTAAATCATCCTGGATTAATTGCCAGTCACGATATTAGCATGTTTACCATCTGTTATACAACTGTAAAAGACTTTATGTCTATGCGCCAATACATGGGCTCCGACTATATAAACAGTATTCCTAAAATGCTGGGACTTTCTGACCGGCAAAGCCTGGAAGCTGCTGGCATTATCCAGGTTCAGCAGCAACCTTATCTGAATCTTAAAGGAACCAACGTACTGATTGGTTTTGTGGATACGGGTATTGATTATACTCAAAAGGTTTTTCAGTATAAAGATGGAACCAGTAAAATCAGATATATATATGACCAGACCATTCCCGGGACCCCTCCTGCTGGATTTCCCATGGGTACCGAATATACTGCGGAACAAATCAATGCAGCTTTAAACTCTGATAACCCTCACCAGATTGTTCCCCATCAGGACACATCGGGCCATGGTACTTTTTTGGCCTCTGTAGCTGCGGGACTGCCAATTGGCAATGAATTTACAGGTGCCGCCCCAGATTCAGAAATTATTATGGTTAAGCTGAAAAAAGCATATCCCTATTACCTTGAAAATTTTTGTGTCCCTCCAAATCAGGAAAATGCTTTTGAGTCCTCTTCTGTTATGCTTGGCATTGAATATATTCTGGAAAAAGCAAAAATACTGAACCGTCCTGTAGTCATATGTATAGGCCTTGGTTCAAATTCTGACAGCCATGATGGTTCAGGAATTATAGAAGAATATTTATACAGTGTCTCTAACGTTCCTGGTGTTTGTGTATGCATCTCTGTAGGCAATGAAAGTCAGGCCAGACATCATTACTCACGACAGCTTGACAATGAAGGGGACACAGAAAACATAGACATAAAGGTAGGGGAAAATGCCGGAAATATATTTATGATTATCTCCAATATTATAAGCGACCGGATTTCAGTATCTGTCCGTTCACCCTCAGGTGAGCTGGTAAGCCGTGTCCCTGCTCAGGCAGGATACAAGTCCACCACCAGCCTTGTTCTGGAGCCTTCTGTTGTCAGTGTTTCTTATTATTTTCCATTGGAAGGCAGTGGGGATCAAGTAACTGTGGTAAAAATATTTGATGCGACTCCGGGTATATGGACGATTACAGCTTATGGAGATATTATTATCAATGGTAACATTAATGCATGGCTTCCTTTAACAGGATTTGTGTCACCCAATGTAGAGTTTTTATCCTCTAATCCTTATAACACCATTACATCTCCTGCCAATGCACCAGGATGTGTCAGTATTGGTGCCTATAACAGCATTCGTGACAGTCTGTACTCTGATTCTTCCTGGAGTTCTACCAGACTTTCCCTGGATTTACCAGATTTCGTAGCTCCAGGTTACCATGTGGGGGTTTTTATCCCACAGGTTATGGAACGATGGATGGCACTAGTATTGCTACTGCCATTACCTCGGGTGCATGCGCTCTGATGCTTCAATGGGGTATTGTTGAAGGCAATTATTCAGGAATCTGTTCTCCGCTAATCAGGACGTATCTCATTCAAGGGTGTACCCGGATGGATGTGATGAATTACCCAAATCCCCAGTGGGGATATGGAACATTAAACTTAATGCAGACCTTTTTTTATATGCGTGAATTATAAAGGTAAAAAATGGAATATGAATCATTAACAATGATTCATATTCCATTTGTATAGCGTTCATTCAGGAAAAAAGCACTTCCTCTATGTCATACAATCCCCATATATTCTCTCCTTTTATCCTCCCCTCAATAATCTTTTTACCAACAAATTCAGCAGCTTTTAAGGCTCCTAATGCAAATATCTTTTTGGAGGCAGCTGTATGCTTAATCTCCAGGATTTCGTCTTCTCCTGCAAAAATAACGGTATGCTCTCCCGCTATAGTACCTCCTCTGACAGCATGTATCCCTATTTCTTTTCCCCGTCTGCCGTCTCCTTTTCGTCCATACATTTGGTTAAATTCCCCTTCAGGATTCATGGCTTCTGCCATCATTTTAGCAGTTCCACTGGGAGAATCCAGTTTTTTATTGTGATGCTTTTCTATGATCTCCATATCAAAGTTTGTTTTTAAAATCGGAGTGATTTGTGCAAGGATTCTTCTCATAACGGTAATCCCCAGTGAAAAGTTAGCAGCCTGAACAATTGGTACTCTTTGTGACAGTTCCATTATCTGTTGTTTTTGTTTTTCATTATATCCCGTGGTGGCTATAATTACCCCACAATTATTCTGTCTCGCAAATTCCTCTATCATATTCAGATTTGCAGGATTGCTGAAATCTATAATAATATCAATTTTTTTGTCAATATTACTTAACTTCTCTCCATTCAGCGGTTCTATCATTCCTACACACACCAGCCCGTCCTTTTTGTCTACAAGCTCTTTTAAAGTTTTCCCCATAGCACCTGTGCCAACAATGGCTATATTCATAAAAAACCTCCCTATTCATAAAATCTGTCCTGGTAAATAAACTGTTTATAAATAGATTATTTTTTATGTATGGAGAATATAACTATAATTTTTTATGAGGGCATTCTGCATAAAAAAAACCTCTTAAAGAGGTTTTTAAATTCGTCCGTAAAATCTTCTATAATAATAGTTTATGATTCCAGTAAGAATAATATCGTACACCAGAAAGAACAATTCACCCATAATAAGTAGAATTACCGGCGACATATCTTTCAACGTTATAACAGAAAAAAATATACTATAAAAGAAACGATATGCTACAACCATTATTGTTGTAAAAACTAGAAATTTAAGGGACAGCTGTGCAGCGGAATTTTTGATTTTTTCTATATAATATTTGATGATACCATATATTCCAAAGAAAAATATATAGGGAAAAGCTGCCAGCTTATTGGGCAGCAGAAGCAGAGACATGATAGAACAGGCGATATATAAAATCCAGCCACCTTTTCCTCTGCTTTCAATCATCATGATTGGTACAAATACCGAACTTACTGTATAAAGCGTTATTTCAAATCCCGGAACAAAAGATGCAGCATATAAGGCTACTAAAGATAATGCCAGAAGCACACCTCCAAGTGCTACAATTTTGTTATTTTTACTTTTCATAGGAGTATCTTTTCCCATATTCTCACCTAAATACAATCACATAAACAATCTGCACATATATATGCCTGACATAATTTACACATCATATCATCATTGGAATATCCTCTGCCAAAAGAGTTATTCTGATACATTCTGCCTGAATTCATTATACTGTTAAGCGCATTCTGATATTCGAAATTATTTGGATTCATGCTTACAGCCGTGCGAACCTTGGCCAGTGCATCATCATACCAGCCTTTCTTGTAAGAAATCATTCCTGCCAGAAAAAACCATTCTGCATCTCGATTTCGCATTTGACCCAGTTTCTGTTCTGCATACCCCAGATTCCCAGAATCGATAATACTACGTATATCATTGTACTCAGGGCTTGTCTGTCCCTGATAGGTGCTCTGTGCTGTACCGCTGTAGGAGCTGCTGTAACTTCCAGTTCCTCCTCCATTCTTCATAAGAGCATCGTAAGCTTCATTCACTTCCTGCAGTTTTTCCTGTGCAAGGTCTGCCAATGGATTATTTTGATATTTATCTGGATGATATTTTTTTACCAGTTCTCTGTAAGCTGCTTTTATTTCTTCATCACTTGCATTTTGCCTTACTCCCAATACTTCATATGGATTATTCATATATTATTTCTCCTCTTCCTCATTTGTTTCTGTATCTTCTATATCTGCCAGTGCCTGTTCCGTACGTCTGCGCAGTCCCAAATACACGATGTTTTCAATTATCCCCTTATTTTTCTTTATATCTAAAAGATCTGCTGCATTGCCTATTTCCGATAAATAATGTATCAAATTAAACTCTACTACAGTCTTTATTCTTTTTTTAAACTCCTGTACAGATTCTTTTGTTTTCTCGTATTCGAATCTGTATAAAAGCGGATTGAAAGTATCCTTTTTAATATTTTCTTCCACATCCTCATAGGCATCCATCAGATATATCCATTTTCCCAGATGATACCCTATATGACTAAGTAATTTTATCCGGCTTTCATCTGATTCTGAATTTTGCCCACCATTTTTGAATATTTCCAGCATAATCTGTGCAAAAGGTTCTTCCACCCTGTCAAGTTCCGGACATTTATCCTGTTCAAGCTGTGAAAGTAGTTTCAGGTTTTCTTCGGTCAGACGGCATAGTTTCCCTTTATGAGATTGTATTTTTCTAATGGTAGGTACCAATCCCGTGGCTGCCAGTTTAGCCTTATAACTATGATCATCATAATAATCATCCATTAATTTATAATATGCCAGAATCAGCATAACATCCCCTGCATATTCAATTGCACGGTTTTCCTTAACAATAGGTTTCCTTTTTATATGATGAATAATACAATGTTCTTTTGCGATATCATCTTTTTCTCTTTCAAGGGCTGCTAACAGGACAGCCAGAAATACAAAATCATAACTTAAGGTAATTCTGGGCAGTTGGCCGTATCGTCTTCCGATACTCTTGCATATGCCGCAATAATATGCGCTATACACTTCATATTCGCGCATTTTCAGCTCTCCTTTATCAGGAACTACATATCCCAGCATGTAAAAATCTCCCCATTCACACTTTTTCTTCGTTATATACTCATATAGCGTTTATTATAACATATTTTTGTGAAGATTTTATGTTGCAATAATATTACAATTAAAAATTTTTTATAAATTTATTTGACATAATATAATAAAAGTTGTATTATAGTTGATAATTTGTTTATGGCAATATTAGGTCATGATAGGAGACACAAAAGAATGGCTGTTGAATTTAGCGACCAGGACATGCTTAATACTTTAATCAAACACCATCGTTCACTTCATAAAATACCGGAGATTGGTGATCAGCTATTTGAGACCAGGGAATATATCATGAGTGTGATAGGTGATATGAACTGTGAATTTACTAGTGTGGTAAACACAGGGATTTGCGCATTTTTTGATAAAGGAAAAGAATTTACCATTGCCTACAGAAGTGACATGGACGGACTGACTATTCCGGAAACCAACACCCATCGATTTGTATCAGAACATCCTGGTAAAATGCATGGTTGTGGCCATGATGCACACATGTCAATCCTTCTGGGTCTGGCTGAATATATAAATCATACGAACGACTTACCCTACAATGTATTACTTATATTTCAACCTGCAGAGGAAACCACTGGGGGTGCAAGACCTATTACGGAATCAGGTATTTTTGAGAAATATAAAGTGATAAGAACTTTTGGCTTACATTTATGGCCAAGTATTCCAAAGGGACAGCTTTCAACCAAGGGCGGCCCTCTCATGCCAAAATCTTCTGAAGTAAGTATAGAAATTAAGGGAAAAAGCACTCATGCTGCAACTTCCCACAAGGGTATCGATGCCCTCTATATTGCAACACAGTATATATCAGATATATATCAGATGCAGGAAACAGAAACTCCTGCGGATGAACGTACCCTCTTAAAAATCTGCCGGTTAAACAGCGGAACTGCCCGGAATGTAATAGCCGGACGGGCATCTCTGTTAGGCACTATGAGGGCTTTTAAACTGGAAACTTTCGATTTCATGGAATCCCGGTTGCAGGAAATCGCCAGAAGTTATGAAAATAAATATGGATGTCAGATAAAGGTTCATTGTTCTGACGGCTACCTTCCGGTTGTTAATGATATGAAGTTATATCAGACCATTAAGCCTCATTTGGAAAATCTTGAGTCTTATCACGAACTTCCGGAAGCAGTAATGATTTCCGAAGATTTTTCTTACTATGGCACAAAAGCTCCCGCTATTTTTACACTACTGGGAACAGGAACTAAAATTCCTCTCCACAGCAACAATTTTGATTTTGACGAGGATATTCTGCTGGCAGGCTACAACTATTTTAAATTGCTTGCCCACATTAATTAGCCTTAATCATATAATATAATATAACTCAACTTAAGGAAAAAACTGTCCTTTATCAGAAATACTGATTTGGGCAGTTTTTTCTTTTTTGACTTTAGTGGCCTTTTTCGTGTCTTTACAGTTGTATATTGACCGAAATATAAATCAATGTTATGATGTTTTTATATGAGATTTACTAGTACAAGGAGTGAGCTATATGAATGCATCAAAAAGAAGAGAACTAATAATATCCCATTTGAAATCTAGTTCTGTGCCTACAAGCGCTTCCAGCCTGGCTTCCCTGCTTAAAGTCAGCAGGCAGATTATAGTCAGTGACGTAGCATTGCTTCGTGCAGGAGGTCTGGATATCTCTGCAACTCCCAGGGGCTATATACTGTCAGAAAATGATACAGCTAAAAGCATACACAACTTTGAAGGTATTCTTGCCTGTAAACACACTGCTGCCCAGCTGCGGGAAGAACTTTATACCATAGTTGACTTTGGTGCGGAAGTAATTGATGTAACCATTGAACATTCGCTGTACGGGCAACTTTCTGGCAGGCTTAATCTGAATTCCCGATACGATATCGATTTGTTTCTGGAAAAGATCTCAAATAATTCTGATTTACCTTTAAGTTGTCTGACGGAAGGAGTTCATCTTCATAAGGTTGGCTGTCGAGATGAAAATACTTTTAATCTGATTAAACAGGCTTTGGAATCAAAGAATATGCTAATAAAATAATTGAACAGAATAATAAATTAAAAGCATATGCCTTTTATCTAGTGGCATATGCTTTTTAATATCCTATTTAATTATCTGGTCTTAATCCCTTTCCATACAGCATGGCTCTGGATTTTCCTGTTTGCCTACTGCAGATCCCAGATTCAATGACATCTTCTCCAATTCCAGTACAATATTACTTATTTCTGAAATTCTCTGAGGCGGAACATCTTCAGCCATAGCCAGCTGAGTATTATATAAAATTTGTTCCAGATTGTAATGAATATCTGAAATACGTTTCTTAACATTAACAAGACTTTCATGATTTACAGCTTCTCGTAGTGCTTGTTCTCTGTTTACAATCTTATGATTTTCCAGAACAAATTCTGAAATACCTTCAACTACTACAGCTTCATAGCCAAATTGGTCTTTTATTGACTGTGCCAGTGCATGTTTTGATTCAGATTCTCCATGAACCAGGAAAATCTCACTAGGTTTTTCACTGAAACCTCCCAGCCATGATAGCAGACCATCTCTGTCTGCATGGCCGGAAAAGCCCTGCAAGTTATATATTTCTGCATTTATGTGAATGTCTTCACCAAATAAAGTAACATCTTTCACACCATCTACAATCATTCTTCCCAGGGTACCTTCTGCCTGATAACCAACAAAGATTATGCTTGATTTAGGATTCCAAAGGTTATGTTTTAAATGATGCCTGATTCTTCCCGCTTCACACATACCGCTGGCAGAAATAATAACCTTTGGGTGCTTGTCCATATTTAAGAATATGGAATCCGCTGTACTTCTGGTAAACTTTAAATTCTTAAAGTCCAGAGGATTATCCCCTTTCAGAATGTATTCCTTGGTTTCTTCGTCAAACACCTGAGCATTTCTTCTGAATACTTCTGTTGCTGTTGTGGCCATAGGGCTGTCCACATAAATCATCAGATTTTCCAGTTGTTTCTTATACTCTGAATTGTCCTGATAAAAACGATTAAACTGGTATATCAGTTCCTGTGTTCTGCCTACTGCAAAGGAAGGTATAACAACAGTTCCCCCTCTTTGAATTGTTTTTAAAACAATCTTTATCATTTCATCAATACTAATTGAATTCTCCGGATGGAGTCGATTTCCATATGTACTCTCCATGATTACATAATCAGCCTTCTTGATTATGGTAGGATTTCTTAAGATTGGTCTGTCAGCTACTCCCAGGTCACCAGAAAAAACTATTTTTGATACATTGTCATTGTCCTCAACCCAGAGTTCCACTATGGCAGAACCCAAGATGTGGCCTGCATCATTAAAGACAACCTTCATTTCATCATTTAATTCCACCAGCTGATCATAGAGCACTGGTTTTATATATTTCAAAGAGTCAACCGCTTCGTTATAAGTATATAGCGGTTCAACAAAAGCCTTGCCCGCTCTTTCTGCTTTACGGTTTTTCCACTCTGCTTCTTTTTCATGAATGTAGCCGCTGTCTTTTAGCATTACTTCTACTAAATCAGCCGTTGCATCTGTACAATAAATTTCGCCTTTAAATCCTCTTTTCACCAGAAGCGGTATTCTTCCGCAATGGTCAATATGTGCATGACTTAATATGACATAATCAATCTCTGTGGGATCAAAAGGAAAGGGTTCATAGTTCATGGCCTCCATAGCCTTTCCACCTTGAAACTGTCCACAGTCCAACAATATCTTATGTTTTTCTGTTTTAATTAAATGACATGTTCCTGTAACTCCAGATGCTGCTCCGCAAAATTGAATCTTCATTCCCTGAACCTCCTAGTACTATATATTTTCAGAATGTATTGACAATTTAATTATACCATTTTATGAAAAAAAAACCATCTTTTATTAAATTATTCATAAAAAAACAAGAGACATATAGGTATCTTAGTCTTTCTTCTCTTGCTCTTATGGTCTACCTATATGCCTCCAAATGTTATAATTTATAGAAGTGAAATAATAAATTGTCTAGTTACTTTCTAAATATTTATCGATACTGTCTGCAGCATTTTTCCCAGCACCCATGGCAAGAATAACCGTTGCCGCACCTGTTACGGCATCACCACCGGCAAATATTCCCTCATGGCTGGTTTCCCCAGTCTTTTCGTCGGCACCTATTCCGCCTTTTTTATTTGGTTCAAGATTTTCCGTAGTCTCCAGAATAAGTTTATTTAATCTGGTGCCAATTGCCATTATAACTGCATCCACATCCAGAACAAAATTGGATCCCTTTTTCTCTACAGGTCTGCGTCTTCCTGAGCTGTCAGGCTCTCCCAGCTCCATTTCTACACATTCCAGCCCGCAAACATAGGCTTTGTCTGTGCCTTTAATGGCTACCGGATTAGTAAGCAGCTGGAACTTAATCCCCTCTTCTATAGCATGATGAATTTCCTCTTTACGGGCAGGTATTTCATCCATAGAACGGCGATATACAATATATACCTCTTCAGCACCCATACGTTTTGCACATCGGGCTGCATCCATTGCTACATTTCCTCCGCCAATTACTGCTACCCGTTTAGATATATGAATAGGAGTATCGTATTCTGGTATATATGCTTTCATTAGATTGATACGTGTTAAATATTCATTGGCAGAGTAAACCCCAAGCAGGTTCTCTCCTGGAATATTCATAAATTGAGGAAGGCCAGCACCTGTGCCTACAAATACTGCTTCATATCCATCTTCAAAGAGTTCATCCACTGTCATAGACATACCTACAACCGCGTTATTAACAAATTTAACACCCTTATCCGCTAATTTGGATACTTCCGCTGCTACAATGCTCTTTGGCAGACGGAATTCCGGAATGCCATAGGCCAGTACCCCTCCTTCTTTATGTAAGCTTTCAAACACGGTTACCTCATAACCTTTTGCAATTAAATCCCCTGCACATGCCAAACCGGCAGGTCCCGAGCCGACCACTGCAACTTTATGTCCATTGCCTTCTGCTTTTTCAATAACCTCATCTTTGAAATGCTCCCTGTGCCAGTCTGCAGCAAAACGTTCCAGCCGTCCAATTGCTACAGGTTCACCTTTTACTCCCTGTACGCATACGCCTTCACACTGGTTTTCCTGTGGACATACACGTCCGCAGATAGCAGGTAGTGAACTGGTATCGCTGATAATCTGATACGCCTCTTCAAATTCACCTTCTGCAATCTTTTCAATAAATTCAGGAATGCGTACTCTCACTGGACAACCTGTTGTGCAAGGTTTCTTTCGGCACTTTAAACATCTCATCGCTTCATTTATAGCCATATCTTCGGTATAGCCAGTAGATACTTCTTTGAAATTTTTATTACGAACCATAGGATCCTGTTCAGGCATCGGATTCTTTTCTTTAACCAGATTAATCATGGTAACGAACACCTCCTGTCAAACGGCATATATGTGACATATCTTCCTTTTCCTGTTCCTGATAAAAAGAATTACGCTGAATCAGCTCATCCCAGTCAACAAGCTGGCCATCAAACTCAGGACCATCTACACAGGCAAATTTGTTCTCATCTCCTATTACTACTCGGCATCCACCGCACATACCTGTTCCATCTACCATATAAGCTGTCAGAGAAACCACCGTCTTAATATCATACTTCTTAGTAAGCTGACATACAAATTTCATCATAATCGGAGGACCTACTGCTACAACTTCATCATAAGCATTTCCTGATTCAATAAGGTCTTTTAACTTATCTGTAGTAAAACCTTTTTCACCATAGGTGCCGTCATCAGTTGTAATATAAAGGTTTGTAGTTCCTGCACGGAATTCATCTTCCAGGATTACTACATCCTTTGTCTGAAAACCTGCAATCATGTCAACCTGAATACCCGCATCATGCATGCCCTTTGCTATAGGATAAGCTAAGGCATTGCCTGTGCCGCCACCTACAACAGCAACTCTTTTTAACCCTTCCATCTCAGTTGGTTTTCCAAGAGGCCCTACAACATCTGCCAAAGCATCTCCTACCTCAAATTGATCCAGCAACAGGGTGGTTTTTCCTACCGCCTGATATATAATGTCAATTGTTCCTTTTTCTGAATTATGTCCCGCCATAGTGAGAGGAATTCTCTCCCCATACTCATCTGTCCGCAATATTATAAATTGTCCGGGTTTTGCTTTTCTTGCTACTAATGGTGCTTCTATTTCAAGCCAGGTAATGGTTGAATTTAATCGTCGTTTTCCTACAATCTTATACATATTAATATTCCCCTCCTTCTTTTGGTTCTAAGCTCTTTTTCTGCTTAACCAGAGAATTATATCTTTCTAAAGCGATATCCTCTGCTTCAGCAAATAATTTCTTTGCTCTTTCTGGGAATTTTAATGTCAGGGAATTATATCGAACTTCTCCCATGATAAATTCATTGTAGCTTTCCGTAGGAACAGGACTATCAACAGAAAGAGGATTTTTGCCTTCTGCTTCCAGTTCAGGATTATATCGTAGCAGGTTCCAGTATCCGGCACGAACAGCCTTTTTCATTTCCAGCATAGATTTGTTCATACCCGCTTTAACACCATGATTAATGCAAGGAGCATAGGCAATGATTACGGAAGGCCCATTGTAACTCTCTGCCTCTCTTATAGCTTTCAAAGTCTGGTCTGGATTTGCGCCCATAGCAATCTGAGCTACATAAACATATCCATAGGACATAGCTATTTGTGCAAGGTTCTTTTTTCTCACAGCTTTTCCATTGGCAGCAAACTGTGCAACAGCACCTACAGGAGTTGCTTTTGATGCCTGACCACCGGTATTGGAGTATACTTCTGTATCAAACACCATGATGTTTACGTTTTCTCCTGATGCAATAACATGGTCAAGACCGCCATATCCAATATCATAAGCCCATCCATCACCACCAAACATCCAGATAGATGGTTTTGGAAGCATATCACAATTATCTGCTATATATTTTGCATCTTCGTTAGTGAGGTTTGCCTGACACAGTTCAACAAGGGCTCTTCCTGCCTCTTCTGCAACGTCAACATCATCCATACCTTTGATCCAGGCCCATGCTGTCTCTTTAAATCCAGGGTTCTCTGCCAATCTCATCACAGCTGACTTCATTGCATTGCGGCGGGCTTTCATGGATATAGCCATACCAAGACCAAACTCAGCATTATCTTCAAACAATGAATTGGCCCATGCAGGACCCCTGCCCTGAGTGTTTACAGTGTAAGGAGTACTTGGAGCACTACATCCCCATATGGAGGAACATCCTGTTGCATTTGCAATGAACATTCTGTCCCCATATAACTGGGTAATCAGTTTAGCATAAGGAGACTCCCCACATCCTGGACATGCACCTGAGAATTCAAGTAACGGTTTTATAAATTGAGAACCTTTTACGGTGTCTTCTTTAAACGGAATTACTTTACTTGTAACATGTTTAACTGCATAATCAAATACTTTCTGAGCCTCTTCGGAGCCTTCTTCTGCAGGAATCATCTCTAAAGCCTTATTTCTTGCAGGACAGACGCTTGCGCAGGATCCACAGCCTGTGCAGTCCATTGCTGAAACGGCAATCGCGAACAGCTTATCATCACTGCCCTTCATCTTAACGGCTTTTGCACCAGATGCTTCCACTTCTTCCTCATTCATCACAAACGGTCTGATAACCCATGAGGACATGAATAAGAGCACCAGTTGCACTGCATACAGTTTTCTGGAATCCACTTAGGAATTTCTACTGCAATACCTCGTTTTTCATAGGCGGCAGTTCCAGCTGGAATAAACCCGGAGACTGAATCCATAAACTTTGAGACAGGAATAGAATCACCACGCATTGCATTGCTTGGAATCAGTATTTCTTTTATATAATCTGTCAGAACCTTATCACGGCCATCAATAACTGGTTCACCAGCGTTATCTTCTGCATGCATCCAGTCAGCCGGAATTTCAACCTTGTGGATATTTTTAACTCCCGCATCAACGGCCTGAAGGTTCATATTAACAATTTTATCACCTTTGGCACCATAGGTTTTTCTGATAGCATCTTTCATGTATTCTACCGCTTCATCAATCGGTATAATATTGGCAAGTTTGAAGAAAGCCGCCTGAAGTACAGTATTGGTTCTTCTTGCTCCAAGACCTATGTTCATGGCAATGCTTACTGCATCACAGGTATAGAACTGCACTTTATTTTTAGCAATATATCTCTTTGCTTCTGCAGGAATATGTTCATTTAACTCTTCATCACTCCAAGGGCAGTTGAGCAGGAAGAATCCGCTTGGTTTAACATCCTGGACGATATCATACTTTTTCATATAAGAAGGATTATGACATGCAACAAAATCTGCCTGTTTAACATAATATGTAGACTTAATCTGATGATCTCCGAATCGAAGATGGCTTATTGTAATACCACCTGATTTCTTTGAATCATATTGGAAGTAAGCCTGAACTTTCTTGTCCGTATGGTCACCGATAATCTTAATGCTGTTCTTGTTAGCTCCAACGGTACCGTCTGCGCCCAGTCCCCAGAATTTACAGGATACAGTTCCCTCTGCTGTAGTATCCGGATTGCCTGAGACAGGTAAGGAGAGGTAAGTAACATCATCATTGATGGAGATAGTAAATTGCTTCTTTGGTTCTGGTATCCAAAGGTTTTCATATACAGACAAAATATCTCCCGGCTGTATATCTTTTGACCCCAGTCCGTAACGGCCTCCGACAATTTTAGCTTTTTCAAATTCCGTTCCTCTTAAGGCAGCCACTACATCAAGGTATAATGGCTCACCAATTGAGCCTGGCTCTTTTGTTCTGTCTAATACGGCTATGCTCTTTACCGTTTCAGGTAAAGCATTCACAAGATGCTTAGTGGAGAAAGGTCGATATAAATGAACCTTTACGATTCCCACCTTTTTTCCCCTTGCATTTAAATAGTCAACCACTTCTTCTGTGGCATCACAGACGGAGCCCATGGCCACGATAACTTCTGTGGCATCCTTTGCACCATAATAATTGAATGGTTTATAGTCCGTGCCAAGCTTTTCATTTATTTTATCCATATATTCAGAAACAACCTCTATGGTTTCTTCATATCTCTTGTTGCTGGCTTCTCTGTGCTGGAAGAAGGTTTCCGGCTGTTCTGCGGATCCCTGGCTGTGTGGATGCATTGGATGGTTGGCTCTGCGTCTGAACTCTGCCACCGCATCCCAGTTCACCATGGATTTTAATTCATCATAGTCCCACACTTCTATCTTCTGTTGTTCATGACTTGTTCTGAAACCATCAAAAAAATGTAACATAGGAACTTTACCAGCGATTGCTGAAAGATGTGCAACAGAAGCCAAGTCCATAACTTCCTGCGGATTATTTGATGCCAGCATGGCGAATCCAGTTGAACGGCATCCCATTACATCTGAATGATCGCCAAAAATGGATAATGCATGGGAAGCTAATGCCCTGGCTGCTACGTGCAAAACTGCTGGAGTTTCTTCTCCTGCAAGCTTATACATATTTGGGATCATTAAAAGCAACCCCTGTGAAGCTGTAAATGTACTGGTATAAGCGCCGGCCGCCAGTGAGCCATGTACTGCACCAGCTGCTCCACCCTCCGATTGCATCTCAAGAACTTTTACCTGTTCTCCAAAGATATTTTTTCTTCCTTCTGAAGCCCATTCATCTATATTCTCAGCCATTACCGAAGAAGGGGTAATCGGGTAAATAGCTGCAACTTCTGAAAATGCATATGCCACATGTGCAGCTGCCGTATTACCATCCATAGTTTTTAACATTCTCATATAATCACTTCCTTTCTTCTATATACCCAACGCTTTTCTCTGTAAATAATTAGCTTCTGGAACCACCATTTCCACCAAAGCAGTTCTCGAACACATATATGAGCACACAGAACAATTTTCACAAAGAGTAGTATCAATAACAGCATGTAAATCTTTTATTGTAATAGCGCCATTTGGGCAGTTGGAAGCACAGTCTCCACAGCCTATACAGCCTTCCCCGCAGACTCTCAGTTTTTCATCACAGTCATATGTAGATATGCAGGCAACTAATTTACTACCTACATAAGGTACCTCAACAATTAGTTCATTCGGACAGGCAGCAACACAATCCAGGCATCCCACACATTTTTCCGGATCTACATTTGCTGTTCCGTCAACAATTGAAATTGCATCGAAACGGCACACCTTTGTGCAGGCCCCAAGTCCTACGCAGCCAACCTGACATAAATCCATTGCCTCATTTCTGATTTTAGAAGCATCAGCGCAGGTTTCTACTCCCAGTGCCTTAAACTTGGCATTGGCTTTTTTACCACCTCTGCATCTCACAAAAGCAACATTCTCTTTTACTTTTGTTAAATCATGCAGTTCATCCACGATAATCTTTTTTCGACATTTAACGGTACAGGCCACACAGCCTACACACTTTTCATAATCAATAACTGCACAATTATCAACTATAGTAATAGCATTTTGAGGACAGACCTCCTCACAGTCCCCACATCCGATGCAGCCGCTTCCGCATATTTTTCTAGTGGTTTCCTCATCATTTTTAGATGCGCATGGAATAAAGTTGGTAGCCTCTTTCGGAATCATCACAATTATTTCCTGTGGGCACATTCCTATACACGCACCACAGCCATTACACTTTTCTTTATCTATCTTAACAATACCATCTTCCAATGACATTGCATCAAACTTACACCTCTCTATGCAGGAACCAAGTCCTATACATCCATATTTACATTCGCCGCTTATAAAGCCTTTGTTCCTGGCTTCGTCACAACTGCTGTATCCTGCAAATCTTTCTTTTCCAGCTGCATCCCCAGCACAACGTATAAAAGCAACCTTGTCAATAACCGTAACAGGCTCTACGCCCATAATCCCGGCAATGGCGGTAACTTTTTCCTGTGAACAGGCGGGACATAAGGCTATAGATGCTCCCTGAGCAATTTCTATGGCACAGGCAAGACAGCTTTCACATTTACATCCTCCATATCCGCCGCAATCTCCCCCGGCAGGAATTTTAGAATTTCTTTCGTTTTTTCGTCAACATTTTTGTTGATTGGCGCAGAAGTAGAATTATTTTCCCGAATGTTATCCATTTACCTTTCCTCCTACAATAGAATTAGTGTATTGCATAATATATTATGGATACTGTATACATAATAAAGCATACTTCCCCATTTAATATTTATACCTTTAGAATATCATAGGTCCATCAAAAATCAACCAGACTTTTTTAATTCTCCATTGCTCTTTTTCATATTTTTTACTGAAATCATTTAAAATTAAAGCCTTTATAAAATTAAAAAATTATAGGTCTTCGAATGGCTATAGGTTTCTTTTGTTGTTGGACAAATATTTTTAAATACAATTATGCTATATGCTATTAAACAAAAAGGACATTTATAACTACTATTTATTATAAATGTCCTACTTTGATGTTTTACTTTTTTAAATAATCGATAAAGTTTTCAACAGGCACAGCTGGACTATACAGATAACCCTGGTACTGCAGACAGCCTAAGTGTTCCAATTGAACCTGATTTTCTTTATTTTCTACGTATTCTGCCAGAACAGAAAACCCCAGGGAATCTGCTAAATATACAATGGAGGCCACTATGTTCCTACTTCTGCTGTTGGTGTCAATCTCTTTTACCAGACTACCATCCAGCTTCACCAGGTCAAACCGGTTGTTCTGAAGATATTTTATTGATGTAGCTCCCATGGAAAAGTCATCTATAGCCAGTAAATATCCCATTTGATGAATCTCAGCAAGAGTCTGGTGCAGATTGTCATTTAGCATAATCGTATCTTGTTCCGTTATTTCAATGCATATCTGGTCCTTTTTTATACTGCACGTTTTTGTAAACTCTCTTAAAAAAATCAGAAAGGACGGTTTCTGTATGGTCTGCGCGGAGACATTGATGCTAATCGTATATTGTATCCCCGTCTCTTTGTTAATCCGTTCTATATCACATGCTACCGTTTCAAATATGCATTCTTCCAGTTCTTCTAATATCTGCATTTCCTCTGCAAGTTTTATCACAAGAGGAGGATAGATTATTCCAAAGACCGGATGCTTCCACCTTAATAAAGCTTCTGCCCCGATGCATTCGCCCTCATTATTATGCTGAGGCTGGTAATACATATATACTTTTTTATTGTCAATGGAAGATTTTAAATAAGCAGCCAGAATTCTGGCTACAGTTCCAGCAGAATCCCGTGTTTCCGTTAATGTAACTACTCTGTTGCTTCCTTCACTTTTCTTAAACATAGCTACCAGTGAGTCAAAGCTTTTATAACCATCTTCCAGTATCTCACGGTCATATGCACATATAAAAGGCCGATATATCAATGTTCCCACTGCAATATTAATTAATTGAAGGATACTTCCTCTGATAGAACCTGTTGCCATGTACCCTCCCAGCAGAATAGGGGTAGTCCATTCCACCTGTACCGTGGGCACAGGAACAAGACCGGTTTTCATGGACACATACCCTATAATTAATGATACGATTGGTGTTAATATAAAAGGTATAAATAATAAAGAATTAAAGGCTACAGGCAAGCCGAATATCATCAATTCATTTATATTAAATATCATTGGAAATGCTGCTATTCTGGCTAGGTCTTTATTCCTCTTTCTTTTGCTGAAAAGGAATATAGCTACAAGAAGACATAGACAGGAACCACACCCTCCCATAAGTACAAAAATATCAAAAAACGTTTTGGAAAAGATTTCTGTAGCAGGTTGTCCCATCATCAGGTGTTTAATGTTTTCCTGTATGGCAGGTTCAAATAAACTCTTATTTACCCCGTCCAGAGCATCACTCCCATGAATTCCAAAGAACCATAGAATGCTCGAGGTGAGCACAAACAGAATTGCACTCTGAAAAGAACATCCCATATGGAAAAATATTTTATTAATTAATTCGGATATAAATGAGCTGAAACTTGTTACATGAAAAAAATCAACAAAAATAAGGTTACACGTTGTAAAGCATAGAACTACAAATAAGGATGGTGCAATGGCTGATACTGTATCATTAAAAACCATATCGGTTCCTTCCGTAAACAGCCTGAATTTATTATCAAGTTTTTCTTTTACAAAGAAATATAAATCAGAAGCGCTGATAGATATAAAAATAGCAATAAACATACCGTTTACGCCAAAATTGTCAAGAACAGACTTGGGTTCCATGATAAAAATTCCACTCATGATTGCAAAACAAATCAAAGACGTTAAACAGGATCCAATTGTGGCATCTTTAATATCCTTTATTCTATTTAAGCAGATGCTTATGGTTACAACCATATAAAGTGACAGTAATCCAAAAGTTGCCTGATGTATTATGGAAAATAAATCAATTAATACACCAGATTGGAACTTTTGAATAAATTGCTGATATTGTAGGATTGGAAGGGTTTTAAAAAGCAATGAAAAAGATCCCATCATTAATACGGGAATAGCCATAACCAAACCATTTCTGATAGATTGGAATGTATCTGTCTCTTCAATTTTATTAAAAATGTTTTTACAGATAAACCTCATACTTCACTACCTCTTTTGATAATTATATATTATATATAATATCCAAAGAAAAAGGAACCAGATTTTATCAAATCTGGTTCCTTTTTCTTTGGTCTACTTTTCAAAATCCCTTTTCATGGATTCAAACTTTTCTTTATCTGTAAATATTTTTAATACCTGCATAATTAAAATCTTTGCACCATTAACCATGCCTTCATAGGCTCTGTCAGATTTCACAGCATCGGCAAATTCTCTGGTATGGATGGCTACCGTGGGATCTGCGATCTGAACAATTGGATGAAAAGTTGGACAAACCATACTTACATTTCCCGCATCTGACGACCCGAACACTTTTTCTGTATCACCGATTTCAAGTCCCAGTTCCCTATAACTTTCTGCAAGCACTATTTCTCCAGTAGCATTTGGCTTTAAATTATCATAAGATTCTGCAGTAGGAGTTTTCTCATAAGTAGTCTGAGTAGCTATGGCTGCCCCTCTGGCGCAATCATCAATTTTCCGGGTCAGTTCATTTAAATATTCCCTGCTCATGGATCGGATATAAAACTCTGCGGATGCCTTTTCAGGAACAATATTGGGTGCCAGTCCTCCATCTCTTACTACCCCATGGATTCTTACGTCTGGTTTCACATGCTGTCTTAGCATATCTATTGCATGAAACATTAACTGTATGCCATTTAGGGCGTTATTTCCATCCCATGGAGCGGCTGAAGCATGGGCAGATTTCCCGTGAAATACATAAGTGTAAGAGTCCAATGCCTGAAGCTTTGGTGAGATAAGATTTTCTCCATATAGGTGGACCATTAAAGCCATATCATAATTATCAAATACGCCCTTTTTGACCATCGTGCATTTAGCCCCATCTGTTTCCTCAATAGGTGTGCCTATGATGTCTATATCTGCATCCAGCTCATCCTGCATATCTTTTATACTTAATCCTGTTAATATACTAATTGCCGCACTGGTGCAGTGCCCACAGGCATGACCTATTCCAGGCAAAGCATCATATTCTGTCATAATAGCAATTTTGCGGGTATGTTGTTTAGTGCCATATGTTGCTTTAAATGCTGTCTCATATCCTGCAAAGGGCAATTCAACTTCATAGCCATAACTTTTAAGTACATCTGCAATTTTGTGAGATGATTGAAATTCTTTCCCTGAAACTTCAGGATTATCTGCAAGAAAATCATTTAAATCTTTACACAGATTTTTATATGTTTCAATATTTAAATATGCTTTTTCTTTTAGTTGTTCATAATTATTCATGTCATTTCCTTTCATAAACCACTCTGCACAAAATTTGTTTTACAGACTGCATTCTTCTAAACCTTGCTTTGGTTTTTAGAATGGTCCGTATCCCATGATGTTTGCAATTACTACAACAACAATTGCAATTAGATATTCACCCACAACAAAAGGCCATATTTTCTTTGCCCACTGACCCCATGTAAGTCCTGCTACGGCCAGGGCCGCCATGAAGTAACCGGATGTAGGAAGAATGGTGTTACCAATTCCATCAGCCAGAGTGAAAATCAGACATGCTGTCTGACGGGTTACATGAAGCAGATCTGCTAAAGGCACCATGATTGGCATGGTAAGCATGGCCTGGCCGCTTCCGGAAGGAACCAGCAGGTGAAGGGTTGCCTGAACCACAAACATTCCTGCAGCACATACAGATGCAGAGGTATGTTCCAGAATGGTAGCGGCACCGTTCAGAATGGTATCAATAATATTTCCGTTGGTTAATACAACTACTATACCTCTTGCAAAACCACAAATCAAGGCTCCTGATAAGATTCCCTGTGCACCTTCCATAAATTTGTCAATGTATTCATTGGAAGACATTTTACCAATCACAGCGAAAAGAATGGATACGATGATAAATACACCGGAGTATTCAGCCATATAAAATCCAAATTTGATAACACCAACTACAAGACAGACAATAGCTCCTACAAAAGCTAACAGTATCAGTTTGTGACGGCCGGTAAACTTGATGTTTTCAATAACGGCTACTCCTTCATATCTTCTGTCACCCCAGATTCCAAGAGACGGGTCTTTGGCTACTTTATTTGCATGATGATATACGAAGGCCACTGCAGCTATGTACACAACGATAAACAGGCCAAGTCTTACTGGAAGACCGGAGAACAGTGGTAATTCTGCAATGCCCTGGGCAAGTCCGATAGTAAACGGATTCATAATAGCGGTGGTGAAACCAATGGACATACCCATAAGAACAATGGCACATCCGGTAAAAGCATCAAAACCTAAGGCCAGAGCAAAAGGAATGATAATAGGCAGATACATCAGACTTTCTTCTGCCATACCGATAAAGCTTCCTCCAAGTGCAAACAAGAGCATCAGTATAGCGATAAATGCCAGCCTTCGTTTTGAAAGCTTTTCTGCTGTAGTTGAAAGGAGTCCGTTCAATGCGCCGGTAGCATTCATTACATTGATCATTCCTCCAATGATGATGATATAGAAAACGATAGGTGCCGCTTCTACAAGACCCTGGTGGATGGATGTAAATAAATGAAACAGGTCTACAGGGGTTTTGTCTACAAGATGATAGGTTCCTTGTACCACAACACTTCTTCCATCTACATCTTTTCTGTCATATTGTCCGGCAGGAAGGATATATGATAATATTGCCATAACTACCAGTACTGCAAAAAGTAAAACAAACGTATTTATTCCTTTTTTCTTTCCTTTTGAATCTTCCTGAAGAAGTTCATTTGATTGTTCATTTCCCATATTGTTGTTTCCTTTCTTGTTTCGTTGATATATTTATATCAAACCAGCAAGCATCCTGTCAGCATTAACCCGCCAGATGCAACCAGTTCTGTCCCTTTCCTTTCACTATCAGAATTCATTATACTATTACCTCCTACATTAAATTGATAGCACACAGGAAAAGGTTTAATGTACCATCATTTATGAGTTATATGAAATAAATCTGCCAGCTCTGTTATCTTGAACCATGTTATGATCTACTGCGATTTTTCCGTTTACTATTACATAATCGATACCTTCTGGGGGCAGATCTGATTGCAGAAAATCTGCTTTATCCCTTATGGTATCCGGATTGAATATAGTAATATCGGCGTCACAGCCTTCAAAAATTTGTCCCTTGTTATGAAGATCCAGCCTCTTAGCCGGCTCTAACGTCATCTTTTTTAAGGCATCCATTAAAGATATGATTTTATCTTCACGTACATATTTTCCAAGTACTCTTGGAAATGTTCCTGCAGCTCTTGGGTGGCCATTTCCATTATTAATAATCCCGTCACTGGCTACCATACCATAAGGATTGGAAATAGCCTCGGCGATTTCCCCTTCACTCATTACAAAGGCCACTACCAACATTTCAGGATTTTCTTTTCGGATTTTCTCAAATAACTCTTTATCGCAATACCTATTTCTAAATTCACCATCCGTTATAAGGATGCTGTCATATGATTTTCCCCAGGTCTCGAAACAACCCTCATCAAATACGGTAGAACCGATTTCAGTGGAGAAAGCACAATAAGGGTATGTATCATAACTTAGTTTAGGATTCCTTTCAATCTCTCTGTTTATTAAATCCAGGGCTTCACTCATCTGACCCATGGCTGAACAACTGCTCAGATGTGAAATTTGAAATTTCATCTTTGATTGATCTGCTATACTCACCATTTCCTTTATAGCATCCATGGCTCGAACGGAATCGGATCTGTAATGAACAGAAACAAATAAATTTTTATCTTCAAAATTCCCCAGAATGTTCATTATTTCTTCCACATCCATTCCAGGATCATACTCAATTCCAAAAGAGAAACCAAAGGCACCTTCCTCAAGCTGCTTCTGCATAATATCCAGAAGATTTTTCTGCTGTCTGCCATCTGCTTTTAAATATGTATCTACTCCGGTTTTTTTCCGATATGCATTGTAGCCTGCTAACATAAGATAATTTACCGGGGATCCACCAAGCTTCTTAATAGTATTTTTAAACACATCTAAATCCTGATGCTGAACTCCGCAGTTTCCCCCAAGACAGGTCGTTACACCCATTTTCAGCATCATATCTGCTATAACAAATTTCTCTCCTTCATGAATAAAGTCTTCTTCGTGCATATGAATATCTATAAATCCTGGAGATACGATTTTTCCTTCAGCATTTATGTTCTTTTGCGCCTGCATGGTAATATGTCCAATTTCAACGACTTTGCCATCTTTTATTCCTATATCAGTCTGGACTAATCTTCCTTTTTCATAGTCAGGATAACTTCCTCCCTCAATTATTATATCTAACATTCCTAACCTTCCTTTATTTTAAATATTTTTTGTAAAAAACTTTGACCGTATCGGTCCATATTGTGGAATCAATTTTGTAATATGGACTATTGTAGAATTTTCTATAAGTATAGCATTGGTTTTTGTCACGGTCAACAAATTTTAGAAAATTTAGATATAAATATTTATTCACTATAGCTTTTAAAAATGTTTTATATACAAAAAAAATACTGTAGTTTTGCCTTTAACGGCCTACAGTATTTTAATAGATTCTTTATAAGATAATTTTTTTTAGTTCATTTGCACCTTTAAAAATTTCATCCAGATACCTTAGTTTCTGATTGTGAAACCTTTCAGATTTAATAGCGCCCAAAGCGATGCAGCCGGCAAGACTTCCATCCTGCTTAAACACCGGAACGCCTAATCCCACTGTTCCATCCAGATACTCATCTTCGCTTTCTCCATATCCCTTTTCTCTTATAGTTCGATATTCTTCCAGCAATTTTTTATGGTCCATGATAGCCCCGGGTGATACCTGCTTCAGTTCTATTTCAGGAAGGATTTCACATAACTCTTGATCGGTGTGGGAAAAAGTCATGAGTACCTTTCCATAACAGCCACTGTTTATAGGATAAACAGCTCCCGCTATATATCGTATCCGGGAGTCCTGCATTTGGGATTCATATATACTCACAACATTGGTACCTTCTAAAATTGCATATCCTACCTGTTCTCCAGTAACACTTGCTATTTTCTCGATGACCTTCCGTATTTCCATATATATGTCCATATTGTTGGCATATACCATACCAATCTGATAGGCTTTAAATCCTATGGCATATTTTCCGTCATAGCTTCGCCTTATATAATTCTGTTCTTCAAGGGTATTCAGTATCCTATGTACAGTAGGTTTGGTAAACTTTAACTTGTCACTCAGCTCCTTTGCAGAATACATATATGGTTTTTCAGTAAATGCATTCAGAACATTTAAAGTTTTTTCTATAGCCCCGAACTTTTTTAATGTTTCATCCCCATTATCATTCATAAAGTAAATTCCTTCTCTATCAATTTTATACACGTATAGTATAACAAATACCAATAGAAAAAACAAACCTGGTAAATTTATTTTTATATTGAGGTGTCAGGAGCGGGAGCCAGTTTGTGCATAAGTAATTTAAAACCCTGCAAATTGAATCATTACAGGGCTTTCATTGTCTCATTTGTTCAGTTTACATGCAATAGTAAGAATGATTAAACACATAACTCTTTAAAGTTTAAATGGTTTAGTTCCTCTTGGCATTGGTTACATCCGGCATCTGAACAGGCTGACCATAATCATAGAAATTCATTGTTCCTGTTACTGCTGTATTAACTAGGGTATTGTCAGCCTTCATTGATATATTTTCAGTTAAGTCAACATAGTCTGGTATCTTTGTTTCTTTATTATAATAGATACGATATGACAAATCTAAGTTCATGGAGCTCAGGGCTTTATTTATTTCATCCTGAACCTGGGAGGTAGTAATTGCGCTCTGGGTGGTGCCTCCTGTTATTGCTGAAGATGTTGTTCCAACAGAATCTGCTATCTGGCTTGTTAATTGTTGTATCATCTTCATGAATTTATCTTTATCAACTTTCACACATATAACAGTATACTGTTTTCCATCTTTAGTAACATCATTACCAAAGCTTGCAATGAAACCAAACTTTTTCATAGAATTATAGATATCCTGCGGGGTTTGGTTCGTGGAGCCGAAGCTGTCTATCATGGTTGCTAAATTAGGAACCTCTAAAGCCTTCCACTCTTGACCAGGCATTTTCATGTAAATGTTTTGTCCGTCAAAATAGGTCTCCGTTGCAATAGCTCCCGTTGTAAGTTCTGTACCTGAAGGCAATGTCATTGTCATTTTGGTGTAACTTTCTTTTGGAAGCTTATAGGCTCCGTCGATCTGCATCTGTAAATTTGATTTCTGGCCCTGAACATCTGCACTGACTGTGAATGTTCCCTTGGATTTTAACGTAGAATATTTTGTCGTAGCATTGGCGCAATCCGTAATATATTGATCTACAGTTTTTCCGTCTTTGCTATCTGCAAAAGTAATTATTGCGGCGGAACTAGTATTATTCCAACTCACCTGAGCACCAAAGTTTTCTGCAAAGAATCGTAAAGGAAGCATCAGTTTGCCATTTTGCAATGTAGCTGGAGCAGCCAAAGCTATTTTCTCACCGTTTTTATCTGCTGATTTTTCACCTAATTTAATTTTAATTATAGTGGTGTTCTTGGTGATAGTAGCCACCTTAGTGGTATTATCCCACTGAACATCTGCACCCATACAGTCTGAAATTACACGTGCAGGAACAAGCAGTGCCCCATTTATGCTAGTTGGAGATACGTCGCTGCTCACATTACTACCGTTGAACTGAATTTTTGGCTGTTCTGCTGCAAAAACAGGAAGTGCCATGCTTAAGACTATACTAACTATTAGTAAGGCTCTTAATGCGTTTCGTGTCATTATAAATCACCTCTTTAATATAATTTAAATACTTAAATATAATATCATAAAATTTTCCATAACCCCACTACCTTAAAATAAAAACCCTGCAAATTATTGCAAGGTTTTTCTTGGAGCGGAAGACGAGATTCGAACTCGCGACCCTCGCCTTGGCAAGGCGATGCTCTACCCCTGAGCCACTTCCGCATATGGAATTGACATGTATCGTTTTTTATTTTACCAAAAGGATTGTTAAATTGCAAGCACAAAGTTCAACTTATATTCAGATTTAATGTATTAGAATCCTCCAGGAACTAAACTCCCTGGAGGATTCTAATACATTCTTTAATTGTTTACAGCCATTTTATTATTATTCTGCTTGTCATTCTGTCCCTGGTTGCATTCCATTATCATATTCCGAACAGTAACGCCCAGATGCTTTGCTTCTTCCCTTGACATTGCAGCCGTCTCTATAGGCGGCAACACCGTTATTTTCACCTCTGCCGGATGAATCCACATTCCATTAGCTTCCATTACTCTATGAGAGCCATTTATTGCCACAGGGACAATAGGTGCTCCAGTTTTGGTGGCTATCTTAAAGGCGCCTTCCTTAAACTCTCCAGCTTCATCCTTTCTGCTTCTGGTGCCTTCTGGAAAAATTATTACAGACCGTCCTGCATTAATCAGCTTTTCAGCATCCCCAAAAACTCTTAAAGACTGTCTTGCATTTTCTCTGTCCAGAAAGAGGCAATCAAAAAGTTTCATCCAAGTGGATATAAAAGGAACATTCTCCAGACTATTTTTCGCAACCAAAGGATTGGTTTTATCCAATTGAGTAAGCATCAAAGGAATATCAAAATTACCCTGATGATTACTAGTAAATAAAACGGCTCTGTCCTTAGGTATGTTTTCCAATCCCTCTACCCTGCAGGTTACTCCTGCCATTTTAAGCAATCTGCCTGCCCAGTTTTGAACAACCAGATTAATTTCCTTAAGATCATCAAATCCTGCTGCTTTACGTTTTTTATAATAACGCTGCTTTGGATAAATTACCAGAAGGTATATCCAAAAATATATAAACCATATAATTGTTCGCATGTTAACACCCTATTTCATAGCTGCTAAAATTTTTGCAGGCAGCATTCTACATTCTTTTTCTGTTATGGAAGCTATCGATACTCTGAGCCCTTTTGCCAAAGGAACAAGAAATATTCCCTGTTGTTGAAGCTTTTTACTGATTTCATCCGGATTATCACATGGGATAGATGCGAAAAATCCCGCATCAAAAGGAACAATTTTCAAACCTGCTTTGGCAGCTTCTTCTTCAAATGCCTTACCCCTTTTTAAGAGTAAATCACAATAATAGCTTCTTTCTTTATCCACTCTTTCCAGAAGAGCCTTATCCTCATATATTTTAGACAGAACCACCATGGAAGCTCTTGGGCAGTTGGACCACGAAGCTCTGGATGAAAACTGACAGACACGTACAAATTCCTGTGCCACTTCTTTAACTGGTGTCATACAAATCATGGCACCACATCTCATACCATAAAGGGTAAATGTTTTTGAAGCACTGTATGAGATAACCGGAAGTATATTAGCAGGCAAAT
Source organism: Aminipila terrae (assembly GCF_010120715.1). Lineage (NCBI taxonomy): Bacteria > Bacillati > Bacillota > Clostridia > Peptostreptococcales > Anaerovoracaceae > Aminipila > Aminipila terrae. The sequence continues at coordinate 1,117,923 of NZ_CP047591.1, forward strand.
TTTCCAGCTTTGGTAAAAATTCTCTATACTTATCTGGATCACCTGCGAAATCGATGTATGCCACATCTACTAACAAAGTAACTTTCTTATCTTCTCCCGCAATTTCTTTTACTGTTTTTAACAGCTTGTCCCAGTCTTCAAGTGTAAGGGAGTATCCTGTTGGATTATGAGCGGGTGTATTTATAATGATAACTAAACTTTCCTGTTCTGAAAGCAGTTTCTCCACTTTCTCTTTAAATGCTGCAATATTAAAATTGCTCCCGTCGTCAAAAAGACTGTAAGTCGTTGCAGTCCTTCCCATTTCCTGCGCAATTGAACTGTAATTTGCCCAGTACCAGTCTGAAGTTAAAACCTGATCTCCTATTTTAGAATAATTGTCTATGGTATTTCTAATAGCTCCTGTGCCTCCAGGAGTGGCAACTGCCTCTGTAAAACATTTTGGCTGATACTTTCCAAAAGCAGCTTTTTTTATACACTGTTTAAATTCTGCTGTTCCTCCAATTGGTGCATATTCTGCATAATCTTCAGGAGCTAAATTCTTTAAAACTTCCACTACTGAAGAAAGTACTACTAATTTTCCTTCATCGTCAAGCAATGCTCCGATAGTAGCATTGGTTACTGCCTTTTCACCTTTTTCTGCAATCATTTCGTTAGCTAATCTACTAATGCCAAAAATTTTATCTTCTAATGGAATATTCCTTCCATTTTGTTGTGCCATTATAAATTCACTCATATATCCACCTCGCTTATATAAAATTACAAAACATTATACTACAAAGTATGAAAAACTGCAATAAGGCAATAATACAATAAGGAGGTGTAAATTATGCGACATAATATAAAAGATAAAAAGCCAATGGATAAAGCAGCTATAGCTTTGATACTTTGTTTCAGCGTTGTTGCTCTTGCTTCAGTTTTTACTGTAAAGTCAAGTCTGGACAAAATTAACTTATCAGATAATACGGACATCACTGTTCCTCAGAAAAATGAAACGAAAGATAAAAGTGTAGCAAAACGGGTTCCTACTGTAGATAGCCAAGATAATCCTCAATCAAACATTCAAAATCAAAACAATGGTAATTCTTCCAGTCCTTCAACTTGGGTTGTACCTGTAGATGGTCTTATAACATTAGAGTATTCCACAGAATTGCCAATTTATTCGAAAACCTTAAATCAATATATGGTTCATAATGGCGTAGACATTGCTGCACCACTTGATTCAAGAGTCCAGGCAGCAGCAGCGGGAACAGTTGTGGAAACCTACAAAGATGATCGCCTGGGTTATACGGTTAAAATTAATCATGGAAACGGATTCATAACCACTTACTCAAATCTTTCAGATAAAATTCTGGTGGAATCTGGTGATGTTGTAAAGAAAGGTGATGTTATAGGCGGTATAGGAGATACCAGCTTATTTGAATCAGCAGATGATTCACACTTACACTTTCAAATGGAAAAAGACGGCAGTCTGGTGAATCCTTCAGATTACATTGATTTTTAGTCCTTCAAATTTTTATTTTAAAGTCTCCAAGAACACTAAAAAAGTGATAGACCAATTTGGTATTATCACTTTTTTAATTTTTATTTTTATTTATCTAAACCACAAATTTTACATAATTTATACATTTATTAAACCCAGTAAACTTATCTTCATATTCTGTTGTAACCTCTTTTGAGGGAAATGCGGAGTTGTGAAGATCCCTGCTATATTCTAAAATTTCAAAACCATTTGCCTTTATTTCTCCTATAGAAAATTCGAACAGCGCATCATTGTCTGTTTTAAACTCTACTATTCCGCTATTCCTAATAACCTTTTCATATTCTTTTAAGAATCTTGTATGGGTAAGCCTTCTTTTTGCATGTCGCTCTTTAGGCCATGGATCACTAAAATTTAAATAAATCCCCGCTAATTCATCCTCGTCAAAATACTCTGTAACATCTCTTATAAATGCCTTTAAAAACTTTATATTAGGCAGCTGCACTGCTGCGGCCTTTTCTAAAGCCCTTAATATAACGGTATCCTGTCCTTCAACGGCGATGTAATTTCTGTCTGGATGGATTTCAGCCTGTTTTATTGAGAATTGCCCTTTGCCACATCCCAGTTCTACATAAATATCATTTTCATTATGGAAAAGGCCTTTCCATGACCCCTTCATTTTTTTCCCATCTGCCACAGAGTATTCTGCAAATGTAGCCAGTCGTTCTCCCACATTTTTTACTTTTCTTTGTCTCATAATTTTTTCCTATCTGGAATCCCGATTGATTCCATTTTTTGGAGTCCAAGTTTTCCTTTGTGTGCTTCTGACAAAAGGAAACATTATTAACTCTCTACTCGATTACAATTACGATAGTTTTTCCATGCTCATACCAGTCATATATAAATTTGGCATGAGAAGTATAATTTCTTACACATTTATGTGAAAGCGGCACTGTGCCTATACTATTTGAAAATTCGTTTATACCCGGATCGATTCTCGTTCCGTCTGCAGCATGTTTGTAAGTGGTGGATACACCGTGTATATATGCACCAGCATTGAAACGAACAGCATAAGGAGCATAACCTTGTATATCATTGGTTCCATCCTTTACATAAAAGAACTTTGGCTTTTTTTCTATGGCATAATAGTATCCAAGAGGTGTTGGCTGATGATATTTTCCTACTTTCCCCGTAGTTGCCATACTATAGGATGTAATGTTCCAATTACCTTCTTTTTTTTCAAATGTAGCTATATTCTGGTTGGTTCTGTCTACCACGATAACTTTCTTCAGGCTCATTAAACAATCATCCGAAGCCACATACTCCCGTGGGACAGAATACTCTAAATCTGTTCCTACAACTCCTATTAATGTATACTCTCCATCTTCTTCCAACACTTCTACTAATGTTCCATCCGTCAGGTACACAAATTCATTCAGTTTGTTTATATTTGCATATGCGGGTGCAGCTGCACTTCTTTCATTACCTAGTGCATCTACTTCTCCGCCCTTATATTTTGGGGCTTTTCCATTCTGATTTTTGTAATTATCAATATATGTGAGTCTATATTTACCTATGGCCTTTTCCGCAACCCCGATTTTTTCCCGCATTACATTAAATTGAAAGCGTCGATTTTGCCCATTTACAACATAAGTATAGGGTGCCTGAATCAGATATTTGGTATATTTTAAGTCAAAACCATATTGTAGTGGCTTCGTTTCTTCTTGTTTCTCTTCCAGGGCAGAACTCACCCTGGAATACTTTTCTGACTTATCACTTTTTTCATTTTTTTGTATCTCTGACGACACATTTGCCTTAACTGCAGCCGCTTTGTCTTTATCCACAAGCGCTTCTTCCGTGTCAGGTCCCACTATGAGAATAAACACTAAAATAACCAGCAGAGACAAAGCTACCAGCAAAAGATTTAAATGCTTCACTTAATCAACCCTTTGTATATATATTTTCTATATCATACAAGCCTGTCATAGTATGATTTTATGTTGATTTATATCAGCACTGCTGGCTTAATTTAAATCAACATTACATTATACGCGATTCAAAAATAATTAATGCCAAAAATAAAACAAGTATCACCGAAGTTCCATAGTCCCTGCCTGTCAGTTTCATTTCATGCAGCCTTGTTCTATGTTCTCCTCCTCTATAGCATCTGGCTTCCATAGCCATGGCAAGGTCTTGTGCTATACGAAAAGCACTTATAAATAATGGCACTAACAATGGGATCAGACTCTTTGCTCTGTTAATCAGATTTCCACTTTCAAAGTCTGCTCCTCTGGCCATTTGTGCCTTCATAATTTTATCCGTTTCTTCAAGTAATGTGGGAATAAACCTAAGGGCAATAGTCATCATCATAGCCAGTTCATGTGCTGGTACACCTATTTTTTTCAGAGGATTTAATATATACTCAATTCCGTCTGTTAAGCTTATGGGCTTTGTGGTCAGGGTGAGTACTGATGATCCGAATATTAATAAAACCAGTCTGATTCCCATAAAACAGGCGTTATAAAGGCCTTCCTCTGTTATGGTTAAGAATCCTATTTTAAACAAAGTGTGACCACCTGTCATAAACATATTGATAAAAAATGTAAAAGTTATAATGAGAAAAACCGGTTTTAATCCCTTTGCAATAAAGCTAAAGGGAACCTTTGAAATACCTATTACCATAGCCAGCGCTAATGCAGAAATGGCAAAACCAATAAAATCACTTACAACAAACAGCGCAACTATATATATAAACGTCCCAACAATTTTTACCCTGGGGTCCAACCTGTGAATAAGGGAGTGACCTGGATAATATTGTCCTAATGTAATGTCTCTAATCATAATCTCTTCATTAATTCCTCCACAGCCTCATCCATATTTAAAACATCTGGCTTAATTTGAAACCCCTTATCTCTGAGCTGATAAAGAATCTCCGCAACCGGTGGTACACTAAGGCCTATGGTTGTTAACTCATCTCTTCTTGCAAATACCTGCCTTGGAGTTCCTGACATAGTCAGCTTTCCCTTATCCATGACCAGAACTTTATCCGCAAGGTTTGCAATATCCCGCATATTATGAGACACTAAAATCAAGATGTTACCTTGGTCCTTATGAATCATTTTAATCTCCTGGAGTAGTTCTTTATGAGCCTTAGGGTCCAGACCTGCAGTGGGTTCATCTAAAATAAGTACTTCCGGTTTCATAGCAATAACACCTGCTATGGCAACCCTGCGTTTCTGCCCCCAGATAATTCAAAGGGCGACCTTTCAGCTATTTCTTCATAGTCAAGCCCTACGAGACTAATGGCCTCTCTTACCCGGTTCTGCACTTCCTCCTGACTAAGACCTAAATTTAAAGGCCCAAAAGCCACATCCTGCTTTACGGTTTCTTCAAACAACTGATATTCAGGATATTGAAAAACTAAACCAATCTTTTTTCTAACATCTTTCATGGAAATACCCTGGCCGGTAATATTTATTCCGTTTACAATGATATCTCCAGATTTGGGTTTTAATAACCCATTGAATTGCTGCAGTAAAGTAGATTTTCCTGAACCGGTGTGTCCAATTACTCCAACAAATTCTCCATCATTTATTTCAAAACTCACGTCATCCAAAGCTATGGATTCAAATGGCATGCCTTCATTATATACATATCTTAGATTCTTTACTTGTATTGACATAAATACTCTACCATTTCCTCTGTACGAATAATATCTTTAGGAATAGTTATTCCCTTTTTTCTTAATCGGTCTGCTAAATCAACAGCAACAGGGACATCTAATCCCAATTCCCTGATCTTTTCTACTTCAGAGAATATTTTTACGGGAGTCCCATCCAGAATCACTTCCCCCTTATCCATGATTATGACACGATTGGCATCTGCTGCTTCTTCCATAAAATGCGTTATAAGAATAACCGTAATGCCATCCTCATGCAGTCTTCTTATAATTTCCATTACCTCGGATCTTCCCTGAGGGTCCAGCATAGCCGTAGGCTCATCAAAAACAATACAATCAGGCATCATTGCTATGACCCCAGCAATTGCAATTCTTTGTTTCTGGCCTCCTGAGAGCAGATGAGGTGCTTTTTTTCTATGCTCATACATATTAACCGCTCTAAGGGCTGAATCCACCCGTTCACGGATTATCTCCGGGGGAGCCCCAGGTTTTCTGGCCCAAAGGCTACATCATCTTCAACAATGGAAGATACCAGCTGGTTATCAGGATTCTGAAAAACCATACCTGCAGCCTGTCTTATATCCCATATATGCTGGTCATCTTTTGTATCAAATCCCTTAACATATACGGCTCCACCTGTGGGCAGCAATAAGGCGTTAATATTTTTGGCTAAAGTTGATTTCCCAGAACCGTTTTTACCTATTATCGCAACAAAACTTCCTTTATCAACATCCAGACTAATATCTTTTACAGCCTCGACTAAAATCTGATCAACCTCTCTGGTATAACAAAATTTTAAATTTTCGATTTTTATGATTTGTTCCATTTATCTATTCCAATCAAGCTTTGCTTGTTATATTCAAAATCATTTTCTTTAAAATGAGATTATATACTGTTTATCGTTTATTACCATTATACAATAATCATTTTCTATTTAAAAGTATCGATCTATATTATCTTTTAATTCTGCCTTCCGTGCTAAACACTAGATAGGCAGTAAAACTCTGCAAATCAGAGATTTGTGAGCTTCTTGCATGAGACCTACCTACCATTTGCTCTCGCAAATCGGGTTAGGGCTTCATGTTACACGATGAAAATCTACAATCAACTTCGTTTCTTGTGATTTTCTAGCCTAAATTGCGCCATCAGTGCTAAAGCACTGGACACAATGTTAAAAAAGGGTGCGCAAGTAACCTGCGCACCCTCAGTTCTTAATTATACAAGCTCTAAGAATACTACTTCTGCGCAGTCTCCCTGTCTTGGTCCTAATTTTAAGATTCTTGTGTAGCCACCGTTTCTTTCAGCATACTTTGGAGCTATTTCTTCAAATAGCTTTGTTGCAACGTCTTCGTCGTATACATATGCAAGAACCTGTCTTTTAGCATGAAGATCACCACGCTTTGCAAGTGTGATTAACTTTTCAGCTTCTCTTCTAGCTTCCTTTGCTCTGCAGTCAGTTGTAGAAATACGTCCTTCTCTGAAAAGGTCAGTAACAATATTTCTAAGCATTGCTTTTCTATGAGCAGTAGGTCTGCCTAGTTTTCTGTATCCTGGCATAACTCTTCTCCTTTCCTGGCTTGTCTTTTTTGCCTATTGCTTTGTCATCCAGCTTTCTCCAGTACTCGCATACCATTTGTATGCTCCGTTCCTCGTAAACTGTTTTCCTCGCATCAGGCAAAAAATCCTTCGCCACCAATTATCGCTTATTCGTTATTGCTTATTCATCACTCGGTCTTAGACCAAGGCCTAATTCTTCAAGTTTGTGTTTTACTTCATCTAAGGATTTCTTACCCAGGTTTCTCACCTTCATCATATCCTCTTCGGATTTGTGAGTAAGTTCCTCTACTGTATTTATTGCAGCTCTCTTTAAGCAGTTGAATGAACGTACTGACAGCTCAAGCTCTTCAATAGTCATTTCAAGAGCCTTTTCCTTCTGGTCTTCTTCCTTTTCAACCATGATTTCCATAGAATCTGTTGCATCTGTAAGCTCAATAAACAGGTTCAGATGTTCCTGCATAATTTTAGCTCCAATGGACACGCCTTCTTCCGGAGTGATTGATCCGTCTGTCCAGATTTCCAGGATAAGCTTATCATAGTCTGTTACCTGGCCAACTCTTGTATTTTCAACTGTAAAGTTCACTTTTTTAACTGGTGTATATATTGAATCCACAGGAATCACTGCGATTGGTGTGTTTTCAGTCTTGTTCTGTTCAGCAGGAACATAGCCCCTGCCTCTTGCCAAGTTTATTTCCATAACCAGTGTTGCGTTTTCTTCTAGTGTTGCTATATGCAAATCGGGATTGAAGATTTCCATTTCCATATCGCCGATAATATCTGCAGCAGTTACTTCTTTTGGTCCTACAGCATTAATAATAACTCTCTTAGTATTTTCGCCATTCAGTCTGACAGCTAGTTTCTTGAGATTTAATATTATTTCTGTAACATCTTCTTTTACTCCAGGAATTGTTGAAAATTCATGAAGAATACCGTCAATTTTAACGGATGTTACAGCGGCACCTGGAAGGGAGCTAAGAAGTATCCTTCTTAAGCTGTTTCCAAGTGTAGTTCCATATCCTCTTTCAAGAGGTTCTACTACAAATTTACCATAATTCGCATCTTCTTCTGAGAATATACACTCTATTGTTGGTTTTTCGATTTCTATCACTAAAAAACCCTCCCTTTTCTTCCAAAATATCCCATAATATTAAGATATTATTTGGAATATAATTCGACGATTAGATGCTCTGCAATCGGAGTATCGATATCTTCTCTTCTAGGAATAGCAACAACCTTTCCTTCAAGCTTTTCAACATCAACAGTAATCCATGATGGTACACTGATTGCCATTTCTTTAACTTCCTTGAATTTAGGTGAGTTCTGACTCTTTTCCTTAACTCTGATCACATCTCCAGCCTTTACTTCAAGTGAAGGAATATCAACCTTATTTCCATTTAAAGTAAAGTGTCCATGTGTTACAAGCTGTCTTGCTTCTTTTCTTGATGATGCGAATCCCATTCTGAACACAACATTATCAAGTCTTGTTTCAAGCATAATCAGAAGGTTTTCACCAGTGATTCCCTTCTTCTTAGCAGCTTTATCAAATAAATTTCTAAACTGAGTTTCTAATAAACCATAGAATCTCTTAGCTTTCTGCTTTTCTCTTAACTGAAGTCCATATTCAGACATTTTCTTTCTTGCCTGACCATGTTGTCCAGGAGCGTAATTTCTTCTATCGATAGCGCATTTTGAGCTATAACATCTCTCGCCCTTTAAGAAAAGTTTCTGACCTTCTCTTCTGCATAATCTGCAGTTAGCATCTGTATATCTTGCCATTTTAAATTACTCCTCCCTTCAATTAGACTCTTCTTCTCTTTGGTGGTCTGCAACCATTATGAGGAATTGGTGTAATATCCTTAATCATATTGATTTCAAGACCAGCAGCTTGTAATGCTCTGATAGCAGCTTCACGTCCGGAACCTGGGCCCTTTACGTATACTTCTACTGTCTTCAGGCCATGTTCCATTGCAGCTTTAGCAGCTTCTTCAGCAGCCATCTGAGCTGCGAAAGGAGTTGATTTCCTTGATCCCTTGAATCCAAGAGCTCCTGCACTTGACCATGATAATGCATTTCCGTTTAAATCTGTAAGAGTAACAAGAGTATTGTTAAAGGTGGATTGGATATGTGCCTGGCCTTTTTCAATGTTCTTACGTTCTCTTCTCTTTTTTCTTACTGTTTTCTTTACAGTCTTAGCCATGATTTCCTACCTCCTTACTTCTTCTTCTTTCTACCTACAGTCTTCTTAGGACCTTTTCTAGTTCTGGCATTTGTCTTAGTTTTCTGTCCTCTAACAGGAAGACCTCTTCTATGTCTGATACCTCTGTAGCAGCCAATTTCCATAAGTCTCTTGATATTTAAAGAAACTTCTCTTCTTAAATCACCTTCTACAAGGTATTCCTGCTCAATGATTTTTCTGATCTTACCAGCCTCATCCTCAGTTAAATCTTTAACTCTTGTGTCAGGATTGATGCCTGCCTTTTCTAGAATAGCATTTGATGTCTTTCTTCCAATACCAAAAATGTAAGTCAGACCAATTTCTACTCTTTTTTCTCTAGGTAAATCTACTCCGGCTATACGAGCCATAAATTCCTCCTTCTCCCATCTTCCGTCACGCAAACCCTATGGGCAGCGTAATATAAACGGGGTAATCCATTTTAAACTTAAATTATAATTGTATTTTAACCTTGTTTCTGCTTGTGCTTTGGGTTTTCACAGATAACCATTACTTTACCGTTTCTCTTGATTATCTTGCACTTTTCGCAGATTGGTTTAACTGATGCTCTAACTTTCATCTTAAACCTCCTATTATTTATCTCTCCATGTAATTCTTCCGCGAGTCAGGTCATAAGGTGATAATTCAACCTTAACCTTATCTCCAGGAAGAATTCTGATGAAGTTCATTCTTATTTTTCCTGAAATGTGTGCAAGTACTTCGTATCCATTTTCAAGCTTAACCACAAACATTGCGTTTGGCTGAGCATCTACAACGGTACCCAATACTTCGATGACGTCTTTTTTCGCCATAATATAATTTACACCTTCCTTATTTATAAGGTAAGCAACTCAGGCTCACCATCTGTAATAACAACAGTATTTTCATAATGTGCTGATAGTTTGCCATCCACAGTAACTACCGTCCAATCGTCCAATAGTACTTCAACTTCATAATCACCCTGATTGATCATTGGTTCTATGGCAAATACCATGCCACTGGCCAACCTTGGGCCTCTGCCCGGTTTACCGTAGTTTGGAATCTGCGGCTCTTCATGCATATTTCTTCCAACACCATGACCTACAAAATCTCTTATTACAGAGAAGCCACCCTCTTCCGCTTTCATCTGAATAGCATGCGATATATCCGAAAGCCTGTATCCGACTTTACAGAATTTCAGGCCTTCAAAAAAGCTTTCTCTTGTAACTCGTATTAATTTTGCAGCTTCTTCGCTGATATTTCCTACAGCATAAGTTCTTGCAGCATCGCTTACATATCCCTTATAGGTAGAGCCTACATCTACACTGACTATGTCTCCCTCTTGAAGTATCCTTTTCTTTGAAGGAATTCCATGAACTACTTCATCGTTAACAGATACACATGCAGCCGCTGGATAATCACAATATCCTTTAAAAGTAGGGATCATATGATTTTTAAGGATGATATTTTCTACAAAGTTATTTACGTCCATAGTAGACATACCTGGCTTTATAAAATTCTCCAATTCCCTCAGAATGTAGCCTGTAACCTTACCGGATTCGCGCATTATGTCAATCTCTTGTTCTGATTTGATGATGATCATTGCTTATTCTCCTAACACGTTTACAATAGCAGTAAATACGTTGTCAAGGCCGGCTGCTCCATCAATGTGGGCAATATTTCCCTTTTTAGTGTAGTAGTCAACTAGCGGCATTGTCTGTGAATTGTAAACTTCAATCCTGTTTGCTACTGTGGCTTCTGTATCATCGCTTCTCTGATATAATTCACCACCACAAACATCACAGACCCCATCTTTTGCAGGAGGCATATTTACAACATGGTAAGTTGCCCCACATGCTCTGCAGACTCTCCTGCCAATCAATCGAACCATTAGCTCTTCTTTTTCAACTGCGATATCTAAAACTTTATCTATTTTTTTACCGTGATCAGCTAAAAACTCATCTAATTTTTCGGCCTGATAAACAGTTCTAGGGAATCCATCAAGAAGAAATCCTTCTTTACAGTCATCCTCCAGTAATCTGGTCGTCGCTATTTCTATTACTAGATCATCAGGAACAAGCTCGCCCTTGTTCATATACTCTTGAGCTTTCTTTCCAAGGGCAGTTCCTTCCTTTATATTTTTTCTGAATATATCGCCAGTAGATATATGCGGAATTCCATATTTTTCTATTATTCTGGTCGCCTGTGTGCCTTTTCCTGCACCCGGAGGGCCTAATAAAATTAAATTCATTAAATTTTCCTCCTTTATTCAATGTGCTATTTTAAGAATCCCTGGTAATTTCTCATTACCATCTGGTTTTCTAACTGTTTCATTGTATCCAATCCAACACCAACTGCAATCAGCAAAGATGTTCCGCCAAATCTGGCGTCAATCGCAGTAAAGTTGCTAAGTAATGTTGGCAGTGTAGCAATAATAGCAAGGAATATAGCACCTACAAAAGTAATTCTTGTCATTACTTTATTTAAATATTCAACAGTTGGCTTTCCAGGTCTGATACCAGGAATAAACCCACCATTTGCCTTCATATTATTTGCCACTTCAAGAGGGTTAAAAGTAACCGCAGTATAGAAGTAAGTAAAGAATATAATCAGCAGAATATTGAATGCAGTATAAATCCATACCCCCGGATCACCATGCGGTGAAAGCCATTTTGTAACAATCGCAGTAAATCCTGAGTTAGGGGCAAAGTATGTTATTGTCAGTGGGAACTGTAATAATGAAAGAGAGAAAATAACTGGAATAACACCAGCCTGATTTACTTTTAGCGGAATGTGCGTTGACTGTCCGCCGTACATCTTTCTTCCCACTACTCTTTTTGCATACTGTACAGGAATCCTTCTCTGGCCCTGTTGTATTTCAATGATTCCTACTATAACTACTGCTGCAAAAGCGAAGAACAGTAATACTGTAACCATTCCCAGTTCGCCAGCAGTAAACTTAGCCCAGTTTGTATGAATCGCACTTGGTATTCTTGCAATAATACCACCGAAGATAATCAGTGAAATACCGTTTCCAATACCATTTTCATTGATTTGTTCACCCAACCACATTAAGAATGCAGTACCAGCTGAAAGGGTAAGTACGATAACAGCTACTGAGAAGAAATCAGTGCTGATCAATGCTTTTCTGAACAAACCAATGGACAGGCCGATGGCCTGAACAAATGCAAGTACAACCGTCAGATATCTGGTGTACTGCGCAATTTTTTTCTTACCTTCTGTTCCTTCTTTAGCAAGTCTTTCCAAGGAAGGAATAGCAATGGTTAATAATTGTAAAATAATTGATGCAGTGATATAAGGAGTGATACTTAAAGCAAATATAGTAAAATTACTGAAAGATCCTCCAGAGAATAAGTCAAACAAGCCAAACAATCCTGTTCCGCCATGAAACATCTGAGAAAGAACATCTCTGTTAATGCCAGGAACCGGAATATTTGAACCCACCCTGTAAACTACCAGCATTAAAAGAGTAAAAACCATTTTTCTTCTAATATCTGCAATTTTCCATGCGTGGGCGATTGTTCCAAACATGTTCATCTTAGATCACCTCTGCCTTTCCTCCGGCAGACTCAATTTTTTCTATTGCTGTTTTGCTAAATTTGTGAGCCTTAACAGTTACTCCTTTTTCAAGAGTTCCTTCACCCAGAATCTTAATTCCGTCTTTAACCTGCTTTACCATTCCTGCTTCTTTTAAAAGTTCAGGAGTGATAACAGTACCCGCTTCAAATCTATTTAAATCATCAACGTTTAGAATTGTGTATTCTGTTCTCCAAATATTAGTAAAACCTCTTTTTGGAATTCTTCTGTATAATGGCATCTGACCGCCTTCAAAGCCAAGTCTGACACCGCCGCCACTTCTGGAGTTCTGGCCATTCATACCTCTACCGCCAGTTTTACCCTGACCTGTAGCGGTACCACGGCCTCTTCTCTTACGGTTCTTAGTTGAACCCTCGGCTGCTCTTAATTCATGCAGTTTCATATTTCCCGCACCTCCAATCCTACAGTTCTTCTACAGTCACAAGATGCTCAACCTTTTTTATAGCGCCACGTGCTTGTGGGCAATCAGGCATTTCGTTTGAACTGTGCATCTTCTTTAAACCTAAAGCTTCAACAATTTTTTTGTGCTGAGGAAGCGCTCCAATTGTACTCTTTGTTAAAGTTACTTTAATCATCTTAGCCATTTGTATCTTCCTCCTATCCTAAAATTTCTTCTTTAGTCTTTCCTCTTAATCTGCTGATCTGTTCAACAGTCTTTAAGCCTCTAAGACCCTCCAGTGTAGCATAAGCCATATTTACGGTATTACTTGAACCGATAGACTTAGCTCTAACGTCTTTCAATCCAGCAGCTTCCAGTACCATACGTACAGATGAACCTGCGATAACTCCAGTACCTGGAGCAGCCGGCATGATTAAAACATTACCTGCGCCGAATGTTCCTAAAGTTCTGTGTGGGATTGTTGTTCCTACTGTCGGAACATATACTAAATTTTTCTTTGCATCTTCGATAGCTTTTCTTACAGCTTCAGGAATTTCCTGAGCCTTTCCAAGACCTACGCCAACGTATCCTTCACCATTACCAACAACGACGGATACGCTGAATCTCATATTTCTACCACCCTTAACAGTCTTAGCAACACGTCTGATGTTAACGATAGTTTCCTTTAAGTCTAGCTTGGATGCATCAATAATATTTTGTCGCATTCCTTTTTTTCCTCCTGTTAGAATTTCAATCCTGCTTCACGTGCAGCTTCTGCTAATTCCTGTACTCTTCCGTGATATAAATATCCACCTCTGTCAAAGCATACAGTTTCGATTCCCTTAGCAATTGCTCTCTTAGCAATAGCTTCTCCAACTAACTTAGCAGCTTCCTTGTTACCACCATAAGCACACTGAGCCTTTAATTCTTTATCAGCTGTTGATGCTGCTGCAAGTGTAACACCATTTACATCATCAATTACCTGTACAGAGATATTCTTAAGGCTTCTGTAAACGCAAAGTCTTGGTCTTTCAGGAGTTCCATGTAAGTGCTTTCTTACTCTTTCATGTCTAGCTACTCGTCTATCATTTTTACTTTCTTTTGCCATTTGATTTCACTCCTTCCTTATTTTTTACCAGTCTTTCCTTCTTTACGACGGATAACTTCGCCTTCATAACGAATACCCTTAGCCTTATATGGTTCAGGACGTCTCCATTTTCTGATATTAGCAGTATAGTTTCCAACTAAGGCCTTATCAATACCCTTAACAATTACTTCAGTAGGTGAAGTAACTTCAGTAGTGATTCCTTCAGGATCTTCCATTTCAACTGGATGTGAGTATCCAAGGTTCATAACAAGAGTCTTGCCCTTCTTTTCTGCCTTATAACCAACACCAACCAATTGAAGCTTCTTTTCATATCCAGCAGTAACTCCTGTAACCATATTGTTAATAAGAGTTCTTGCCAGTCCATGCTGCTCTCTTGAGCTCTTGTTATCACCATCTCTGGTAACCGTAAGAACTCCATCAGCAATCTCAACTTTTACCAGCTTGCTAACTGGTTCTGAAAGCTGACCCTTAGGTCCCTTTACAGTAACCACATTGTTGCTGTCAACCTTAACCTCTACGCCTGAAGGAAGGTTAACAGGTAATTTACCTATTCTTGACATTTTTTATTCCTCCTACCAAACGTAACAGATTACTTCTCCGCCGATTCCAAGTCTTCTTGCTTCTTTATCACTGATTACTCCATTTGAAGTTGAAATAATAGCGATACCCAGGCCTCCCAGTACTCTTGGTACTTCGTCAGCCTTAGCATAAACTTTTAAACCTGGCTTTGAAATCTTTTTGATTCCACTAATAACTCTTTCCTTTTCAGCACCATATTTCATCTGAACTCTGATAGTGCCCTGCTTGTCGTCTTCAATAACGTCATAGCCTTTAATATATCCTTCTTCAGTTAAGATGCCTGCGATTGACTTCTTCATTTTTGATGCAGGAATATCAACTGTTGTATGTCCTACAGTATTGGCATTTCTGATTCTTGTTAGCATATCTGCTATTGGATCTGTCATTGTCATTCTGAATATTCTCCTTTCCTTGCGAGGTTCCCCGTAAGGCCTCCGCAATCAATTTAAAAATTTACCAGCTTGCTTTTTTAACGCCTGGGATTTCTCCCTTATAAGCAAGTTCTCTGAAACAGATTCGGCAGATACCATACTTTCTTAATACAGAATGTGGTCTTCCGCAAATCTTGCATCTTGTATAAGCACGAGTAGAAAACTTAGGTTTTCTAGCCTGTTTTACTTTGAGAGATGTCTTTGCCATGGTTCCCTCCTATTTCTCAAACGGCATGCCAAGTAACTGCAACAATGAAGCAGCTTCTTCATCAGTTTTAGCCGTTGTAGTGAATACAATATTCATACCCTTAGTCTTATCTACCTTATCAAATTCGATTTCAGGGAAAATCAACTGTTCTTTGATACCCATTGAGTAGTTTCCTCTGCCATCAAATGAATTCTTGCTTACTCCCTTAAAGTCTCTTACTCTTGGAAGAGCGATGTTAAATAGCTTGTCAGCAAATTCAAACATGTTGTCTCCTCTCAGAGTAACTTTTGCTCCAACAGGCATACCCTGTCTAACCTTGAAGTTTGCGATAGATTTCTTTGATTTAGTGATTACCGGTCTCTGTCCACTGATGATTGCTAATTCTTCAACGGCAGTTTCCATAATCTTAGCATTTTCCTTTGCTTCGCCAAGACCCATATTAATTGTAATCTTTTCAAGTACAGGAACTTCCATAACATTCTTATATCCATGCTTATCCATCATGGCTTTAAATACTTCACTTTTGTAAGTTTCTCTTAGTCTAGCTGTCAAAATCGTCTCCTCCTTTCTTAATCAATTACTGCCCCAGTTTTCTTAGATACTCTGACTTTTTTGCCATTTTCTTCTGTGTATCCAATTCTGGTAGGAGCTTTTGCTTTGTTGTCATAAAACATAACGTTTGAAACATGGATTGGACCTTCAACATGCTTAATCTCAGATTTAGCAGTTCTTGTCTGTTTCTGATGTTTAGTCTGGATGTTAATTCCTTCTACAACAACTCTATTTTCTTTCGGCATAGCCTTAAGGACTTTACCTTTTTTTCCTTTATCTTTACCAGTGATTACTAACACTGTATCGCCTTTTTTAATATGCATCCGAACACCTCCTATAATACTTCTGGTGCCAATGACACGATCTTCATAAAGCTCTTATCTCTAAGTTCTCTAGCTACTGGTCCGAAGATACGAGTACCCACTGGATTCTTATCTTCTTTAATAATTACAGCTGCATTCTGATCGAACTTTACATAGCTACCGTCATTTCTTCTAGCGCCAGTCTTAGTTCTTACTATTACAGCCTTTACAACGTCGCCCTTTTTTACAACGCCGCCGGGTGTTGCTTCTTTAACAGCGCAAACAATTATATCTCCAATATTCGCACACTTTCGGCTTGTACCGCCAAGAATACGGATACATAAAAGTTCCTTCGCACCTGAATTGTCAGCAACCTTTAATCTAGTTTCTGTCTGAATCATAATCTGGTGCCTCCTTTACTTAACCTTTTCAACAATGTTAACAAGTCTCCATCTCTTATCTTTTGATAGAGGTCTTGTTTCCATGATTCTTACTTTATCTCCGATATTACATTCGTTATTTTCATCGTGAGCTTTGACTTTCTTAGTTCTCTTTACGGCTTTTCCATAAAGGGAATGTCTTACGAAGTCTTCCATTGCAACAGTGATAGTCTTATCCATCTTATCACTTACCACGATACCGACCTTAGTCTTTCTTCTGTTTCTCTCAACTGTCATATTACATCCTCCTTTCTAATTAGCCCTGAACCTTCTGAAGTTCTTTTTCTCTGATAATGGTTTTAACTTTTGCAATCTGCTTTTTTGTATCTCTTAATTTTATAGGGTTTTCTAACTGTCCCGTTACATGCTGAAATCTTAAATTGAACAATTCATTCTTCATTTTCTTTAATTCAGCAGTAAGCTCAGTTTCAGTCATTTCTCTCATTTTCTTTAATTCCATTATGCTTCACCACCCTCTGCTATTTCTTGGCCTTTGATGGCAAACTTACACTTTACTGGTAGCTTGTGCATAGCAAGTCTCATTGCTTCTCTGGCCTTTTCTTCTGAAACACCTTGGATTTCAAACATTACTCTACCAGGTTTAACTACTGCTACCCAATACTCAGGAGCACCTTTACCGGAACCCATACGTACTTCAGCTGGTTTCTTTGTAACCGGCTTGTGTGGGAAAATATCAATATATACTTTACCACCTCTCTTAATAGATCTTGTCATAGCTATTCTGGCAGCCTCGATCTGGTTTGAGGTGATCCAACCACATTCCTCTGAAATTAAACCGTATTCACCATAAGCAATTTTGTTACCTTTAGTTGCAACGCCCTTCATTCTTCCTCTGTGGACTCTTCTGCGTTTAACGCGCTTTGGCATTAACATCGCTGTCTTCCTCCTTTCTCAATGCCGCAAGTACAATTTATATCATCTGCATAAATTTTGTACCCGGCTCTTCTATCTATTATTCAGTCACTTCTACGTTTTCTTCAGCAGGAGCTGTAACAGCTTCGCTTACAGGTGCAGCTTCTACCTTCGGAGTCTTTCTTACTCTTGGGTTTACTGCCTTTGGCGCTTCAGCCTTAGCATCTCTGTCTCTTCTAGGTCTTCTATCGCCATCATTTCTGTCTCTTCTAGGTCTTCTTTCGCCGTCGTTTCTGTCTCTTCTGTCTCTTCTTCCTTCTTTTTCTTCAGGAATAGGACTCTTCAGACCCTTATCAAGAATTTCGCCGTGGTTAATCCAAACCTTAACACCAATCTTACCGTAAGTAGTATCAGCTTCAGCAAAACCATAATCGATATCAGCTCTTAAAGTGTGTAGCGGAACATTACCTTCACTGTATTTTTCGCTTCTGGCAATTTCAGCACCGCCAAGTCTTCCTGCACAAAGAACTTTGATTCCCTTTGCTCCAGACTTCATTGTTCTTCCGATAGCCTGCTTCATAGCTCTTCTGAAAGAAATTCTTCTTTCCAGTGCCTGTGCAATGCTTTCAGCAGTAAGCTGTGCATCCATTTCAACCTTTTTGATTTCAACGATGCTGATTTCAACTTCCTTACCAGTCATCTTTACGATGTCTTTCTTAAGGGCGTCAATACCATCTCCAGCTCTTCCGATTACCATACCTGGTTTACCAGTCAGCACAGTAACCCTGATTTTTCCTGCTGCTGCTCTTTCGATTAAAACTTTTGAAACGCCTGCAACATATAACTTCTTCTTTGTATATTCTCTAACCTTCTGGTCTTCTACAAGAAAATCAGCGAAATTGTTCTTGTCTGCATACCATTTGGAATCCCAGTCTTTTATAATGCCCACTCTTAAACCATGTGGACTTACTTTCTGACCCATTCAATGAACCTCCTATCTTAGTTTCTTTCCTTAAGAGTTACGCCAATGTGACTGCTTCTCTTAAGAATTACTGATGCTCTACCTTGTGCTCCCGCTCTCCATCTCTTCATAGTTGGTCCCTGGTGAGCATAAACCTCAGCAACATATAGATTATCCGGATTCATGTCGAAGTTGTTTTCAGCGTTTGCAGCAGCAGACTTAACAACCTTTTCAACTATTTCAGAACCCTTACCAGGTGTAAACTTTAAAATGGTAAGTGCCTCATTTAAATCTTTTCCTCTTACTAAATCAGTAATTGGCTTTAGCTTTATAGGAGACATTCTTACATATTTTGCAATTGCTTTTGCTTCCATCTTTTTACATCTCCTTTACTTATTTTTTCTTAGTAGTTTTATCAGCAGCGTGACCTCTGTAGTTTCTTGTTGGAGCAAATTCTCCCAGTCTGTGTCCTACCATATCTTCAGTGATATATACAGGAACGTGCTTCTTACCGTCATGCACTGCAATTGTGTGCCCCACCATCTGTGGGAATATTGTAGATGGTCTTGACCATGTCTTTAATACTTTCTTTTCGTTAGCTTCGTTCATTGCTATGATAGCCTTCAAAAGCTTAGCGTTTACGAAAGGGCCCTTTTTAAGTGATCTACCCATTATCTATGCTCCTTCCTATTTTTCATTTCTTCTCTTTACGATATACTGATTAGAAGCTTTATTCTTCTTTCTAGTCTTAAGTCCAAGAGCAGGCTTACCCCAAGGAGTAACCGGACTAACTCTACCGATACCAGCCTTACCTTCACCACCGCCGTGTGGGTGATCGTTAGGGTTCATTACAGAACCTCTTACAGTAGGTCTCCAGCCCATGTGTCTCTTTCTTCCGGCTTTACCAATCTGAATGTTAGAATGTTCACCATTTCCAACTTCACCGATAGTAGCTCTGCATTCCATTCTGACTCTTCTAACTTCTCCGGAAGGAAGTCTTACCTGTGCGTAATCGCCTTCCTTAGCCATAAGCTGAGCACCGTTTCCGGCAGATCTAACCAGCTGAGCGCCTTTTCCGTGCTTCAGTTCGATGTTGTGAATAATTGTACCCACTGGAATATTAGCAAGTGGAAGAGCATTTCCTACTTTAATATCCGCATCAGCACCAGATACGATTACATCCCCAACATATAGCTTGTTAGGAGCTATGATATATCTTTTTTCGCCGTCTGCATAAACAATTAATGCAATGTTTGCACTTCTGTTTGGATCATACTCAATTGTAGCAACCTTAGCTGGAACACCGTCTTTATTTCTCTTAAAGTCGATGATTCTGTACTTAGGTCTGTATCCGCCACCTCTGTGTCTTACTGTAATTTTACCTCTCACATTTCTTCCGGAATGCTTCTTAAGAGTTACTGTAAGAGACTTTTCTGGTGTGCTTGTTGTAATTTCTTCAAATGTTGAAACCGTCATTCCTCTTAATCCAGGAGTGGTCGGATTATACTTTTTGATTCCCATATTTTTCGTCCCTCCTTATAGACCCTGGAAGAATTCGATTTCCTTACTGCTGTCAGTAAGAGTAACAATCGCCTTCTTTGAAGCCGCAGTTCTACCTACGTTTCTTCCCATTCTCTTAACTTTACCTTGAACATTCATGATGTTTACTTTTTCTACTTCTACACCAAAGATTTCTTCGATAGCTAATTTAACTTCAGTCTTATTAGCGTCTGTAGCTACTTTGAAAGTGTATTTCTTTTCCTGTGCGTTATCCATACTTGTTTCGGAGATAACCGGCTTAATAATTACGTCGTAAGCAGTTCTCATTATGAATACACCTCCTCAATCTTATTGATCGCTTCTTTCGTTACAATGAAGCTTGTGTAGTTAATGATTTCATACACATTCATTGTTCCTACTAAAGCTGTTCTTACTCCTGGAATGTTAGCAGCTGATCTGATAACGTTTTCGTCCTTTTCAGCCATAACGATTAATGCCTTTTTAGCAGCATTTACATTTCCTAACACCTTAATCATTTCCTTTGTTTTAGGAGCTTCAAAGTTTAATGTATCAAGTACGATGATTTCCTTTTCTGCAACCTTTGAGGAAAGAGCGGACTTCATTGCAAGTCTTCTCAGTTTCTTAGGAACTGTATATCTGTAATCTCTTGGCTTTGGTGCAAATACTACACCACCACCAATCTGTGATGGGTCTGTTGAACTACCCTGTCTGTGACGACCAGTACCCTTCTGTCTGAAAGGCTTTCTACCACCGCCTCTGACTTCGCCTCTATTTTTAGCTGACTGTGTACCCTGTCTTTGGTTAGCCAGATAATTTTTTACTACTGCATGAACAGCGTTCTGATTTGGTTCGATACCAAAGATTGCATCGCTTAAATCAATGCTTCCAACTTCTGCTCCTGCCATGTTTAGCATAGTTACTTTTGCCATTTTCTACTTCCTCCTTTCTGAAGTCTTTATCTATTTGTCCTGACCTTTTACTGCGTACTGAATGCGTAGTAAGCCGCCCTTAGGACCAGGCACAGCACCTCTTACAAGCATCAGGTTTCTTTCTTCGATAACCTTTACTAATACAACGTTCTGTACTGTCACTGTATCACGACCCATTCTACCAGGGCCCTGATTACCCTTAAATACTCTTGAAGGATAAGTACCCGCAGCCAGTGCACCAGCAAGTCTCTTGTGCTTTGAACCGTGAGTTGTCGGACCTCTCTGATGTCCATGTCTCTTAATGTTACCCTGAGTTCCTTTACCCTTTGAAGTACCAGTTACGTCCAGCTTCTTTCCGATTTCGAATTCAGCTGCTGTGATAGTCTGTCCAACTTCGTAAGCTTCACCGTCTTCAAGTCTGAACTCAGCCAGATGTTTCTTTAATCCAAGACCATTCTTATTGAAGTGTCCAGTCAAAGGCTTAGTTACTCTGTGAGCTTTAGTATCTTCGAATCCGATCTGAACTGCTTCGTAACCATCAGTTTCAGTTGTCTTAACCTGAGTTACTACTACAGGACCAGCTTCGATAACTGTTACAGGAATGACTTCTCCTGCTTCTGAGAAAATCTGAGTCATTCCGATTTTCTTTCCTAAGATAGTTTTCATATTTTTCTCCTTTTCTACTTACAGCGGATTGCCCTGGTTTTGAACTCCTAACCTCTTGCAACGTAATAATCGGTTAGCATCACTCTCATGCAATCTTTCTAAGGGAGTACCCTTATCACTATTAAAGTTTGATTTCAATGTCTACGCCAGCTGGTAAGTCAAGCTTCATTAAAGCATCAACTGTCTTTGGAGTAGTGTTTGTGATATCAATCAGTCTCTTGTGAGTTCTCTGTTCGAACTGCTCTCTGCTGTCCTTATACTTATGAACTGCTCTCAAGATTGTTACCACTTCTTTTTCTGTTGGAAGCGGAATAGGGCCTGATACATCAGCACCTGTCTTCTTAGCTGTCTCAACAATTTTAGCTGCAGACACATCCAATGACTTGTGGTCATATGCCTTAAGCTTAATTCTGATTTTTGTTGTTCGCTCATTTTTCTTTCCTCCTATTTTTTGTACGTTTTCGCTACGCCTGTACAAGGGGTTCAAAAGCCCGCTTTTTCAACGCATGCCATAAACAGCTTACTTTGCACACGTGTCCGTGTGTTTCATTTTATCAGCACAGACAAAAAGCTGACGAATCCCTTCGCCCCCATCTTGTGGGGACAATTCTCTGTAGAAATTACCTGATAGCTCAGCAACTTCCTACTTCATCGCCTTAAGCAAGCCTTTATACTATATAACACTTTTAGCCTAATTGCAATACTTTTTTAAAAAATAATTGAGTAGTTTTTCGATTTTTTTGCAACGTCTTTCACACTCATTTCAAGGTTTATAAATGCCAACCTCTGTACACCGTCCCTAGTGTTTCATAATTCCTATTTTTAACTTTTTTCTCCATTCTATTCTTTTTATTTATTTAAAACAAAAATTTTTTTATAAAAGTAAAAGCCCTGTTAATTTCAACATTATCAGGACTTTGAATTACCATATTATATTGTTTTACTCACCATGTTGATTTTTTCTTCTATTTTTCTCATACACATTTGAGGATTCACTGCGGTTTTCGTTTGCATGGCAACTTGCGCAGCTGCCATTCCGTAAAAAGATGTTTCCGCAATATTCTTTCCCCGTATAAAACTGTCAATGATTGCAGCCGAAAAAGCATCTCCCGCTCCAGTAGCACTAACAATGGAGATACAATCCCATAGCCTTAAGATACCTTCCTCCCGCGTGTCTTTATAATATACGCCTCTTGCGTTTAAAGTAATAAACACCTGCTTTACTCCACGGGTAATAAAATATGCCCCAGCTTTGGCAAGACTCTTTTCGTCTGTAATTTCTATTCCAGATAATACTTCTGCCTCACCTATATTGGGTTTTATTGTATGAAACCTCCCTATATATTTCTTCGAACGTTCTGCTTTAGGAGCTGAAACAGGATCCAGAAACAAAGGAATTCCCTGAAGTTTATCCATAATATAAAGTTGTACATCTTCCGTCAGATTGGCATCCATTGCAACCATTTTTGAGGATTGTAAAAGGGGCATAGCCTGGTTTATAATGTCAACGGAAATCCGTTCCAGCACATCCATATTGCAAAGTGCCAGTTCCATATCTCCTACGTTGTTTAAAATGGACAAATACATAGCAGTATTTTCATCTTCAATCAGATGAATATTTTCTACTCCTACTCCAAGAGCCGCCAGCTCCTGCACCGCCATTCTGCCTACAAAGTCATTTCCGGCAGCAGATACAAAAGAAACTCCAGCCCCCATCCTGGCTAAATTTTCAGTAATATTTCTTCCAACTCCACCATATGAAACAGATATTTTTCCAGGATTAGATTCACTTCTTTTAAGATCATCATAGGGATGTCCCTCTATATCTGCCGCAATGCCCCAATAACAGTTATGCTCCTCATACCAAAATGCTTCCTCCAATAAATTCCCTTAAAATTGAATTGTTTGCAATGATGGAATCATCCTCAATTGCATCAAAGAAACCTAAAAGTTTTAAAATTCTTTTTGCTTCACTATACTCTGGTTCTTCTTTTTTAATTTCCTTCAGTAAGGGCTCTGCATATTTCTTCAGCACAGAAATTTCATATAAGTGTACCGAATTAAAAAAGGCATCTGCTTCATTACTAAAAGGGAATATATTTTTATCTTCTCCTGCTCTCACTTTCGGCCAGGCATTAATAGTGCTTTTAGCTGAGTGCCCTCTGAAATTGTAATCCCTTACCATTCTTCTCAGCATACGGGCATCCGTAACAGGAATTCGATTGTGCTCGTCTATATTTAACTGGGTTAATGGACTGATATAAATTTTAAACTTTTCTGCATCAGGAATCAGGGCTGTCAGGTCTTTATTTAACGCATGGATCCCCTCAATAATAATAGGCTGTTTTGAAGTAATCTTCATCAGTCTGTTTCCAAATTTCTTATGGCCATCCATAAAATCGAAACTAGGCAGATCCACTTCCTGCCCGGCAAGGAGCGCATTCATATTAGCATTAAATAACTGTATATCAATGGCTTCCAAATCTTCAAAATTAGGTTCACCATTTTCATCAAGAGGTGTATCCTCACGCTCTACAAAATAGTCGTCTGTTCCCATATATATAGGTTTTAATCCATTGACCTTCAGCTGAATCAGAAGCCTTTTTGCAAAGGTAGTTTTTCCAGAGGAAGAAGGTCCCGCTATTAAAATAATTCTCTTTTTTTCACGTTTAATAATATCTGCAAGCTCCGCAACTTTTTTCTCATGCAAGGCCTCTGAAAGTTGTATCAGTTCTTTGTACTGACCATTTCTTACCTTTGCATTCAAATCTTTTGCATAGGATACTTCCATAAGTTTTCCCCAGTTTGTTACTTCCCCAAAAGCACCATAAAGTTTAACCTCATCAACATATTCAGGTATCACATTTGGATTTTTAGGATGAGGAAATCTCAGCAGTACTCCCCTTCTATACTTCCTAAGTTCAAAAAATTTAATATATCCGGTAGACGGTACCATCCGCCCACAGAAAAATTCTTTATGTTCCTCCAGTGTATAAAGACGTCCTTCCTTTCCAAAGGGAATATCTGCAGCAATTAATTCCCGCATTCGTTTTTCTATACCATCCACTTCAGCCTGGGTAACAGGCGTCTCTCTTCTGATCATGGTATAAACGCCTTTATTAATGGAGTTTTGTATTTCTACAGGAACATCCCCAATACATCCTTCACCGCTTTCAAATAAATCAATATGAGGCTGTTCTGATAAATCATATTTGCCGATGGATTTCTCATATCAAGCAATTCTATTTTACAGGAATCTGTTATTTCTTGCGTCAGTTCGATAATTTCATTGTCCACCCGGGCTACTAAAATCGTGTAGGGTAGTTTTTCCTGAATTCCTTTTACAATATCTTCAATAGTACAAAATTTTTCGATTTCGATCTTGTTTTCTATTTCTCTTGGTCCAGTTTTTAGAATAATTTCCATAATTTTCATACCTCCCTTTAGCAATGATGTTTATTATATCATATATTTTTTAAAAGTGGTTAAAATACTCTTTAGAAAGGAGTGATAGCTTTGAGAAAAATCGTACTTGCACTTATAATCATCGGAGCTATAAATTGGGGACTTATTGGATTTTTCAGATATGACCTGATTTCTAGTATTTTCGGTACTAATCTTGAATTAATAAGCAGAATAATTTTTGCACTTGTTGGAATCTCCGGACTTTATGCAATCACATTCTTTAAAGGTCAGCGCACTCATGTATAATCTGAATTGATGAAAACAAAGGGACAGCATCCCTGCCCTTCAAGGGGAGATGCTGTCCTTTTTGTTTGCTGTTATTTAATTTTCCTAGCAGCTTCCACATGTATCGCCGCCGCATCCAAATACACTTGGCATACAGAACAACAAAACCAGAATTAAGAAGAAGAATAGTAAACTAGCGTCTATTCCTCCTTTATCATAATTACATCCACAATTTCCCATTTTGTTACCTCCTTTATAATGCATTGTCAAAATAAAACCCACAAATAGAATTTGCGATTTTCTTTCTTATACTATATGCATCAGCCTTTAATAACGTTCTACACCACCTGTTTATCCAATTGTGTTTTTGGTAAATTGTCTCTTAATAAATCATATAAAATCTGCATTTCATCTTCTCGCAATGTAATTCCTCTGGACATATGCTCATGATGTTCATCCCAGTCTCTGATATCAAACTTGGGATTGCTTCCATTCCATGAGATTTTGTTAAGTTCTTTTGTCCATCGATTACTGTACTTTGCAATAACCCCCATATGCTGGATAATTTCATAGGTCACTTCTTCGCTTTTCTTTTCATTTCCCGCCATCATTAATCTCCTTTCAAATCTATATTTTCTATATTTTAATATAAATGTAAAATAATGTCAATCTTTTTGTAAAAAATAAGACGGATTGACCGTCTATTTTTCAAATTCTGGACCATGATAGTCTGAGCCTTCCGTGATATGCAAATGGTATTTTTCAGCAATTTCAACCAGTTTCATGCTTTCTTCCTTTGTGTGATCTGTATGGAAACATTCCATACCCTTTAACCCCATCAGCTTAAGTTTCCGCATCAGCAGCTCCAGTCTTTCATAAAACTCTGCAGACCCTCTGTCTCCCAGTTTTTTTATTTTCATAGGATGAGCCAATACCGCTATCCCCCAGCCCCGCTGATAAGTTCTATGGCTTTTTGTGCTGAAATTTTATCTTTTTTCACTGCCTTAGCCTCTGGAGATTCCAAAAATTTTCCCGGCTCAAAAGCTTCTTTTGCATCCTGGATGTAGCCCCGCTTCAACATAGCTCTGGCAATAACAGGTTTTCCTATATAATCCTGTTCTTCGTTCAGGTGAAGATCTTCCTGGGATAATTCATATCCCATATCTTTCAGAACAGCCAGCAGTTTTTCATTCCTTCTGTGACGGTTCTCTTTTATATTTTCAAGTTCTGCATTTAATTCTTTGTTCTTTATGTCTATACGATATCCCAGAATGTGCAGATTAATTTCTTCACTAAAATCTTGCCCTTTTAGGGCTGTAGATAGTTCTATGCCGGATATCACTTTAATTTCAAGTGCATTGCCTGCAATCTGAGCCTCTTTGACACCATCTATCCCATCGTGATCTGTTATAGCAATTTCCGTATATTCCAGATCTTTCGCCCTTCTCACGATTTCAGTGGGCGACATGGAGCCATCCGAGTAATATGTGTGTAAATGATAGTCCACTTTATTTTTCATACATCACCAAGTCCTTTTTTAAGTCTTCTGCCACTCTTTGTCCTTTTAAAACC
The DNA here is from genome assembly GCF_010120715.1 of Aminipila terrae. Lineage (NCBI taxonomy): Bacteria > Bacillati > Bacillota > Clostridia > Peptostreptococcales > Anaerovoracaceae > Aminipila > Aminipila terrae. The sequence goes on from NZ_CP047591.1 coordinate 1,144,656, forward strand.
TCAACTATGGCAGCAGCGAATTCCATAGCCGTCCCCGGTCCCTTTGAAGTTATAATATTTTTGTCAGTGACAACCCGATCCTTTACTGTAACTGCCCCGGCTAAATGGGCTTCCATCCCCGGAAAAATAGTAGCGTGTCGGCCTTTTAAAAGGCCCTCACGGCCTAAAATCATTGGAGCTGCGCAAATAGCAGCAATCCATTTATTCTTTTCTGCAAACTCTTTGATATTCTTTATCAGTTCTTTATGTTCACCCAGATTTTTGGCTCCCGGCATCCCTCCCGGAAGTACAATCATCTCACAATCATTATAATCTGCTTCTTCAAATAAAAGATCCGCTTCTACCGCCAGGCCTCTGACACTTTTTACAAGTTTTTGCCCAGTTATGCTTACAGTAACGGCTTCAATCCCGGCTCTTCTCATTAAATCCACACATGTAACCGCTTCAATTTCTTCAAAGCCTTCAGCTAAATGAACGTATACCATAAATCTCTCCTTCTGAAAAAACAAACCACTTATCTGTTTAATAATAATTTCTGGAAAATATTCTCTTTGGCTCAGTAATCTTATATATGATATATCCCAGTATACCCATAATAATTGTGGAGACCACCGCTGTAGAATAAAACAAACGCCTTTTAAGTCCATCCGTAATAATCTGTGGCAGCAAATCATCTTCATGCGGTATATATCCCAGTAAATCTCCTAAAGAATGTCCCGTCTTTGCAGCAATAAAATAGCCTGCCACATAAGCCACTATCAGGCACCCATATATAATGGCACCAAGTTTAAATTGTCTGCGTATTTCTTTATCAAATTCATATTTTTTAAGCATGATAAAAGATACCACCATAAAAATCAAAGCCATGATTCCTATAGCAGCCAGAATGTTCATATATTTCCGGGCATTAGCTGCAGCCAACATTTCATTTTTAGTAAAAACCGATTGGGGCCTGTCATCATCTTCTTTAATAATCTGTAATTTGGCTATTTTTCCAGTCATAAAATCAGAAATGAACTCACCCATCTGATCGTCATTTTTATTTAAATCAAAGTTCTTCAGTACATCAGTAGCCTTAAATTCATACTGGTATACATCAGGCATCCTTGTAACAATATTAGCACCTAAACAAAATGATGTTATCGGTATAGTCACTGCTAATGCAATGGAAAATGTTTTAATTAAAATTCTCATATTTCAATTCCCCTAATTATTTCCCCCATATACAAGTGCGTATATTTTTTATTATATCTGTAATATTAATTTAAAACAACCCCCAATAAAACGAGGCCTGTCAATATATTTATATGGAAATTTTCATATAATATTAGTCAGCCTCGCTTGTTATTATCTTTTTTGTATTTAAATTATTAACGTTCTTCTCTGAAATAATTATTTCCCAAATCAGCTGGCGGCTGATTTTCTTTCTTTTTCTTATGGGAACTGATAATTACGATAATCACTGTTGCCACATAAGGAATCATATCCACCAGATACTGGGAAACTGTAAAGCCCATGGCCTGAAGTCTGAGCCCCAATATGCTTAATCCTCCAAAGAAAATTGCACCAACCAATGCCTTTACAGGGTTCCATGATGCAAATATAACAAGAGCTACTGCTATCCACCCTCTGCCTGTAACAACATCTGACTGCCAGATAGGAACACGGATCAGGGACAGATAAGCACCACCAAGCCCACACAGAGCCCCACCCATAACAATATGTGCATATTTATAAAGGGTAACATTGATACCTGATGCATCTGCTGCTGCCGCATTTTCTCCCACAGCCCTCATATTCAGGCCCAGACGGGTTTTATACATATATACGCAGGATACCATTACAATAACATAAGCAAAGTATACAAATATATCCTGTTTAAACAATACAGGTCCTAAAAAAGGAATGTTTCCAAGCCCAGGTATTGAGGTTTTAGTAAAAAATGTACTTACTGAATTTGGCACTGAAAAACCAATCATAGGTTGTCCCACAAAACTTGCAAAGCCAGTTCCGAAAATGGTTAAGGTTAACCCTGTAACAGTCTGATTAGCCCTTAAAGTAACCGTAACAAGGGCAAATATCAGTGCCCCGCCTGCTCCTGCAAGAGCTGCACATAAAATTGCCAGCACCGGATTACCTGTATTATAGGCTGCAACAAACCCCATTACTGCACCCATAAGCATCATACCTTCTACACCCAGATTAAGACTTCCGGACTTTTCAGTAATTAATTCACCTACAGTAGCCAGTACCAGCGGAGTTCCCGCTACTACGCATGCTGCTAAGAAAGCTTCCATGATTATGCCACCTCCTTTTCAGCCTGAGGGCCCCGTTTACCAGAGAACCCCACCTTGTATTGAAGGAAAAACTCACTTCCAAGAACAAAGAACAAAATTGTTCCTTCTACAACGCTGGCAACGGCACTGGGTACATTCATAGCCAGCTGGATATAAGCGCCCCCTGAATAAGCATAGCAAAAGCCAGGCAGGCAAACAAAGTTGCAACCGCATTTAATCTTGCCAGCCATGCCGTAATAATGGCAGTAAATCCATACCCGCACGAAATGCCGGCTACAAGAGTTTTTTCAATGGCTGAAGCCTGAATCATGCCTACCAGCCCGCAAAGTCCTCCTGATATCATCATGGCCACAATGATTATTTTGTTAATATTCATACCAGCATATCTTGCCGTCTCAAAGCTTTCACCTACAACAGTTATTTCGTATCCCAGTTTTGTATACTTCATAAGGAAGTATATGAAAGCAGTGCACATTATCGCCATAATCCATCCTGCATGCACCCCAAATACCGAGGGTAGAATAGCATTTTCAGGAAAAGGCGCTATCTTAGGAAACCCATTTGCATTTGGGTCCATCCATGGGCCATATTGAAGATAGGTGACAAATTTTATGGCAATATAGTTCATCATCAGGGTAAATATGGTTTCGTTTGTTCCCATTTTAGCTTTAAATATTGCTGGTATAAATGCCCAGAATCCTCCTGCAATCATGGAAGCAACTGCCATCAGCAGAAGCATAAGAGGTTTTGGCATATCACCAAAATTAAGGGCCACAAAAGTTGCTGCAAGAGCTCCCATCACAATCTGCCCTTCTCCTCCGATATTCCAGAATTTCATCTTAAAAGCAACCAGTATTCCAAGAGAAGTTATAATTAATGGAACTGCTTTGATTATAGTCTGTTGTATCCTCAGGTCTGTACCAAGAGAACCATCTATAATAGCTCTGAATATACTTACGGGATCCAGTCCAAAAATCACCAGAATCAATCCAGAGCAAACAATTGACAGAACAATGGCAAGTATTCTTATGAGAAGTTCCTGTTTTTTATTAAGGTTGTCTCTTTTTGTTATTTTAAGCAAGTTCATTAAATCCAACCTCCTCTTCTTCCAGTAACGTACCTGTCATAAGCAGACCCAGTTCCTCTTTGGTCACCTGATCTGCATTTACAATGCCTGTAATCCGGCCTCCGCACATAACCATAATCCTGTCACAAAGTTCAAGAAGAACATCCAGGTCTTCACCAATAAATAAGACACCTACCCCATTTTTCTTTTGCTCATTCAGCAAATCATAAATTTTATATGATGCCCCAATATCAAGACCTCTTACCGGATATGCAGTAATAAGCACCTTGGGATTCAGATCTATTTCTCTTCCTAAAAGAACCTTCTGTATATTCCCTCCAGACATTTTCTTTACTGGTGCATATATGCTTGGAGTCTGGATGTCCAGCTCTTTTACAATCTGTTTTGCTTTTTCAATGCAAGGACCCCTCTTCAGAAGGATCCCCGGACGGTTCTGATAATCCTTCAAAATCAGATTATGAACAATATCCATACTGCCTACCAGGCCCATACCTAATCTGTCTTCTGGGATAAAGCCCATACTGATACCCAGTTTTATAATATCTTTAGGGGTTTTGCCTGTAAGACTTTCTCCTTCAAAGTAGATTTTCCCTTTTTCCGCTGAAGCAAGACCTGCAATGGCTTCACAGAGTTCCTTCTGTCCACTTCCTGCAACCCCTGCAACCCCCAGGATTTCTCCACTACGCAGGCTGAAGGTAGCATCTGCTAAAGCCGGCTTCTTTTCACGATCTAACACAGTAACATCTTCCAGTTCCAGAAGCACCTTTTTATCCGGAATGATTTCTCTTTCTAAAGAAAGGTCCATTTTCTTTCCAACCATCATTTCAATCAGACTGGAGACCTCTACCTCATCTGTTTTTACCGTTTCTACAGAATGTCCCTTTCGCAGTACTGTAATTCTGTCGCTTATCTCCATAACCTCATTTAATTTATGAGTGATAATGACAACGGCACAACCCTGTGCTTTCATATTCCGTATAATGTTAAACAGTTTTTCTATTTCCTGAGGAGTCAGTACGGCTGTTGGTTCATCCAGAATCAGAATTTTTGCCCCCCGAAACAATACCTTTATAATTTCCAGGGTCTGCTTCTCTCCAACAGACATATCATAAACCTTTTTATCTGGATTAATATCAAGTCCGTATTTATCAGAAATGTCCATTACTTTTTTAGCCAGAACTTTTCCCCTGTTAAAGAAACCTGTTTTCTGACCCAGTACCACATTATCTTTTGCTGATAAAACATCGATTAACTTAAAATGCTGGTGAATCATTCCGATACCCATATTGATGGAATCCTTAGGTGATGTGAAATGCACCTCTTCACCATAAATATAAATACTGCCACCATCAGGAGTATAAATACCTGACAGCATATTCATCAGTGTACTCTTGCCTGCACCGTTTTCACCAAGAAGTGCATGGACCTCACCCTCATAAACAGTAAGGTTCACATCTTCATTTGCCTTCAGTGCGCCAAAAGTTTTCGTAATACTATTCATTTGTATAGCTATTCGCTTTTCGCTCATGAATTCCTCCGCTACTGTGATTAAATAAAATTATATAAACAATACCTTTTAGTATAACATGACTTATAAATAAAATAAAGAGGGTATGTCACGTATGACATACCCATAAAGATAATTTTCATTGTATACCTTAAAATTCAAGGTTTCAAAGGATTATTTTGTTCCGTTGGCACCTTTTACCAATCCATCTATGCTCCAGATTGCAGCTCTGTCAAGAGTCTGTCCTTCTTTACAAAGAACTCTTCCATCGTTGTAGTATATCTGTCCGGAGAATGGACTGAATTCGCCTGAAACCATCTTAGCCTTCACTTCATTAACTTTTGCCTGTACATCTGCAGGAACTAAATCTGTCATTGGTGCGATATCAACATAACCATCTGCCAAAGTACCGTAGTATGATTCAGGAGTCCATGTACCAGCCATGATTTTCTCAATTGTAGGAATCAGGAACTTTTCATGATGCCAGATAGGTGATGTCAGATATGATTTCTTTACAGCATCCACCTTGCTGTTGTCTAAGTTATAACCAATAGCGTATTTTCCTGCTTCAGCAGCAGCAACCTGAGGTCCTGTAGTATCACTATGCTGTGTGATAATGTCACAACCCTGAGCTAACAATTCATCTGCAGCACTTCTTTCCTTTTCAGGATCATACCAGCTGTTGATATAAACAACCTTAACTTCAACATTTGGATTAACGGACTGAGCACCAAGAGTAAATGCGTTAATACCAATCTGTACTTCAGTGTAAGGATATGCTGCAACATAACCAAGCTTATTTGATTTTGTCATCATACCAGCAATGATTCCAGTCAGGTATCTAGGCTGTTCTGTAGCTCCGAAATAATTTCCGAAGTTCTTATCATTCATTTTATTTCCAGAGAAATGAAGGAACTTAATATCTTTATATTGATCTGAGTTAGCTAATTCATCAAGAGCATCCATAAAGCCATAGCTTGTTCCTACAATTACTTTACAACCCTGATCAATCAGGTTTGTAGCAGCAGTCATTACAGCAGATTTATCCTGATCATTTACATTTTCCTGATAGAGAGCTTTAACCTTGCCTTTAAAATGTTTTTCCATGGCAACTGTTCCCTGATGCTGTGCCTGAGTATATCCACCGTCATTAATACTTCCGATGTAAATAAAGCCTACCTTCAATACGTCATCAGCCGCTTTGTCTTTTGGAGCTTCTGTTTTGCCACAAGCAACAACGCTGAATGCCATAACTAATGTCAATAAAATAGCTAAAAACTTTTTCATCATTTTTCTCCTTCTTTGTAATCAATTTGAATTTGTATTATCATTATAATAACCAAAATTATCATAGTAAAGTCATTTTCTGCAAATTTACGTAAAAGAATTGACAAAAAAAGATTAAAGTTCGCAAAAGGGCGAACTTTAATCTTTTTTATTTATGTTATAATTCGTGATACAACATCACGCTGCAGATAAATTAAGCAAATACTATTTTACCCTTTTCAAATTTTTCTATAACTACAAGAGATTCTACTCTGCATCCTATCTCCCGAAGCTTGGCACCACCGCCCTGAAATTCTTTTTCAATCACTGCGCCTACGCCGACCACTTCTGCTCCAGCCTTCCTAACCATTTTGGCGAGAGCAACGGAAGCTTCTCCAAAAGCCAGAAAATCATCCACAATAAGGACTTTATCTCCTGGCTGTAAAAATCTCTTTGCCACTCTGAGGTTTGAAACGGTCCCCTTTGTAAAAGACCTGGCCTCCGCACTGTAACATCCTTCTGCCATAGTGTTTGGTGCCACTTTTTTAGCAAATACTACAGGAACATAATCAAAATATCTAGATGCTTCACAAGCAATCGCAATACCGCTGGATTCAACAGTTAAAATCCGGTCTACCTTAACATCATTAAAACGGGCTCTGAATTCTTTTCCTATCTCCTCCATAAACTTTACGTCAATCTGGTGATTTAAAAATCCATCGACCTTTACAATATCTTCTCCTAAAACCTGACCTTCAGCTAATATCTTCTGCTTTAAACTTTCCATGTTCTCTCCTTGGTATCTATGATTTTAATTATCCTCTCATATTCCTCAGTCTGGAGGGCTGATTCTGCCCTTTTATCTTTTGGTTTATTTCATTATCCAGCTTTATGATTTTTGATAATAGTGCCGCTATTCTTTTATTTGTATCATAAATATTGGTTTCCAGAGGATTATCAAGGGTAAGTGATTCTCCTGTGTATTCCCGTTTAGGCATTATTATCGCTGTGATCCGTTCTTTAAGAGGATTAGGCAGATGGCTGATAATTTCTCTGTTTTCCTGATCCAGCTTGTCTACTAAAATCATCACATCGCCTCTCATATCAAGAATCGACCCAAAAGATAAGGAATCATCTGCCATCATAGCTCTTTCCATGTCCTTTGTCAAGTTCATTATATTATCTATATATCTGTATTTTACCTTCAGATTTTCTAAAATCTTATTTGTCGCTGTAAAACTGTCCACTTCTTCGCCCCCATCAACCTACTCCCAAATTGATGCTGGTAGTAGTGGTTCCGATACCTGCCCCAACACTTGGATCTTTTTTAGTCATTCTGTCTGCTTCCTTAAAACTTTCTCTGAGATCAGTAATTAAAGGAGTGACATCATCAATTAAATCCAGGTTCCTTCCACTTTTAACTCTGCTCAATTGGAATGTAATAAAATCATATAACCTGTATAAATCATTACTAATAGGGTACTTTCGGTCCAGGCTTTTGGAAAGATAATTGACTATATCAATGGCCCTTTGTATATCCGCTTCAAACAGTTCATTATCTCCTTTTTCAAAATATGTCCTTGCTCTCAGCAGCCTTTTGTTTATTTCATCATATAGTAAAATAAGCATTTCACCCTTTGTCATGGTCTCTACAGATTGCGTCTTATATTGCTGATAACCATAATTCATCATAAAGTTTTAACATCCTTTCTTTCTTTAGCCTGCAAGCACATTTATTTATCCCTTTAAAAATCGCAGTTCATGTATATTCTTCTTATGATGAACCCATTGAGGAGGATAACCATGAACTTTGTGAATTCATCTTGGACATATAGGTTTCTAATTTTGTAAACTGACTCTGGTATCTGTCCTGTCTTGTTTTCAAAAGGTCTTGCAGGTAATCCAGTTTCGTTGACAAAATCTTCTGCTGCCTGTCTATATAGTTATCATTAGTTGTGGCATTTCCGGAAATACCTGCCAGGGATACCAATGACCCTTATTGGCTCCAGTACTTTTAGCATAGGATTCCATGATAGTCTTCATACGGGTGGTAAGCCCTCCGGCCAGTTTGCCGTTTCCAGTAATACTAGGACTGGCTTCTGCAGTGGAGGTAAACAGAGCTTTTACTTTCTCCGGATCATTTTCCAGAGCTTCCTTCAATTTGTTTTCATCTATAGTAATTTTACCATTGTCACTGTAGGAAGAAGATGCCTTTATCCCCATGGAAGAGGCAAGACCCACATTGCTTACCGCCGTGGAAAAAACAAACCTTAAATCGGAAGCCAGCTGGGAAAGAGTACTATCTCCAAACAGAATCCCTTGTTTCGCTTTGTCTTCCCAGGTCTTAATCTCATCCGCCGTCATACTTTTTCTTTGTTTCTCTGTCAGAGGTTCATATACTGTTGAACTTCTCTTATTGCTTCTGCTCTTGGTAGTAACCAGCTTATTTACAGAATCTAATATTTTATTATAGTCTTCAGTCATGCTTTTTAGTGCGGAAACAATATCATCTGTTTCTGCCTTCGCAGTAAAAGTAATAAAATCCGCATCAGTGGCCGAAGTGAATTGTTCCTTTGCAGTGAAATTTACGCCATCGATACTGACGGAATTGGAACTTCTGACTATTTCCGTATCAGTACTGGAACCCTGATAGCGTATTTTCATTTTCATGTCCTGTCCGTCCGTGGTGGATAAAGACATACCAAACAGTGCATCTACCAGATTTCCAGTGCCGCCTACTGCCTCAAAGGACACTTTTCCCTGAGCTCCGGACTCATCTGCCATCACACTGAAGGTTCCTGATGTACTTAAATAAGTTGCATTAATCCCGGCTTCTGTGCTGTTATTTATCTGGCTTAGAACGCTGGCTATGGTTGTGTCATCATTGAAGTTAAATTCCACACCGTTCACTTTCATTGTATATACATTTTTATTATCCACTTGACTACTTGCTGTAATTCCCAGCTCTTTTAGGGTCTTTGAAGTGTCAAGACGGTTTTTCTCTCCGTTGGCCAGATTAAATATACCCTTCACTCCTAAGGTATCAGCAGTGCCAGAAGAAATTCTCAGTATGGATGTGTTATCCGGTGTTCCATCGGTCTTTACGGTAGAAAAAGATAATCCAGTTCCATTTGCCACATCTACTTTGATTCTGTTTGCTCCAAATTTTTCATCAATTTTTGTGGATATAATATTTTTTAATGTATTAATATCTTTGGAAGCATTAAATGTGGCATCATCTGCATCCGTAAACTCAATGGTCTTGCTGACACCATTCAAATCAAAACTCAGTTGTTTTCCTTTCAGTCCAAACTGAACGGTTCGGAACAAATCCCCAGCAGTGGTAGGGTTGCTTCCACCGATGACACCACCCCTGGAGTGTCTCCACTTTTCATATGAAGGGCATTTAAGACTTCTGTGGAACCTGCGCTGATAGAAAATGAGTTGCTGTCACTCATATCCTGATACCCGAGATACATCTTACCATCCCCGCTGGCACTAAACTTTAATTTGTCTGCCAAGGTTCCCCCAATAGACAAATTGGTCTTTGCCATTGCTGCATTTAATGTGCTAGCCAGAGTATTGGCGTCCGTCACATCTGCATCATACGGAATACTAGCTGTATATACATTTCCGCCATACTTAATGGAAATAGATCCTCCTGTGACGGTACTTACCGGTCTGTCCCCAAAAGTAATGGCACCAGTGGTTATATCTCCCCTTGTTTTTGTGCCTTCACATATCTTTGTAGCTGTTTTTGCAAGCTGGCTTATCCCTGTCACACTATAGGTGGAATTTCTGGTGCTGGAAACACCGCTCACAGAAATTTTGCTGGCATTATTTCCACCTGCTACCATGGTTGTACAGTTATAAAAATTTGAGCTCAGTATATTTGTCGTAGAGGAATAGGAAAAATACTTGCTCTGAAAATCTGTCAGGGCTGTGATTACATCTCTATATGCATCCTGTTTCCACGTATATTTTTGTTGTTCCTGCTGAACCTTATCAATTTTTGCCTGAACATCAGAGGTCATGGCTTCTACTACGGATTCTGTATCAAATCCCGTAGCCAAACCCGTAAATCCCTTGGCTTTATATGATGCTGTACTGCTCGTCGAAGACGTACTGTTTATACTTGATGTCATATCCATACCTCCCTAATAACACTTTTCAATCTGACATCCCTGTCTTTATTTTATCTTTATATAAACCATCAAAATACTAAATTTTATATACTTATATATCGTCATGTGCTAAAATTAATTAAGCAAAAAGTCAACAAAATATGTTAAAATAGGTTAATATATTTAAATAAGGAGAGAAAAAAATTGGCAAAAATTATAGCAGTCACAAACCAAAAAGGCGGTGTCGCAAAAACAACCACCTGCAATGCACTGATAAGCGGACTTTCCAGATTGGGATATAAAGTCCTTGGTATCGATTTAGACCCGCAGGGAAGTTTAGGTTTCAGCTTGGGAATTAACATTGAAGAAGGGGTTACTCTATACGATGTATTCAAAGGAAAGGCTACCATTACCGAGGCGATCAGATCCATTGACTGTGGTCATTTTATTCCTTCGAATATTTTATTAAGCACAGCAGAATTGGAATTTAATCATTCAGGAAGAGAGTTTTTATTAACAGAGGCTATTAAAGATATAAAAGATATTTATGATTATGTAGTCATTGATACTCCTCCTGCCTTGAATATACTTACAGTAAATGCCTATGTCTGTGCGGACCATTTGATTATTCCCATGATACCTGAGATTTTAAGTTTGCTGGGAATTTCTCAAATTAAAGATACCATTGAAAATGTGAAAAAATATTATAATCCAAAACTTAATCTTACCTGTATATTACTTACCAAGTACAACAAAAGAGCTTCTTTGACGAAAGAAGTCAGTGATATGACAGAAGCCATAGCTGCACAATTAGGCACAAAAGTAGCAGATACGGTAATCCGAAACAGCGTTGCCGTAGCAGAGGCCCCTGCCCATGGACTGGGGCTCCTGGATTATGCCCCAAAAGCTAATGCCTGCGTAGATTATTATAATTTCGTGAAAGAGTTGCTCCACGGAGGTTTATGAAGTTATGCCAAAAAAAAGTAATAAAACAGCACATGTTTTAAGTCTTCTCACTAACGGAGGCGGGGAATTTCAGGAGGAAAGCATTCCAGTATCCAGAGCAGAGACCATTGAAAAATCCTTTTCAGAAACTGTGAAAAAAGAAGTGGTTGTAGAATTACAAGGGTCCATTGAACCAGATTTTTTGTCTGATTTAGTAAAATCTGACCTGCAAAAAGAACTGGACAAGCAGCTTAGTAAAAAGGCCCCTATTGATTCTGAGGATGAAACGGATTCAACTGCCAGCGAGCGTCCTCCTTATTCACCCACTTTCATGGCCAAATTCGGTATAAAGCCAGCCCAGGAAGAAGAAATACCAGAGGAACCAACAGCTGAAGAAATCCCTTCAGAAAATGAGCCTGCTTCTCCTGTTTCTTCAGATCCGGTCAAAAGCGAAATTTATGTTTTAGAAGATTTTAATGATGATGAGGAGGATTTACCTGCTGAAAGCAGTATGGAGCCATTACCAGAAAAAACTTCATTTGCTGAAAGGGATATACCTGGTAAAAACACCAGTATCCTTCACAATCTGGCTGAAGATTTTATGATAGTCCGGGCACCCGAGATTATGCAAAGTTTCAACATGTGTACCTGTCAGGAATGTATTTATCATGTTGTGGCTGTAGCTTTAAATAATACAAAACCTTTATATACGGTAACGAACCACAATCAGCTTTCTCAGAAACTTTCTTCTTACGAATCCCAGAATGGAACCAGGTTGATTTCAGAAATAAAAAAAGCTTGTATAAAGATTAAAATTAATCCTGAACACCCTAAACATCCTGGCCCAAATCATAAAAAAATTTTTTAGGAGATTAAAATATGACATTGCTTATTTATTATAAGGGGGAGGATTAATCTATGGATAACAGTAAAAAAATTCTCATTGCAGATGCATCTCAATTTGATCGTTCGGTAATGGATGATGCGTTAAAGAATACCTATACAATCTTAGAAACCCAAACGGGTCTCAAGGCCCTGGAACTTTTCATTGAAGAGGTAGATAATATTAAATTGGCTATTATTGACATTGCAATCCCTCTTATGGATGGATTTGATGTACTTCAGCATATTAAACGACTAGACAAAGCGAAGAGCATACCTGTTATCTTAACAAGTAAAGATGCTGTAAAAGAAGATATCTTAAAAGCTTTTCAGTATGGTGCAGCGGACTTCATGACGAAACCCTTTGAAGCCGATTTCCTGAGGCAGCGGGTTTTAGCTCTTCTTAGCAATTCTTCAAAGATTCCTGGTACGGCTCTCACCAATTTAGTTACCAGTAGCGAGGCTGACATTGATGAAATCAAAGAGTATGATAAGTCTTTAAATAAGACCCTGCGAAACTTATTCAGTTACCGCCAGATAGAAACTCCATACCATTTAAAAAGAGTATCCCTCTTTACTGGAACCCTTCTTAAAATATTGGCAAAAAACAGTTCCAGCGGTGTGAATCTCAGTGAATCGCAGATAGAACTGATTATACGAGCTTCTATATACCACGATATCGGCAAAATCGCCATTCCTGATGACATTTTACGAAGAAAAAGCAATTTAACGGATAAGCAACGGCTTATTTATCAGACACATACCGCAAAAGGAGCAGAAGTGCTTGAGATTAATACCAATCCTTCTTTACACAGTTTTATACAACTGGCTGTAAACATTGCGCAAAATCACCATGAAAACTGGGATGGCTCCGGATATCCAAATAAATTAAAAGGAAATGAAATTCCTCTTTCTGCACAGGTTGTAAGGCTTGCAACTGATTTCGACAAGTTTTCTCGAGATATTTACGGAATCACCGATACGGTATTTGAAGTTGCCATGGAAAAAGTCCTGGAATTACAGCAGATGTATAACCCAATGCTCATTCGGGCTCTTGCTCATTCAGAATTTGTTATGAATAAAATTATGGATAAGTATTCAGATTCCAGCAAAAAAACAAAATAACTTACATAAAAAACAGCCGTTTATAAACGGCTGTTTTTTTACCACGTGCTGGTTCCTTTGGTAAAAGCTTTAATAGTTACCATTCCATCATTGGCATTAAAAGTCATAGTCCTTGCATAATCTAATCCTACATCCTGACCGATTATGGGAATTCTCAACTCAGCTAATGTCTTCTTTACTGCTTCAATATTTCGATCCCCGATGTTTCCTACTACAGAATCACCAGGTATGTTAAACATTTTAGCTCCTCCTGCAATTTTTGCAGTGAAACTTCTGCGAACTGCACCAATACTTTCCATCTTTTTAATAAGGGCTGGAATACCAGAATCTGCATACCGGCATATGGACTTGCCGCTGCCATCTGTGGGAGCGGTTGGCAACATGATATGTACCATCCCTGCAATTTTTGAATTTTTATCGTGGATACAGACACCTATACAAGAACCCAAGGCATAGGTGATTAATTGATCCTCGCCTTTTACTACTCCCATTTCAGCGATCCCCACAGTGGCCATACTACTCATTATATACTCCTAATCTTGTTAGAACTCTTGTTAATGAATCTACATCAGGTATTAATAATAAATTATGTTTATGCATGATTCCATCAAAGGAAAACTTTCCTTCAATCATCATAATTTTCTCTGCCTCATAGCAATATGTAGCCATGGGTACTGTTATAAGGGCACCCATCATATTTATGGATATAGCAGGGACAGAAAGATTTACAGCCATTTCCGTCATATCTGAAATAGCATTTATATAAGAACCCATTAAGATATTTGCTATTTCACACACTGCCGATATCTGCATTTCATCCAGTTCTTCATAGCCTTCTACCGTTGTGCCAAGTAAACTATCCAGCATCAGATTAATAACATCCAGTGTCTGAATACTCATCATTGCTCCATGAATACCTTCCTCCAGTTTTACAAGTATTCCTGCAACAATTTTTTCAGCTCCGCCCAGAGCCTCTACTGCTTCATTAATGTCCAGAATTTTTACAGTAGGTACATCTATGTTAACAGGTTTTCCTATGGTTGCAGATAATGCAGTTGCTGCATTGCCTGCTCCAATATTTCCTATTTCTCTGAGCGCATCCAGCTGCATACTGTCTAAATCGTCATAGCTTTTTATACCCATTATTTTTTCTCCCTCTTAATATTTCTTTTTATTAACACCCAGATCTGCATAAACCAATGCTGTTTTATATAGAGCCCGGAGTTATACTGTGTGCTTCAATAATGCCGTTATTTTCCGTAAAAGTCTGGTGATCCATAGGATCGTTCACCCAAAGCATGGCGTTGCCAATAGTTATACGAACGCTGATATGTACCGTTTTTCTCCCAATCACCATGCAACCCTCACAGGCAATCATGCGGTTTATTTTGTCTCTTCTTTCATCAATCTCCGCCATCTGACGTTTGATATTCGATTTTTGCTTCATAAGAAGTACGACTTTTTTCTGTTTTGCGTCTATTACCTCCTGGGTATCCATGCTGTTTTTTCTTGCAGCACGGTTTATCTCAAGATCTAAATGACTATACTTATGCTTTAGGTTGGTAAAGGATTTTTCAAACTGGCTCATCAATTCTTTATTTTCTCTGATTCTCTCTTCAGGCTTTGATTTAAAATTCCGGATTTCCTGCCAATTTGGTATAATCTGTACATCCATAGGAATATTTAAACCGCTTCCAATCACATTTACATCAATCTTTGTACCAGCAATATAATTTCCTCCCAGAAGAGAAGCTCTCTTTCCTTTGCCGATGATGGAATCTCCCACCCTGACATCACAATTGATGCAATAGTCACAGTAAAAGTTCCCGCCTGCTACGATTCTGGCCATTTCTGCAAATCTCACCGTTACGCTTCCATCTGCTTTAAGCAGGCCCTTTTTCATGCCACTTATACCATTTTTTATTATGATATCACCAGTGGTGTTTAAAATACTTGCCTCTACATACCCGTTGATAATGATATCCCCATTGGCATATATGGCAAAGTCAGACAAGACACTTCCCTTAACTACTACCGAACCATTAAACCGAATGTTTCCCGTTGCAGGACCCACATCCCCATTGACTGTGTAAACTTCTTTTACCTCAACTGTGCCATTGTTCAGTTCCACCATTCCATTATCTATAGCAATGTATTCCAGTCCATCCTCAGATACTCTTACACCTTTTCCATAGCTTACAGCGGCAGGTTTTCCCGGAGTTGCATTCACCTTGCCACCCAGAACGTCCATTCCGTCTGTTCCATTAGTTGGAGGAGTAACCCTGCACAAAATATCTCCAGAATTTACATTATGTATCAAATCAAGTTCTTTATAATCTACTGTTCCGTCATCTTTCTCTTTAGGTCCATGATTTGGTTCTATGGAAAAAAGGTATTCTACACTGCCATCTTCACCTTTTTGTGGTCTTGTACCAGTTGCTACCTGAAAATCTTTATATAGCTTTTTACCAGTGCAGTATTCCACTATGCCAGCGTCATCAATACCATATACCACACCTTTTTCCTTTAAAAGTTCATAGATTACATTTGAAGGTACCCGGTTGTCCGCATCACTTCCATATTTGTAATCCTGAGCTCTGATATAAGCATTCATTTTGTCAGCAGAAAAAAATAATGTAAAGGTAACCGACTTATTTTCCAGGATATCATCAGCTGAATCAAAACCTGCCGCTACATCTTTCTGATTTAATAAACCATCCAGCTCATCCAATTCATCTATTTCATCGTAATCATCCACTTCATCTAGTTCGTCTAGTTCATCAGATTCCTGGTGATCTTCATATTCATCAAGCTCAGCCATCCCACTTATTATTTCTTCATCACTATTAACCCCGCTGTCAAAATCTATATGGTCAACAATAGTATGCTCCTCAAAATCATCTGGACCTGAGTCTGCGCTTTCTTTCTGCACATCTTGTTTTTCAACATTGTGAGTGAACATTTCCATCGCTTTATGATAAAATTTGTCAGCCTTCTGCTCCATCTCACTTTTTATCTCTTTAGTTGTATGCGGCATTCTACTCATCTCTGCAACTCCTAACTTGATAAAGAACAATAGAATATAATATGTAACTGATTATCTTAGGTTATTTATAACTTCTTCTATTTCATTGGAAGTCTGTATCATCTTTAAAGACATAGAATAAGCTCTCTGTGTCTCTATAAGCTTAGACATTTCACTGGAAACTTCAACGTTTGAAAGTTCCAGATATCCTTTTTCCACTTTTGCATTTTCCTGTAATACAGGCTGCCCATTTTTGGCTACAGGTGAAAACAGGTTATTTCCTTTAAGAAGCATGCCATCTTTTATTTTGAAATCAAAAACACCTGGCTCTTTTACTTCTTCCATATCTTTCGAATCTTTGGAGTTATTGGAAGTATTAGAATTATTGGCTGAGTTCTTAGTCTTTTTAGGACTCAGATTAATCGGCTTTAAATCACTATCAAGAACCAGTTCACCATTGGCTGTTGCCAGATAAAAGTTTCCATCACTCCTGATAGAACGGCGGAAATTACCATCCCTGGTATAAAAAATTTCATTTGTCCCCGGATCCTGAACCGCAAAGAATCCTGAACCCACTATCATATAATCCGTAGGATTATCCGTAGCCTGAGGACCTCCACTGGCAAAATTACTGTCTGTCTTTTCCAGACGCACGCCACTGCCCACCTTAAGTTGTGTGTTTTTGTTGGCATCATCTCTTATATTGCTATATAGTAAATCGGCAAATCCAGCGCTCTGGGACTTATATGCAGTAGTGTTAACATTTGACATATTATTCCCGATAACATCCAGTTTGGACTGTTGTGCTCTTGCACCTGCTCCAGCTGTATAAAATGAAATATCCATCTACAAACCTCCCTGATTATAATGCCGCCAGATCAACGGCCTTACCCATTAACTGGTCATAAGCTTTAACAATCTGACTTGCACTCTGAAAGGCTCTCTGACTGGACAGCATAGCCATCATTTCATCCATAGACTGAACATTGGAACGTTCTAAGGTTCCCTGCTTGATTTTGCCGTTGGCAACTCCGGGAGTTACGGCATTTGCGGTCTGAAACATTCCCTCTCCGACTTTTTGTAGCTGGCTGTAATCTGCAAAATTTACCAGACGGATTTTGCCAAGTGCCTGTCCTGTTTCAGAATTAGTTATATTTCCATCTGCACTTACATTAATTTTATCCGTTCCCAGCTGTATTGGTCCATTTTCACCCATGACTCTTCCTATATGCTGCAAACATAAATATCCGTCCCTATCTATATTAAATGATCCATTCCTTGTATATCTGGTCTGTCCATCAGCAGTCTGAATCTGATAAAAACCATTGCCTTCTACTGCGAAGTCCAGATTTCGTCCTGTAAAATCCTGTGATCCTTCTGAATAATTTGTTACAAGTTTATCTGCCGTCTTTATCATGGAAGAGCTGCTTAACGGCGTATATACACTTTTGTCTTTATTTCCTGTTCTGTTAATCAGAACATCTCCAAAAGTTGTTGTTGCCAGTGTATCTTCCTTATATCCTGGTGTAGATACATTTGACATGTTGTTACTGATGGTATTTAGTACTCTTGATTGGGTAAGCATCCCTGATGCAGCCATATAGAAGCCTTTAAACATTTTTTTCTCCTCTTACACGGTATAATAACTTTCCAGATTGACCCTTAACTTTTTTAATGCTGCAGAGTGCAGCTGAGATACTCTCGGTTCACTTATACCCATAACTCTGGCAATTTCTTTCATATTCAGTTCCTTTCGGTAATACAAAGAAACAACCAATTGTTCATTTTCTCTTAAATTCTCTACAGAACTTCTCAGTATAGCCTGCAATTCTTTCTGCTCCAGGCTCTGGGCCGGCATGGTGTCCGAATTATGATCCCTCAGATATTTTTCATTCTGCCCTCCTCCTGAAGACCATCTACAATGGCATCAAGAGATAAGATGTTAAACAGGTTTGTTTCACTTAATGCTTTATAATACTTTTCTTCAGTAATACCAAGATTTTCTGCTACTTCCTGGTCTGTTGGATATCTGCCCAATTTAAAATATAATTCTGAATAGGCATGGTCAATTGCTTTTCCCAGCTTTCTCACATTGCGGGGTACCCAGTCCTGTTTCCTTGCCAGATCCACAATGGCCCCTCTTATTCTGAGGGATGCATAGCTTTCAAACTTGACATTTTTTCCAGGATCAAATTTATCCACTGCATGCATTAACGTGATAATGCCTTCGTTTATAATATCATCCATATCTGTAAAACTTACATATACACCCCTCAGCTGTATTGCAATTGTTTTAACAATACCGCTATAGCGCATAACAATTTCCTGCTTAATACATATATCGCCAGTTTCGCGATAAAGTTTAAACAAATCTTCTACTGATTTAGATTTTAGCAAGTTATCATCCATCATGTTCCAATCCCTTTTGCTCTAACTAAATTACATACTAATGTTGCCTAGCGCCTGAATTTGTACGTTGTTTGCTACTTCATTGAAAGCAAGAACATATACATTCGGGTAGAATTGTTCTATTAGCCTATAAAAATAAACTCTTATAACATTGCTCGTAAGTATCACAGGAACAGTATTTAA
Source organism: Aminipila terrae (assembly GCF_010120715.1). Classification (NCBI taxonomy): domain Bacteria; kingdom Bacillati; phylum Bacillota; class Clostridia; order Peptostreptococcales; family Anaerovoracaceae; genus Aminipila; species Aminipila terrae. The sequence continues at coordinate 1,163,506 of NZ_CP047591.1, forward strand.
ATCCTTGAACTTACCTATATGTTCGCCCAGCTGTGTTACAATTTTCTGAATTAAATCCGGGCTCAGGGCAAGATAAATTCCCTGCTCACTCCTTGTAAGGCTGGACAATACTGCTTTTTCCACCTCACTGTCCAGTGTAACCACCTTTAATTGTCCGCTTTCACAGAACCTTCTCGTTATGGTACGCTTTAAAGCGCTGCGTACATTCTCTGTCATAATATCAATATCATTTGTTCCCTGGGCAGTGTCAATAAGACTTTCCAGAATAGTGACCATATCTTTTACAGGAATTCCCTCTTTTAAAAGATTGTATAATACTTTCTGCAAAGTGCCATAGGATATAATGTTTGGCACGGATTCTTCTACAAGCTCCGTGGAGGTTTTCTTGGTATTCTCAACAATCTGTATCACTTCAGCCCTGTTTAAAAGTTCATGCACATGACGCCTTATGGTCTCCGATAGATGAGTCAGCATTACCGATAGTGGATCGATAACTGTATATCCATAAACCTCAGCCATGTCTCTTTTTTCAGGAGTAATCCACTTACTTGGTATCCCATAGGCAGGTTCAATGGTTTCAATACCATCAATATCCCCGCCGGATTAGAGGGTTCAAGTGCAAGATAATAGTCTACCAGCAACTCTCCTCTTGCGATTTCTTCCCCTTTAAGCTTTATAACATACTGGTTTGCATTTAAAGCTGCACTGTCTCTTAACCGGACAGAGGGAACTACGAATCCCATTTCCTGGGCGAACTGCCTTCTGAATATAACAATTCTGTTGATAAGATTCCCCCCACTGCTTTCATCCACAAGAGGGATAAGGCTGTATCCAAACTCCATTTCAATGGGTTCTACATTTATAAGTGAATAGATATTGTTAATATCTTTAAAATATGCATTTTCATCAAATTGTTCTTCTGGGTAAACATCATTGTCACCTTCTGCCATACTAAGCTGCTGCGCCTCTTCCTCTTTTGTTTTTATTAGCCTGAAGCCTAAAACTATCAGAAATACTCCCAGCACTGTGGGCTGCACGTGAGGTGCGCCTGGAATAAGGTTCATCAGCAGCATAATTCCGCCAGAAACCATCAAAACTTTTGGCTGAGAAGTAAACTGCTTAATTACATCTTCATTTAGCGTACCTTCAGCTACTGATCTGGTTACAATCATTCCTGTCGCTGTTGAAATTAAAAGTGCAGGTACCTGCGCTACCAGTCCGTCTCCAATAGTTGCTATGGAATATATATTTAAAACCTGGGAAAACGGCAATCCACTTTGTACCACTCCTATAATCGTCCCGGCTATGAAGTTTATCAAAGTAATGATGATGGACATAATCGCATCACCTTTTACAATCTTGGTAGCTCCATCCATGGCACCATAGAAATCTGATTCTCTTTGGACTTTATTTCTTCTGGCTCGTGCTTCTTCTTCTGTGATAAGCCCTGAACTTAAATCTGCATCTATAGCCATCTGTTTACCTGGCATCGCATCAAGAGTAAATCTTGCTGCAACTTCAGCTACACGTTCCGCACCTTTAGTGATTACTATAAACTGAACCAAAACTAAGATTAAGAATATAATAACACCTACTACAACATTTCCCTGTAATACAAAGTTACCGAATGTTTTAATAACCTGACCAGCCTGTCCCTCTTTTGTCAGGATAAGTCTGGTTGACGAAATGTTAAGGGATAGCCGGTATAAGGTGGTTATCAATAGAAGCGAAGGGAATATAGAAAATTCCAAGGCCTCTTTTATGTACATGGTAGTAAGCAGGATTATCAGTGAAACAGTAATGTTGATAATGAACATCATATCAAGTAAGAATGGAGGTAACGGTACTATCAGCAGTATAACAACCATCAGAACGAATAACGCTACGACGTGATTTAACAGCTTTTTCATTTAAAATCCTCTTCTATTTTAGTCAATTGTCTTTCTTCCTTTTCTCTTGCCTGTACCAATGTCAGACTCTGGTTACTTTCCAATAGCTGCTCTTATTCTGGAGAACTGATCGTTAATCTGAAATATCTGATATTGATACTGCAGTTGCGCCCTGTTCAATTCAACTTCTTCCACGTCAAGATTGACATTGTTGCCATCCAGCCTGTTACTTTCTTCATTGCTGACATCAATTTTCATATTAGAACCTAAAATTGCTTTTCGAATATCATTTTTACTGGCATCTGGCCTATTTGAAAATTGCTCCAGATTGGATCTAAGCTGATCCTCAAAAGATATGGTTTTAGCCTTGTATCCAGGAGTATCATTATTTGCTATGTTTTCAGAAATAATCCTCTGCTTTTCCCACAAATAGTCCAGACTCTTTTGAGATAAGAGTATATTATTATTATCTATCCAGCTCATATTTTTTCCTCTCATTGTATTTTTTTCATATTATGTAATTATTTTACACTATTTATTTCTTGTACGATTACATTTATTTATTATACATTTTTTTTGATAATTTAACAATATATTTGACAAAAAAATACATGGCTCCCAGGTAACCCTGAGAGCCATATTTTCAATTTTGTTATAGTACTAACTTCACTTAGTAGTCGTAGTGGTAGTGTTTGAAACAAATTTTACATTAAAGTAAGAATCTGTATGATTAGGCTTTTCTACGAATTCCATGATAAACTGTCCGGCACGCCAGCCACCTCTGTCATAAATTTCTGCATTGATGCCTATTACACTGCCATTCTGCACTCCAAAAAAGGCAAAGTCTAATCCTGTAATCGGGTACTTACCATTGTCTGAATCGCTTGTGGAATATCCAACAGCTGAGACTTTAACATCTGGTCTGTCAAATGTCAGTAATCCACCATACTCAGGTTCTAAAGCAACACCACCAGGTGTTATCAATTGTGCTACCGTAAGTGGATACATTTCGTCTCCTGCCAGAGAGTTCTTGTAGTAAAGAGGCTCACTAAACCGAACCGCTATGGACCCGTTATAAGTATTAATGCTGGTATCTCCTATAGTTTTAGTGGTCCAGCCTTTAATAACTGTCTTTGGTTCATTATTAATATAAGGAGGTGTCATATCTTTTGACCTTACATTCTTATATAAAAATACTTTATCAGACATTTTTCCAGAATACTCACTCTGAAGTGCTACAAAAACATCATAAGTCTTAGTAGACTCCATGTTTTTACATGTAAAGTCAAATTGTATCCCATCCTTATTTGGGTTTGTATCACTCTTTGTATCTACAGAGAAGTTCCCAGAATCCACTACGGTGCCATCTGAGTTACTTAACTGGATAATCTGATCCGGAGTGAAATAAGGAGTTCCATCCGATTTATTTGGATATCTGCCGCTAGTATACATTACCCAGTAAACTTTTGCCGCCGTATTTGCTGTTCCCACCATCTGAGCTGTAGCTTTATCTGAAATTCCACTTGGAACAGGTCCCTCGGTGAGAGTTGGAGTAATCTCATTCTGAGTAGTAAAGTCCGCATTATATGCGCCACCAACCTGTTCTGTATTCTTCACAACCAGATTATCCGAAGCCTTACCCTTAAGTACATAGAAAAATTTATATCCCGTAGATGGCTTTAATTTATCTATCAGCTTGTCGTACTGAACCTGACCATCTGCCAGATTTATGCTGCCACTCTGGCTGTCCAGATATGCTGGACGTCCTGCAAGTACCTGATCCACTGTAGGTGGCGTTTTGCCTGTCATATTTGCCAGTGGAACTGCCACATAATACAAAGTTGCCGGTTTATCTGCCATAGCAATAACTTTTACAGCAGTATCATAGGTCTCATACTTAACCCCATCTATCAGAATTGGCTGTGCAGTATCTGCATACACCCTTTTCACTCCGAATATCTCAGGGTTACTTACAATCATGGTATCTGCATTGTTCTTTATGATATCTAAAGGCTTACTTGCATTTAAAATGTTGGTGCCCAGATTTGTCAGATTGTAAGGTTCTCCAATCACTGCCATAGCCTGAATGTTTAAAGTACCATCCCATGAGGTCATTCTGCTTGAGTCCATGGAATTAAAGTTTTTAATTACTAATTTATAGTTTGTAGGCTTTAAATCAATAAATTTCTGATAGCTGTTTCCAGCTACCATAGAAGCTACACTTCTGGCCTGCCCTGCTTCCAGTCGGATATCATGGGCATATAGTGCACCGCCTGTTACGGAGCCGTCTCCAATATATAAATCAAAAGTAATCAATTTATCTGTCTGGATGATAGCATCAAAATATTTATCACTGTTGATGCCCTCTGCTGGCTTCAGGCTGAATCCGATTTCATTATCTGCCAGGGTTTCTGTCCCGTTGTAACGACTCAGATATACCTGTGGTGCAACCACCTTGAAAGCTTTTAACAAGGTTGCCTGACTCATGGCATTTCCATCAGAATCAATTACATTGTTCAGTTCAAACTGATAATTTCCACCGCTGTTTAAGCCTTTACCGTTTCCGAAGGCTGCCTGAGGGAAGGTCACTATAGTTTTACCATCTTTCTCCCCAATCAAAACCTTGCTGTAATCAATATCTGAAATATAATCCGGTTTTGAAACGGAAAGCAAATCATGAACAGAAAACATACTCTTTAAAATGTTAACCTTTTGATCTGCAGGAAGCTGGGTCATCCTGATGTCTTTTTCAGTTCCATCGTAATAGGCAATCTCATCAAACATCACACTGATATTGGCACTTACCACTGGATTGCCTTCCAGCACTTTATCAAAGTCCATGGTTGCTACTGGTGGTGAAGTATCCAAAGTTTTTACCCCCAATAGAGATTTAGGGTCTGAATAATTTCCTGCATTGTCCATCAGTACAAAGTACAGATCATAAGGAGTAGCTTTGGTAAGCCCTGTAATATTCAAAGTAGAATCCTTCTTTTCTGTAACAGTAACTTTGCCATTTTTCACTGCCTTCTGTCCTGTTGTGATGGCTCTTATTTGCAAATCTTTTTTTATAGCAGCATCTGTTATGGTATCATAGTTGTCTACCGGCGGGAATTTAAAGTCCATTGGATAGACCGCCCAATATAAAGTTCCAGCTTCTGTTGACATATGCCTTATATTTAATGAAGTGGCTGCACCTGGTTCATTCCATGGATATCCATCCATAAATTCCGGTGGGGTCTGGTCTAAAGTTGTCCCGATAACCTTAGCAAGGCTGGATAGATTTCCACTATCATCTTTTAGTACCATATAAATATCATATGTGGTATTTTCTGCAAGCTGCTTACCATCTGTGCCCACCATAGGAATCTCTTTTGGATCATTCATTGCACATCCACCAACAGAACCTAATCCCAAAGCTCCTGACACTTTCAGACCTGACAAAGATTCGATAGTTGGAGAAACTGCTTTGCTTGGCAGTACCGCCCAATATAGCGTGGTATTCTTTGATGGCATTACCACCATGGTGAAAGAACTTTTTGTGGATCCTGAAATCTTAGGTGTACTATTTAGAAATGTGGGATTTACAATGTCTACCGTTTTAAATCCCCCTCTTTGTACATCTGTGGTATCTAATTTAAAGTCTTCAAACACCATGTAATACTCATAGTTAACACCACTTGTAAGTCCTGTAACGTTAATACTTACTTCTTTGTCTCCCACTACACTGACTGTTCCAGACTGAACAACATAACGCTTGTCCGGATTTTTCACGCCCTCTTCTGACATACCAGTGCCTACAAGGTCAACATTTTTTACAGCCCAGTAAATCTTACCCGGTTTATTGGTTTTTGCCAGCAGTTTTACACTTGTTGACATCAGATCCTGGTATTTTGGGTAGCCTGACATAAATTCCGGATCCGCATTGTTTGCTTCCGCATCAACGCTGGTCATAGTCTGGCCGTTTACAACAGCTGTGACTCCCGGCCTGATATAAATATGGTCAGGAAGCATTGAGATATTACAGCCATTTGCGTTGATTGAAACTTCATCAATTTTACCTGTTCCCGTCACAGTAGTTGCCGTATCACAGTACAATGTATTTACTGTTGCATCCTTTTGTATAAACACAGACCCTTTAACAGCATCTTCATCTACTGTTAAAGCATCCACGTTACCTTTATCTACGCTAAGTTTATTATTTTCCGCCTTAACGGATACATTTTCAAAACTTCCTGACAGGTTAAGTGTGGTACCGGTCGGTCCCTTTAATACTACATCTTTAAATGCCGTACCCTTTGAGTCATCTTCCTCAAGATAGGCGTTACTTTTTACTGTTGTATTATGTATGACACTTCCACCGTCTGCACGGACACTCATAGAGTTTGAGTTTCCTGAGTCAATCACCAGATTGTTTATGTCGCAATCTGTAAGAATGACACTTACCTGCCCGCTTTCAGCATTTCCAGTGCCGCTGATAATTAAATCTCCCCCTACGGTGAGGTTATCCAGCTGGGTATATCCGGTTCCCATACCGGCTGTTATATATAAATCTCCCGGAATAATTGTATTTCTTAAACTTGCTCCTGTCTGTACTACAGAAACATTACCATTGGCATATCCTATATAGTTTGAGCCCTTATCCTTTACAATTTCACCTGCCACCTGAGATAAAACCTTGGCCATTTCTCCACGGGTCATATAATCGGCTGGCTTAAAAGTCTGATCCGGATACCCTGATAAGAATTTCTTATCTACCGCAGCGTTAATGTAATCTTTGCTCCAGCTGCTAAAAGTCTTACTGTCTGCAAACTGAAGGGAGTCCGTTCCAACTCCTTCAATCTTCAGGGCGCGGCAAAGCATGGTGACGGCCTCTTCACGCTTTAACGGTTTGTCCGGTCCTGCTGTATCTGGGTAAATGCCGTTAAAATACCCTTGCTTTTTCGCTATACCGATATCATCATAGTACCAGGATTCTTCTGGTACATCATTAAACGCTACATTACCTTTCTGTCCATATCCAAAAGCCCGGTTTACCATGGCCACAAACTCAGCCCTTGTTATGGAATCATCCGGCTTCAGATTTCCTTCATCATCGCCCCGCATAATCTTCTGCGAGACTAAGTTGTTCAGATATTGGTCTGCCCAGTGTGCCGCGTAACTTTCATCTGTATTAACATAAGCTCCGACGCATACAAACACTCCGCACAGTAATATCATAAATATTTTTTTCATATATTGCGTCTCCTTTCACATATAGTAATATCGCCATTCAATATTTCGACATAAATGACTATTTCTTTAGGTTTTTTTCATAATGTTTTTTATTATTATATATTATGAAATTCATATCTTCAATAATCTGGCAATAAATAAATAATTATTGCATTTTTCCTCTTATTCCGATTTACTTTTCCTTAATTTCTTTCATAATTTTGACAAATTTCTATTTATAATTTAAAAATACTATGCTAATATATAGGGTATATAAGTTTATGCAAAATTAGCATCAATTGTAAGGTGGTGTTCGTGTTATGGATAATGGTTTAGACAATATGTTGGATATGTATTTGTTTGAGACAAATACGCTTTTAGAACAGTTAGACGAGTTACTCTTAGAGGCAGAAGGTGCTGACTATTTTTCAGCTGACCAGATTAATGAGATTTTTAGAATCATGCATACTATAAAAGGCTCTTCGGCTATGATGCAGTTTAATTCTTTAATGACAGTTGCACATAGAATAGAGGATATGTTCTTTGTTATACGTGAAAACGGTGCAGTAGAAGAAAAATACAGTCAGAAACTATTTAACCTGATGTTTAAGGCAACTGACTTTTTAAAGGCCCAGGTTTCTATCATTGAAAGCGGTAATTCAGAGGAAGAAAGTTCGGATGACATTGTTTCTGAAATTGAAAGTTTACTTGCTGTGATGAAAGGAGAAGTTTCCGACGATTCTGCAGAAGAAAGTCAGCCGGACCAGGCTGCAGAGACTTCTGATGCAGCTCATCCAGTTTCCCTGGCAGGGCAGAACACAGGCCTTTCTGTTCAGTTATATTTTGACCAGGGCAGTGGTATGGAAAGCTTAAGAGCAATTATGCTGCTTAAGAATATTGCTGAAGTATGTATTGAAGACATTCTTACTACTCCATCCGATATTGAAGCCACTACAGAAATAACTCAGTACATTATTGAACATGGCCTGACTGTTACTTTTGGATGTGATGAAGATTTTATCAACGGTTTAGAAATAATAAAACAAGATATATATGTAGATAATTATCAGCTATTGGTTACAGAAAATGTAACTGATTCTCAAGAAGTTGTCGCTCCTGCAGAAGCGAAGGAGGTTAAAGTCATGGAAGAAAAAGCTCCAGAAACGAATACCACTGAGAAAACTGGCAAGAATGAAGACACGAAGAAAGCAGATACGAAAGATTTGAAAAAGGAAGAAAAGCATGATCTTTCCAAGCCAAATAAAACCAATCTGATAAATGTTAACCTTTCAAAACTGGACTCTCTGATGGCCCTTGTGGGAGAGCTGGTTATCACCCAGTCTATGGTTACTTCTTCTTCTGATTTGAAAGATTTGAAGTTGGATAACTTCACAAAATCTGCAAGACAGCTCAGAAAGCTGACTACTGAGCTTCAGGATATTGTTATGTCTGTCAGAATGGTACCTGTAGCCGGCGTATTCCAGAAAATGAACAGAATCGTCCGAGACATGGGACAAAAGCTTGGCAAAGACTGCCAGCTGGTTACCATTGGAAATGATACTGAAATAGACAAAACTATCGTGGATAGTATTCAGGATCCGTTGATGCACATTGTGAGAAATTCTATGGATCATGGAATCGAACCTGATGTAAACGATCGTATAGCTCTTGGAAAACCTAAGCAGGGTACGGTTACCCTGAAGGCTGAACACACAGGCAGTGAAGTTATTATTACTATTTCTGACGATGGAAGAGGCATGGACCCAGATAAGATTCTTGCTTCTGCAAAAGAAAAAGGATTATTAACCAAACCTGAAAGTGAATATACAAAGAAAGAAATTCTCCAGCTTACCCTACTTCCTGGATTCTCTACCAAAGAGCAGGTTACAGAATTTTCAGGCAGAGGCGTGGGCATGGACGTTGTAACTAAAAACATCGAAAAAGTTGGCGGTACCGTATATATTTCCTCTGAAGTGGGGGAAGGAACCGTTACTACATTTAAAATTCCTCTTACCCTTGCTATTATTGATGGTATGGAATGCAGAGTAAGTGATTATCAGTTCACTATTCCTATTGCAAATATCCGTCAGTCCTTTAAAGCAACAAAAGAAGATATTATTAATGATGCTGCCCGTGGTGAAATGATTCAGCGTGGTGACCAGTTTATCACTCTTGTAAGATTAAATAATCTTTATAAGATTGATGGTGGTATTGATGATATCGAAGAGAGCATCATAATGTGGGTAGAATTTGCCGGTGTTTCATACTGTTTAATGGTAGATGAACTGATTGGCCAGCATCAGGTGGTTGTTAAGCCTCTTCCTTTATACTTTGGTGCATATAATCTCCGGGATTTCGGAATCACAGGCTGTACTATTCTGGGAGATGGTAATATCAGTATTATCCTTGATGTGCCAAACATCTTCAGTTTTGCAACTGGCAGACTTGAAAGCAGAAAAAATGGTCCTAAGGATGCTTCTCTTGAAGAAGGTGATGCTGAAGGGGACTACATATCAGAAGATAAGATTGATACAGCCATGTTGAAACTGCTCACATTTACTATAGGAGACAAGCCATTCGCCATGAATACGGACTATGTAATGGAAATTATTAACGTCTTTTCAATTACCCAGTTCCCATTACTTCCGGATTACATCAAAGGTGTTATTAATCTGAGAGGTCAGATTATTCCGGTTCTGGATATGCGTTTAAAGCTTGGCAATGAGCATGCTGTTGATACAGCCAGCATGAAATCATGCATTATCATACTTGAGGTAAATTCTACAACATTAGGTATACTTGTGGATGAAGTTTTCCTTGTTGCTGATGTTGAAAAAGAGGCCATCGCACCGCCTCCAGCAAACAATAAGCATGACTTGATTACAGGTATTGTGGAAATCGAAGAAATGGTTCATTTGATTTTTGATTTATCCGCCCTTACTAAAGTAGCTTAAATCTGCTCAAAAGGAGTCACGTTATGCTTTCGATTACAGAAAAGGATTTTATCCGGTTAACAGATTTTATCATTAAAAATTATGGTATAAACCTGAAGGCAAAGAAAGTTTTAATTGAAGGAAGACTTTCCAATTACCTTGCTGCTGAAGGTTATGAATCTTTTACAGATTATGTTGATCATATCATTTCTACACAAAAGAACAGTGATATAGAAATGATGCTTAACAAACTGACTACCAACCATACTTTCTTTATGCGTGAAGAAAACCATTTTACCTTTTTTAATGATACGATTTTACCGTATTTAGAGGAAAGAAATAAAAACCACAGCCTTAGCATTTGGAGTGCGGGCTGCTCCTCTGGTGAGGAGCCATATACTCTTTCAATCATTATGAAAGAATATTTTAAATCAAAGCCAGTTAAGTGGGATACCAGGCTTTTAGCTACTGATATTTCGCAGAATGCTTTAAGTAAAGCTGCCCGGGGACTATACAATGACGAATCCTTAAACGCACTTTCTGAAGCTTGGAAGCGAATATATTTTACAAAAAAAGATGGTGGTTATCAGGTTACTGATGAATTAAGGAAGAATGTGATTTTTAGGACCTTCAATCTGATGGAACCTATTAAGTTTAAAACTAAATTTGATGTTATCTTCTGTCGTAATGTGATGATTTATTTTGATAAACCTACAAAAGCTGCTTTGATACAAAGATACTATGATGCTTTAAATCCAGGTGGTTATTTACTTATTGGCCATTCAGAAACTGTTGACAGAGATGAATCCAATTTTGAATACATAATGCCTGCCACATACAGAAAGCCACTTTAAGGAGGTAGTCTTATGCCAATTCAGGGTACAAACATACGCGTTTTAGTAGTTGACGATTCAGCGGTGTATAGAACATTAATTTCTACTAATTTGTCAAGTAAGGCTGGTATTGAGGTTATCGGAATTGCTGGTGATGCTTATGATGCCCAGGAAAAAATAGCCCGGCTTAAGCCCGATGTTTTAACACTAGATGTGGAGATGCCTAAAATGACCGGTATTGAATTAACAAAAAAACTTATGACTTCAAGCCCGCTACCTATTATCCTGGTAAGCGCAGCAAATATCAACGTATTTGAAGCATTGCAGGCAGGTGCAGTGGACTTTGTCAAGAAACCGGATGCCAGTCATCCGATTTCACCAGCTATCTTTATTGAAGAGCTTTATGCTAAAATTAAAATTGCCTCTGTGGCAAAAGTTTCAAAACATATTCAGCTCGTGAAGCCTGCTGAGCCAGCGCGTACTGCAGGAACTGCAGCAGCTAATTCTGTTGCTTCAGTTAACAGCATCTTAGGGAAAAATTTAAAAGACCTGCCTGACAGTGTCTGTAATTCTACCATTATAGCTCTGGGAGCCTCAACAGGTGGTACAGAAGCTACTTATGAAGTATTGCAAAGGCTTCCGGCAAAGATTCCCCCCATTCTGGTTGTCCAGCACATGCCTATCGTATTTACAAAACTTTATGCGGAACGTTTAAACAGACTATGCGCTATGAATGTAAAAGAAGCTCAGGATAATGATGTGGTGGTTCCCGGCCAGGTATATATAGCTCCGGGAGACTGTCAGATGAGGCTGGTAAACATCGGCGGAATATACAAACTCCGCTGCAGGGACACGGAAAAAGTCAGTGGGCACTGCCCTTCTGTAGATGTTTTATTTGAATCAGTAGCTAAGGAATCATCAAAGAAAAACGTGGGCATCATTATGACAGGAATGGGCAAAGACGGAGCTGCAGGACTTTTGGAAATGAGAAACAAAGGTGCTTACACCATTGGTGAGAGCCAGGAATCCTGTGTTGTTTATGGAATGCCTATGGTAGCCCAGAATATCGGCGCTGTTATGGTTCAGGCAACAAATAAAGAAATCCCAAATGTACTTATGAAACATCTTAACAACCTGGGATAACAAAGGAGTTACAATTCTAACATGGATGACAGAAAAATTATTTTTGCACTGGATATTGGTACCCGTTCTGTTGTAGGTATTGTAGGTGCACTTAAAGATGGTAATTTTAATATCTTGGATTATGAACAGGAATTTCACGAAAAACGTGCCATGCGTGATGGTCAGATTGAAGACATTGATCTGGTTGCCCGAGTGGCAAACAACGTTAAAATGAAATTGGAGCAGCGCAGTGGACAAACCTTTACAAAAGTTTCTATTGCTGCAGCAGGACGCGCTTTACGTACAGTTCCTGCTTCCTTTTCCTATGATTTGATTCCAAATGAACCTATTTCACCTAAAATCATTCAGTACATGGAGTATTCCTCCATAGAAAAGGCTCAGGAAACTTTTTTATCCGAATCTACTGAATCAGAGTCCGGATTAAAGGATTACTATTGTGTAGGATATAGTGTCACTGATTATTTATTAGATGATTATAAAATAAAAAATCTGGAGAGTCAGAAAGGTAAAAAAGCTGTGGTGAATATCATTGCCGCTTTTCTTCCTGCCAGCGTATTGATTAGCCTTTATGCTGTAACCGCCCGTTGCGGACTGGAAGTAGACAACCTGACTCTGGAGCCTATTGCTGCAATACATGCAGTTGTTCCGGATGATGTAAGATTTTTAAACATAGCACTTGTTGATATTGGAGGAGGCACTTCGGATATTGCCATATCCCGAGATGGCAGCGTTATAGCTTATGACATGGTTACCATCGCTGGAGATGAGATTACAGAAGCGCTGATGCAGCATTACCTGACTAATTTTGCTACGGCTGAGCGGATTAAGCTTATGCTGAATGGTGAGGAAAAAATAGAATTTAAGGATATTCTGGGTAATCAGATTGAATTAACTCCTGATGAGGCCTTTGATGCTATAAAGGAGCCAGTCAATGCCCTGGCAGAGGCAATCAGTCAGAGAATCCTTCTCATAAATGGTTCTGCTCCTGCTGCCGTATTCCTTGTTGGTGGTGGCAGCCAGATACGTGGCCTTTGTAAAATTGTAGCAGACAAACTTGGTATGCCTGCCAACCGAGTAGCCATTGGTGTTGTCAACACAGATAATAATCTTTCTCTGTTCAGTGAAACCTTATATAGTCCTACTTTTGTTACTCCTATTGGTATTGGAATCGTTTCATCTCTTTACAGAGGATGTGATTTCTTCGCCATTTCTGTAAATGGAAGGCGCATCATGCTGTTTAACCATCAGGCCCTTAAGGTTATCGATGCCCTTATGTTTTCAGGGATTAAACCTTCCAGCCTGATTGGTCTCACTCCTCCAAACTTGATATATTCTCTGAACGGAGTTAAAAAGACCATAAAGGGCTCTCCTAGTATGCCTGGCGAATTACTGGTAAACGGTTCCCCTGCTACTATTGAAACAGAAATCAAACAAGGTGACGAAGTTACGGTTACACTGGCGAAAAATGGCCAGCCTCCTTCCCTAACCCTCTTAGAAGCACTGTCAGAATTCAATTTGAAGGATATTGGTTTAATTAAAATAAACGATACAAAGATTGAACTCCAGGATATGAGCGCTTTAGAGAACCGTAAAATCAACTATATGGATCAGATTACTGTTACCATGGCTTGTGATATGGAAGAACCTGCGGGAATACTTGAGATGATGGTTCCCCCACTCCCTGCCGCAGAAACAGACAGACATAATTCATATCCAGATATGAATATGGTTGAAATTAATAAGATTTATTCTCATGAGTTCAACAGTTCCAGTGTTTCTTTGTTACTTGCAGATGATGATTCTGACGATTTTCAAAATCTTGAAGACCCTGAAAATCCTGGAGATATTGAAGATACTGAAGTAGCCCCTCTGGCTGCTGAGGATGTGTCCAATGATTCTGATACTGAAGAAGTCTTGAATCCTACGGACATAACAGTAACATTAAATGGTGCCCCTGTTCATTTGATACAGGAAACAGAAGAGCCATTAATCCTGATGCATCTTTTAAAGTATGCTGATCTTGATGTGGCCAATCCACGGGGTGAACTTGTACTGAAAATCAACGGAGCTGACGCTAACTATGCAGATCAGCTTAATGATCATGATGTTGCAATCATCAAATGGAGTCAGGACGTTTAATATAACTTAATTATAAAAACAAATAGATAAAGTGTATTAAGGTTATTTATTAACATTGAATGCACTTTATTTTTTTGTGTACATTTTTTAACAAAATAAAAAAAATATTAAAGGTTTTGCCAGTGACAGCCGATATATAAAATAAGGTTTTATAAACTAAACAGAACAAAGAGGTGTTTATTATGAAAATTACGGGGAATTATTTCAATACCCAGATAAATAAAAAGAATATTCAGAGTCCGTCTACTGTTGAAAAAACAGGGTTTAAAGAACATCTTCAAAGTATGGACTCTATCACAATCAGTGCATCAAGAGAACAAATTGCCGAAGCACAGTTTGTGAATAAACTGAAGAGCCAGATTGGCGCTGATGTTAAATCTGGTACGCCTGCTGAAGAACTGGATAATCTGGCAGATCAAATTTCAAAGGGTCAATATGAAATCGGTGCCAATGAAATAGCGAAGAAAATCTTATTAGCCGGAAGTGAATCCTAAACCGTTAATATTTTGATATGACTTAAGGGGAACTTAAAGATGAATAATTATATGGAGATTAAAGAAATTATAGATGAATATATCAAATTAATGGATAAACTCATCGGTTTTGAGCAGGAAAAGTTAAAAGCTGTGGAAACTAAAAATATCGAGCATCTGGACAGCTTTTTAAATGAAGAACAAGTTTACCTTCTGCAGCTTAGAGGTCTGGATCAGAAAAGAGAAACTATCCTGAAAAAGTCTGGCATGGAAGGGTTAACATATAGACAGATTATAAATGGGATTGACAGTTCCCAATCCTCTGTTAGAAGTGAATTGGAAGATTCTTATGAGATTTTATCGGTTAAGACCAATCAATTTAAAGAAATAATCAATACCATTAAAACTTATATAGATTTAAGGCTCCACACCATTGAAGCGTTCATGGAAAGATTCGGAGCTCCCCCTTCTCAGGATGCAGGTGCAGGCATTTATGACAAGATTGCCGGCCAAAGCAGTTCCAATAATGCCAGCAGATTTAGATCAACTAAAGTTTAGAATATACGGAGGATAACATGTTAAGATCAACATTTTACTCTTTTACAACAGCCCTGAGAGGCTTAAATACAGCACAGAAGCAGCTGGATATAACTGGACAGAATATTTCCAACGTAAGTACAACCGGATATACCCGCCAACGAGCTGATGTTTATTCTGCTGCTGCCGGCGGTTATGGAGATAAATATGGTACCCGTTCTTCTACCCAGGTAGGCCAAGGGGTCATTGTGGGCAGTATATCTCAAAGCCGTGATCCTTTTCTTGATGTACGTTATAGAAAAGAAGCCGCTAATCTAGGGGAACAGCAATCAAAATTAGACTCATTAAATGACCTTTCTTCTGTTTTTGATGAAATAGAAAATAAAGGACTTATGACCACCTTTAATGACTTTGTTTCAAAGCTCCAATCTTTAGCAGGAAATGCAAATAGCTCCGAGTTTGATAAGATTGCCAGAAATGCTGCCTCTACACTGATTAAGCAGTTTAACCAGTATTCCAGTCAGATAGCCACTGTCCGCCAGGAAAAAGAATATAATCTGAAAGAAGTTACCTGCAAATCGCTGAATGATTTAATGACCAATATATCACAATTAAATAAAAGCATCCGTGAGGTTCAGAGTAATGGCGGACCAGCTTTGGAGTTGAAAGATGAAAGGAATCTACTTCTGGATCAGCTTTCAGATTATATGAAGATTGATGTTCAATATAATCCCAAAGAAGTAGCCGGTGGTATCATTGTGGATGATGTCTCTATTAGCATGGTGGGCGAAGACGGAACAAAACAGCCTCTTATTTATAATGACAGTGCTGCTACATTTAACGTTAAAACCAAAGGAGCAGATGGTACGGACAGAGCTATTGTAACCATTGATAATTCTGCACTGCCTGCAAAACAGGCCATAACAGAAATTAATGATTTGCTTCATTCCATATCCATCAGCAATAATACCCTTCAGGCTATAAATAATGATTTAGCCAAATTGTACCCTAATGATCCTGATGCAAATCCTGCCGGATCTGCTCTGGATTATAAGAGACTCTCTGCTAAAATTACTACGGTGACAAATTCCATAAGTGCATCAGGAGGTTTAGATGACCAGATTACAGCAGCTACAACTGCCATCGCCAATGCACAAAAAGCACTGAATGATAAACTCGCGGATACCACAAACCCGCCTACCGCAAATGATATAAAAACTTTAAGTAAAACCCTCTCTGATGCCATTGTTGCCCAGGCAGGACTTGTTTCCAAAAGAGATGCAGCCATTAAAGAAAAAGAACTTCTTAACAGTTATAACGATAAAGCAACTTCATACGCCACTGGTGTAACAAACTGTGACACTGCATTAAAAAAATTGATGCATGATTCTTTTGGTCTCACTGCGACCCAGTATTATACCCCAGGCGACTACACCAGCTGCTATTATACTTTTCAAGACGCTGGCGGTAATGACATAAAGGATTCCGGCGGTAATGTAATTAAATGGTATTCGGGCGGCCAGACCACTCAGGTTGACCGAGATAGTCTTACGGCAATGGGCATTAAGTTTACAGGCAGCTTTGATGCAGAAAAGCTGGCATCTCCGGGTTCTCTTAAGGGAGCCATTGACATGCTCAACAGTAAAGGCATATTTGACTATAAGTCCACTGAGACCCGTGGTATAGGCTATTATGAAAATATGCTTGACTCTCTGGCAGATAAACTGGCCACCACTTTAAATAAGTTAAATGATAATGAAAAGACAAGTATACAAGAGAATCTCTTCCAGACCTCCGATGGCTCAGCTGTTTTTACTGCAGCTAATCTGAGCATCGCCGATGGTTGGAAGAATGGTAAATACGGCATTACTGCCACAAAGCAGACTCAAGTTGGCTCCGGCAGTGACTCAGGTCTTAATGATAATATCTTATTAATGATTTCAACCATATCTTCAAAGCTGACTTATTCAACCGGACCGGTACCAAATAAAGATGCCAGCGGCAACTATCTGAAAACCGCAGCAGACGGTACAACCAGTATCGCTGCCAATGGCAGGGATTCCAAAGGAAATTACACCTTAAATGGCGTTTTAGTCTGCAATAAGGATATGGTGAATTTTAAATCCAAGATAATTACACAAGTTGATGCTACTCATTATACCGATGGGCCAAACACTTATACAAAAACCGGCGATAATATATATACCTGTGCACTAACCGGTACTTCGGTAAATAAAGACGGTATCATATATAAGGGAGACGGCACCACAGGAGAATATCAACTGGAGGCAAATATGTTGGCAGGATCCCCTGCTAACTCAGATACTTATCTTGCCTCTGATGGATTAACTGCAATTACCAATGGAAAAGATTCCAAAGGGAATTATACCTTGAATGGGGTTTTAGCATCTGGCCTCTATAAATCTGTAACCCTTACCCCTTCCGGTTCTGATTATACCGATAGTGACGGTAATTTATATCAAGATGCCGGAGGCAATGTATATACTTGTGCAGCAACTGGGAAGTCGGTAAACAGCAGCGGGATTCTTTATGAAGGAAATGGCAGCACCGGTAAATATCAGCTTGATGCAACAAAATTACCAGCTTCCCCTGCAAAATCTGGTACTTATCTTGCACCAGATGGCGTAACGGTTATTGCCAATGGGAAAGATGCTAACGGCAATTATACTATGACCACTACGGATGGTTCCGGCAAACAAACAGTAGTTACGGTAGCCAACTCGGATGGTGTCAAGTATAAAACGGAAGTGGATGGATCAAATTCCAAAGATAAAGAAGGTAACCTGATTTTGGATACCACCAGTCCAAGCAAATTAGATTATAGAAGTGAAAGCTTCTTATATAATGGAACAT
This sequence comes from Aminipila terrae, assembly GCF_010120715.1. Taxonomy (NCBI): domain Bacteria; kingdom Bacillati; phylum Bacillota; class Clostridia; order Peptostreptococcales; family Anaerovoracaceae; genus Aminipila; species Aminipila terrae. The sequence continues at coordinate 1,181,538 of NZ_CP047591.1, forward strand.
TTCAGGAGTACTTAGCAAATATCAGCAACGTTCTTTCTCTTGATATCAGTTCTGCCAGCAACCTTTCTGCCAATCATGAAACCATACTGGGCCAAATCCAGGATTCAAGAGATGCCCTGTCCGGGGTCTCCCTGGACGATGAAGGGGTCAATATCCTGCAATATCAGAAGGCATACAATGCTGCTGCAAGATTAATGACTGCCCTTGACGAATGTGTAGAAAGAATAATAAACCAAATGGGAAAATCGGGTTTATAATGTAAAGAGGTGAAAATTCAATGAGAGTGACTCAATCAATGATGGCGCGCCAATATACAAAGCGTGTAAGTGGTGCATTAAATGATTTAAGCTATGTAAATAAACAAGTTGGTTCTGGTCGTAAGTTTTTTAAAGGATCGGAAAATCCTGCCGGGGCCGCAAAGGCCTATCAGCTCAGACGTCAGGCGTCCCAGGCAGATGATTATGTTTCCAACCTAGAAGAAGCCCAGTCTACCATACAAACAAAAGAAAGTGCCATGACCCAGGTCAGCAAAGCTCTGGAAGATGTTTATACCAGTTTGCTGGGAGTTATGAATGGTACAAAAAACACAAAAGATGATAAGGCAATTGTGGCTCAGCAATTCCGAAGCGTTCAGGAAACTGTCGTTAAAGATATGAACACCAAATATGGAGATAAATTTTTATTTGGGGGAAGTAACGTCAGTGAAGTTCCCTTTATATTAAACGGTAATTCTCTTACTTACAGAGGGGTTGATGTAAGTGGAAATACACAATATACCTGGCCCGACGGCACTGACAAAGCAGGACAAAGGGAGGATTCCAAAGTGCTTCTGAAACAATTGTCGGAAGATGCCCTTTATACGGATCTTGGTTTCGGACTGGAATTCAAAGATGGTCAGGTGGTTAGCAGCAGCGCCTACAACACTGCCACCGCTGGTATTAATGTTTTAGGATATGGTACTGCAGAAAATGGACTGTCCAACAATGTAGTTGTACTAATTGGCCAGATGGCTACTATGCTTGATAATGACTGTGAACCTTCCAAACTAGATGATTACCTGACTAAATTTAAAGAGCTGAAACAAAATGTTTTAAATGCTACTACCGCTACAGGAAGTGACAGTATGTTTTTAGATTATACTCAGAGCAGACTGGAGGATCTTCAGGATAATCTGGCAGAGAAGACCAGCAATACCGAATATATCGATTCTGAAGAAGCCATCATGAATCTGAATTCTGTTGATTACATGTATCAGGCTTTACTTAAAACAGGTCAGAACATTTTATCCAAATCTTTTATCGATTTTATGTCCTAATTTCTTAAAAAGGTGTATAATTGCTTTTACAGGGAAGTAATCAAATTAAAGTGTGTTTTCAAGGAGGAAAATTATGCGACAATTGATAGAAATTACAACGGTTCCTATTTCTATCGAATATAAAGTCACCCATGGTGAGTTTAAGCCAGCAAAGACTACTGCAGAATTAGAAATGTCAACCGAAAAAGGGGGACTGCACATTAAAAGCAGCCCTATTAAGCTTAATCTGGACACATTCGAAGCTCGAAACAGTGTCAGCCCTACCGTAAAAACGAATGTAGAAAACTATGCAAAAAAGGGAAAACAGGCGGCTTATGAAGCTACCGCCCGATATGTGCAGGAAGGTCAGATTCTTATGGATGTGAAGTTTACAGATGAAGCCCTTCAGCAAATTGCGGATTTAAGGCTTGGAAAGAACCAGCATCAGACTCCCAATATACGATGGATACCAGACCACCCTGCGGATATTTCCTGGGAGCCTGGAGATTTAAGTATTCGATATGAAACAGATAAATTGCATTTTGACTTTAAGCAGAATAAAGAGCCTTTAGAATTTATTCCTGGTGATATCGAATTTGTTGTCACCCAGCAGCCTAAAGTCATTATAAACTATGTGGGCGGCCCAATTTATGTTCCCCCAAGTGCAGATCCAAGCTATGTTGATAAAGAAGGTTAATAAGAGGAAAAATGGATGAAAACAAAATATTTTGGTGATATCGCCGTAGATAAAAACGAGATTATAACCTTTACTACAGGTCTTTTTGGCTTTGAAGATAAAACAGAGTATGTTTTGTTGAGTTTTTCAGATAATAATGATACCAGTGATGATTTGCTGCTTTGCTTACAGTCTGCTGAAGATCCGGATCTTGCTTTAATGGTGATGAATCCTTACTATATATGTGCAGATTATGATCCTTATCAGCTTTCAGATAAGCTTTTAACAGAAATCAGACTTGGAGAAGAAACGAAACATACTGTCTGTTGTGTCGCTGTTATCAGGGAGAACTTTGAGCAGTCTACCATAAACCTGAAATGTCCTATTATCATAAATCTGGAAGATAAACTTGCCAAACAGTTTATCTTAGAGGATTCTGATTATTCTATGCGGCACCCTGTTGTAGTCAAGGAGGTATAGCCATGCTTATATTAACAAGAAAGCAGGGTGAATCTTTCCTTTTGGGAGAGAAAATCGAAATATCTGTTTCCGAAATCAATGGGGATCGGGTACGTATTGCCATTGATGCCCCAAAAGATGTAAAGATTTTGAGGAAAGAGCTGAAAGATGCAGGTGATTTTAATATGGAATCTGCATCTGCCACAAAGATTCCTACTGCTGAAACCCTTTCCAGCATTGCAAATCTGGCAAGTAAACTGAAAGAAAAAAAGTAAAAATAAAGTTTTAGTTTTGCCTTTTCCAAAGGGGCAAAACTTTTTTATTTTTTTTTAAAATTTTCAAAAAAAGCTTAAGTTTCTACATGAAAATACGATATAATGTACATGAAGATATCAAGCTTGGTTGCGTACGAACCAGGCATGGAATCTAAAAACAATTGGTTATTTTAAGGGTATAAAAAATTAATAAGTCTGTAAAAAGGATTTATGATTTAAAACCCAAGAAGCTTGTCCGATTTTAAATCGGACAAGATGTAAGAGCAAAGGACTGCTCGAATATATTTCAAGGAGGAAAATAAAATGAGAATACAACATAACATAGCTGCACAAAACTCCTACAGACAGTTAGGAGGAAACAATTCAGCACTAAGCAAAAACTTAGAAAAGTTATCATCAGGTTACAGAATCAACAGAGCTGGTGACGATGCTGCCGGATTAGCAATTTCAGAAAAAATGAGAGCACAGATTACAGGTCTTCAGAAGGCTTCTGACAATGCTAACGATGGTATCTCCCTTGCACAGACTGCTGAAGGTGCTTTAACAGAAGTACACAGCATGCTGAACAGAATGACTGAACTAGCTACTCAGTCCGCAAATGGTACTTATGACGATACAACAGACAGATCCAATCTTCAGAAAGAAGTTGACTCTCTGGTATCTGAAATCGACAGAATCGCTGAATCCACAAACTTCAATGGAATCAACCTTCTGGATGGTTCTCTTGGTGGCGGAACAGTTAAGAGCACAGGCACTGAACTGACTGGTAAAAATGTATCAACATTTACAGCAGCTTCTGTATCTGGTGCAAAAGTCACCGCAGATTTAACAAATTGCTTAGCTGCTTCCGTTGATACTTTCGATGTTGATGGTCAGACATTAAAAATTGACTGGTCACAAGGTGACGCTAAAAAGTTATATGACTCTATTGGATCTACTTGCATGACTAACATCACTAAAGAAGGCGCTGCTGAATTAGCTGATAAATTACAGTCTTTATTAAATGACCAAATGAAGTCTCAAGGACTTAGTGGTAGTATTAAAGTTTCATCAAATGGAACTGCTGGAGCAAACGTTCAATTCCAACTTTCAAGTGCAAATTCAACAGCTTCTTCAACTATAGGATATACTGGTAGTCAACAGCCTGGTCCTACTGGTGGTGCCCTTGCTGCTGGTAAAATGTCCTTAGGCTCTGCAATGTTTGGTAATGGCGTTGACGGAACAGCGCATACCGCTACTGCTGGTAAGACATTCAGTAATACTGTTACAACTGCTGATAAATTTACTATGACCGTAAATGGCACTGAAGTAAGTGTTACTTCTCCTGGTGTTACTAGAGGAACTGACATGGATACTGCTGCTACTTCTCTTCAGACTTCTATTCGTGACGCTGTTAAATCATATAACACTGCAATGGGCTATACAAGTACTAGTAAAGAATATGTTGATGATCAAAAATTCACAGTTACTGCTGATAAGAGCGGTGGTTTTAACGTTAAATATGAAGGTGAAAATGCTGATAAAGTTGACTTCAAATTCTCAGAGAAATCTGAAAATGGTATTACCGGAACTGCTGCAAGCTTGTTAGGTCTATCAGGGGGTAAATCATCTGACACTACTAGTGGATCAGGATTGACTCTTCAGGTTGGTGATACTGCTGCCGATTATCAAAAGGTAACCGTTTCTGTAGGAAACATGAATGCTTACTCTCTAGGCATCAAAGGAATTGACATTAGTAAGCAGGACGGTGCACAGGCTGCAATTGGTAAAATCAAATCTGCTATAAATTCTGTATCTGCTACAAGAGGTGACCTTGGTGCAGTACAGAACAGACTTGAACACACAATCAACAACTTGGGTGTAACAGAAGAAAACATGACATCTGCTGAATCTCGTATCAGAGACGTTGATATGGCTAAAGAAATGATGCAGTATACTAAGAATAACATCTTAGTACAGGCTTCCCAGTCTATGCTAGCTCAGGCTAACCAGCTACCTCAGGGTGTTCTTCAGTTATTAAAATAGCTAGTTAATTTAAAGCTAATTGGACAAATTAATCCAATTAAACTTATTTAGGGCGGGCAATATGCCCGCCCTTTTAACATATACATATATTTTATTTTTATCAAAATTGGAGGTTAACTTTAATGATTAAAAAAACTGCTGCATATATGCTAGCTACAAATCCTGATATAGTCTTATATCCTCCTATAGTATCAGATGAAAATACTGATTATTACGTACTAACTGATTTAGATTCATTTAAATCAGATTTTTGGCAAATAAAGACTGTTGAAAATCTTATAGAATTAGAAGATTCCATCAAATCTAATCCTGGGAAGTATCTTGGATTATATGATGAATATATATATATAAAAAAAGATGAAATAATTACTGGCAAGCTATCTGAAAATAAAGATTCTATTGCGTCAATTCCTTCAATAGAAAATTTACTTCCCCCGAACTTCCCCTTAATTACACCTGAAACTAAAGATTTCTCTTCAAATCCTTTTTATAATGATGGAAAATATAACGGTTACCCTTTGTTACTTTCCATTTGCCTTCTTGTCAGCAATCGTCGTGATACTTTGTGCAAGTGTTTAGAAAGCCTAAGACCTTTTCTGGAAGAATTAGATTGTGAGATAATAGCGGTAGATAGTAGCAATGATGGAAGTACTAATATTGCAATACAGTATGGTGCTAAAATTATTCCTTTTACCTGGATCGATGATTTTGCAGCAGCACGTAACGCTGCCTTACATGAAGCAAAGGGTGCTTGGATTTTATCCATTGATGATGATGAATGGTTTGATAATCCATCTGAAATCATTGACTTCTTTAAGTCAGATCAATGGAAACAATGTGATACAGCCTTTTATAAAGTAAGAAATTATACTAAAGACAATGGAACCACGTTTGGTGATTGCTATGTTCAAAGAATGGCAAAGAATCATCCTCAGCTTCACTATTTATACCCAGTCCATGAAGCCTTTGATTTTTCATTCCTAAAAGACAAACCGTATTCTAAAACTTTCAATAGTTTTGTACATCACTATGGTTATGCATATTCCACCACTGAAGATAAGGAAAGAAAGATTTACAGGAATATCTCTGGAATCTATGCTGCACTACAATCATATCCTTTTGATTTAAGACAACATCAGCAATTATGCAATGAATTAACTATAATACGCAATTATTCTGCTGCTACAGTTTATGCATTTAAATCGTTATCCTTGTGTAAACTACAAGAAAAATATAATCCTATAGAAGCATTACATTGGAAAAGAATTGCAATAATCTTTCTTTATACGATTGCACAACTCTCAAACGATAATAAGTTAATTATTAAAGTACAAGATTTAACTGATTTGAATGAATATAATTCTTTCCAACTAGCTACCATCCATTACTATTTAGCAGTAAACAGCTTTAATAATTCATCTTATAAAGAGGTTTGCTATTATGCACAGAAATATTATACTTTTAGAAAGCAATATCTGAATTCAGCTGATAAAAGTAGTCAATCCTTATCTATTTTTACTGATTTGGTAGAACCTGCAGATAAGCAAGTATTACTTATTATTTATCATGCTTACGCTTCTTTGCAAGTTAGAGATGAAAAAACTGTTGAAAAGCTGTTAGCACAAATTAATTATGATATCATTGAGCCAAATGTTTTCCCAATTCTGTTTAATATATACAGTGGGCTCTCTGAAGAAGTTTTTATGAGTCATTTTCCAAAATTAAATCAGAAAATGTTAAAGTACTTATATCACTATGCTAAAGACTTATATCTTAATGCGAGACAAGGCGATGGGATAAACTCACTTTCAAAACTAGATAGAAAACTAGTATCTGCTGGATGTTTTGTTGACAATCTATATGTTAGGCTAATCCATTTGTATGCAAATCCTTCCAGACCGGACAGCTATCAATGGTTTTTAAAAGAAAAATGCCAAAGGCACCTACATATTCAGGATATTGCCATTTGTGGAGTAAAAAATGGAGATATATTGCTGGATATCTTAGATTATTTTAACTTTGAAGATATACAACTCTCTCTACGTAGTTTAGATTTATTAGATGCAATAGAACTAAGCAATATAATAGAAGTCTCTACAAAATATATTACAAATAACGGCTTATCTAATTTAACTAAAAAGGAACTTGTATTATTATCCGGTATATTAGAGAAATTGTTATTTAATAATCAGGTAAATGCTATAAATAAAGATTCACAAGATTTTAGGAAATATTTTTATATATACATAAACCTTATACATCTTTGGTCTTTATGTAACTATAACGAGAATATGTTTTTAGAAGACAATTTTAGCATGCTTCCTTCTACAATAAGAGGATCTTATTATATAATGAAAGCCCTTAACGCAAAAGATTCTGGTGAAAGACAAACTTTCATTGATAATTTAAAACAAGCAGTTATAGAATGCCCTATATTTGATAATGGAGTGAAGCTTCTAATATCCGAGCTTAAAACATTACCTACTAAAGAAGTTTCTAAACAAAAAACAGAATTTGAAATTTTAGGAGAACAATTAAAAGAAACTGCAAAACAGTTGATTGATGAAGGCAACCTTCACGAAGCCCAAAACATTCTGTTACAGCTTTCTAAACTGCTTCCTAATGACAAAGAAATACAAGATCTATTATTGAACTTTGAGGCTTCATATTTGCAAAATTAAATGCCCTTACGAGCAAAAAGGGAGGCTTACCACAAATCTCCCTTTTGTTATTGTTTTTTGACTATATAAATGCATCTAGAGTTCTTTCTAAAGCTTCCATGAAGAAGTCAATCTCATCTCGAGTAATGCAATATCCGGGTAAAAGTCGTACAGTCCTACCATAATTGGTACACTGTATAATAATATTATTTCTCAATGCTTCCTTGCAGAACCTTTCACTTTGCTCTTCAGCTTGGAATCTATCCATACCATCTATATTTAGATAAAAGCCACACATTAATCCTATCCCATGTGGAGAACGCATAAATGTCATATATTTTCTGGATAACTCCTCAAGTCTTTTAAGCAAATATTGCCCATCCTCTTGAATTTTTCTCAGTATATTATTTGCCTTGATTTCATCTATTGCATATGAAATCAGTGCTGCTGCAAATGGTTCATTTTGATGAGAACTAAAGTGATGCATGGTGAATTTGTCTTTAGGTATAGTATTGCCATTGAAAATAACCATAGATACAGGTAACCCTAGTCCAATTGATTTAGCACATACGAGCATGTCAGGTATACAATCAATCTGTTGATAATAAAACCAACTTCCGGTTCTTGCAAATCCTGTTTGGCATTCATCAAATATAAGGTAAATCTCATTTTCATCACAAATTCTGCGTATTTCTCTCCAATATTCTTTTGGAGGCAAATACATTCCACCAGATGAAACTATAGGCTCAAATAAGGCTGCCGCAATAATATCTTTATTTTCCTTTACAATTCCTTCAAATTCCTTTACATAAGGCATTATATCTGTTTTACTATTATTTTCGGATATAGGTGGTGCAGCAACTGCGAAAGAATTTTTAACCTGAGGTTTTACCCACTTTCTGGATATTGAGTATCCCTCTGTACCATGTGTTAACCCATGATAACCACAATCAAAACTTATGATACCAGGTTTGTTTCCACTCATATTTTTGGCATATCTGAGTGCGCACTCATTTGCCTCACTGCCGGTAGATAGTATAATACTTCTCCCATTCATTTCAGGACAAATATCGTGAATTTTTTTTGCAGTTATAAGCATTTCATCATTAATTGTATTAGTATTCAAATGCATTAAATTTTTCGCAGTTCTATAAATCATTTCTGCGGCTTTTTCATCAGAATGGCCGAATATTGCACAAAACTGTCCACAATTAAAATCTAAATATTTGTTTCCGTCAATATCATATACATAACATCCTTTTCCGCTATTGATAATCGGTCCAGTGTAGTCTAACACTGGAGCTAAATAATCGTAGCATTGCAGTAATTCTTTTTTATTCATACTTTCCTCCGTCAATAGCATATACAACAGATTCTATTGATGCTGGCGAATGATGCCTAAAATATAATTTATAGTTTGGATTTAACTCTAATATTTTCTTAGGAATGTCAATGTAATCTTGTAAGGAATGGTATACACAAATTGCTAATTTAGGTCTATCTTTCTCAATAATTTTTCTGCTTCCCCAAAGGGCTTTCATTTCTGACCCTTCCACATCCAGTGCTATCAAATCCACCTTACCAAAAACCTCGTCATCTAACTTAACTGTTTTTATGGATGTTAAATCCTGATTCGCCATCACACCGTTTATATTTTTATCATTAATTACTTTTGCACTTAACTCAACCGATGAATCAAAACTTAAAACTGTTCTTTCATCATACAAAGCGTAGTTATGTATAAAAACATTCTCCTTATCTTTGTATCTCTTTTGAAGTCTTTCAGCAAAAGGGGCATTGGGTTCAAAGCCATGTATTATCGCATTCGAATTGCTCTTTAAAGCCCTATCTATATGTTTTCCATCATAAGCACCTGCATATACAACAACTTCACCGTCTTTAAGATGCCCTATCAAATCATTATCCCAGTAAGCATTTTGAGTATATACTGGCAAAAAATTAAAGGATGACTCTAAAAGCAATTTAAAATATCTAACATAATGATCTTTGGATTTAGTGTCCTCAAATAATTCACTTATATCTCTAAGTTTTTCCTTATTATTCTTAATAAAAAAATAAGTTTGTAGCTGTACCAACGTAATAATGCAATAATAGTGCTTTTGATATTTAAGCATTAAATCACTCATAATAGAGTAGGGCAAAGCAGAACTAATGACAATCACGCAATCTTCTACCGTTTCCGCTGCCATCTTTTCTGGGGGTTCCACAACAACTCCAGCTACTTTTTCTCCCCATAAGCTTTTATTGTTGTCACACACATATGCAGGAAATGGGAGTCTTTTTTTTGTGTAGCAATATTCCTTAATAAACTCTGCAAAGAACCCCCCGCGCCAAAGCAAATCCATTTTTTGTTTCTCTTAGATATGTCTAAAACAATTTCTTCAATTAAATTTAAGGTGTTACGATTATACATATACAAATCCTTTCCATTTCTATTTAACTGTGGCATACAAAACAGTTTCCATTGAAAAATCCTCATGCGTTCTTAGATAAAACTTATATTCAGGAACTAATTTTTGTAAGATTAGTGGAATTTCCCAAATATCTGATATAAAGTGATATATACAAATCGCCAAATCAGGTTTATACCTTGTAATAAGATGCTTTGCCCCTTCTATCGCAGTTATTTCTGCTCCCTCTATATCCATTTTAATCATAGACACATCACATTTAAGTACATCATCCAAACGTACCACTTGCACTTTTGACTCTCCATTTTCTGCAATATTTCCACCCATTGTAGTTGGCGTAGAAAAAGACATAAAAGCATTTTCATTTCCAACTGCACATGGAACCAAAAATATTTCATTAATTCTTTCTCTGTAATCATCCGCTACTTTTGCTAACAATTCAAAATTAGATTTTTCTGGTTCAAAAGCAATATATTTGTCACAATCATAAAATTCCATAAGCTTTTTTAATGAGTCTCCATCATATGCCCCAATATCCACAAACTTATAGTATCCTTTAGAAAAAGGTACATTAACATTAAAATATTGCACAGTCCCTTCGCTTTTTATGGTATTTTCATAATCTGCATAATAATGTGCCGATATATTTTTATAATATATCTCATTACTATGCTGATCCTCAAAACAAACTGCTGCTTTCAAAAGCTTCTCTTTATTTTCTATATCACGCATTGATGAATGTTTGCATGTAGAAATATGCGGCATTATCAAACTATATGCGCTAATAATATTGGTATATCCTAAGCTTTTTAAATACCGCACAATTTGATCCTTGCCTATTATATGCGTATTTATCGCAAGCGCTACAACTAATCCTCTCTTTTGAATATTAGAAAAGACATGATTTTCAACCTTGTATACAGGCTTATCAAATACAAATTTTCCATATGTAGCATTTCTATCTAAAAAGCAAATGACATTAAGTCCTAAGTTCTTCATCTCAATATATACTTTTCTTCCTATAGATCCTGCACCATATATAGCAATTTGATATTTACGGAAATTATCAATACATTTATACTGTTCCGTTTCTTCGCTTAATATATCTTCCATGCATTCCAATAATTGTATTTTATTCATATTTTAGTTATTCTCTTTCTTTAACTCTTCTAAGGAGTTTTACTTTAACCTCTTTTGTTTTCAAATAATAAATTGGATATTGTCCTCTAATGTCTTTTCTGTCAATGCTTCCTCTATTTATGTATACCACTTCAAGAGTTCTTCTCGTTTATCATCTATGCAATCTCTTGATTGTAGGCAAAAACTTGGTGCAGTACACCTTCTACAGATTTTATGTGTAAATCTTTCCCCTTTAAGCTGCATTCTTCTAAAAGCATTCATTCTATCGCTTTTCCACAAATCTACTATATTATTATAATTAACATTACCTAATAAACTTTCCTCTCCTAATCTTACTGTACAAATCTCTATATCACCATTTACCTCTAGATTTAAGGAATAAAATGGTAATGGGCAACAAATTACATCGTATTGTATTTTTTCTCCCATCATATTTATGATATTTTCAAAATCTTCTTGTTTAGGGTCACGTGCTGGTATCTCATGTTCGATTGAAATCTCATCACATACATTTCCAAATATATTAAAAAAATCCTCTTTTCTGTTCTTTATCATTGTATCTAAAATTTTTATAAATACCTTGCATTGTTTTTTATGTTCATAAAAATGTTTTATATTTGCTAAAAACTTTTCCATATTTAAATTATATCCACAAACATCCCTATATTCTGCATCTGTTAATCCCTGTATTGAAATTCTAAGTACATCAAGCCCTGCATCAATAAGGTCCAAATTAAATTCTGGATTCAACATGGATCCATTTGTTATAATTTTTGTTGATAATACAACGTTAGACTTTTTCGCATATCTCACCATACGAGGCAATTCTGGATTTAAAGTAGGCTCTCCTATTTTTGCAAACATTAATGATTTTAATGGTCTATTAAATCCTTTCACATCATCTATAAGTTTCTTAAAAGTATCAAATGATAGCATATTGCTAGTTTTATATTTTTCAGGATCTACCTGCCTATAACAATACTTACACTTAAAATTACAAGCACTACTTGGTTCTACTTGTATAGACAAAGGGGTATCTAGTGGCACTATATCTGCTAAAGTTAATCTTTCATTCTCCCCCAAGTTGTTAATTTTGCATTCATTTCATTCCCTCTTTTCACTAGTTTTTCTATTTTTCAGCTATTTACATAAGCAAATTAGGTAATTTTCTATTTCTAATTTTTTAGTGGTTTCAACAAGGTCTTTCGATAAATTTGCAGTTTTCAGTATCCCTTTTAATGCTTCCTCAATATCCCCTTCTACATTCATCATTTCAGGTGACAATCTGTATGAAGTTATACCTATAATCTTTGCGCATTCAATTAATTCTTCAGGTTCAATATTTAAAAACATATTATCATCAATGAACTTGTTGCCCCCTAATATTTGCACAAACTTACTAATGTTATTAACATTTTTTAATTTTATAAGAATCTGTCCACCTGGTTTCGCAAATTCAATTAAACGTTGCATTAACTTTACTGGTTGCGCATATAGATTTATCGGCTCACCTAAAACTATATAATCAAAGCTATTTGGAATAAAGTGTTCAAATATATAATCAATCCTATCACAAAACACATTTTGCCCGCAAATGGTTTGTAAATCAGTAAAATATTTAGCTTGTGTACAAAATCCAAAACTATAGCTTTCCATAATGCCCTGCATACATAGTTTATTTCTAATTTCCAAGATAGGCGTTCCCATCCTAACATCAACACCAAGTATTCTGGGTATTATTTTATTTCTAACATCTACAGATAACATAGCTATTAAATTTCTCTCATAATTGTTTACATCGTCCCATGCATCTAGCCCATGATACTTATCCCTATAATTGTTTCTACCTATATTCAAAGATTTTTGAAATTCTTCTGGATCCTTATCCTCCATATTTCTAAAATCATGATCATGATGAACAAAGGAATCTTCACATAAAATTAATTTATAGCCCGCACGTCTTACTCTAATACAAAAATCATCTTCACTAAAATCATGGAAAAAACCGTAATCAAAAGTGCCAACTAAATCTAATATTTCTCTTTTAAATACATTAATTATGTCAATTACCCGCATTCGTTCTTTCCATCTAAAAGGGTTTGAGACATTGTTCTTTTCTGCAAAATCTTGAATTTCATTTACATTTTTAAACTTTATATCAAACTCTTGTAAGTTACTTACATTTGTAGACATTGGAACCGCAAATCCAATTTTGTCATCAGATTCATAGCATTTAATTATATTGCTAAGCCAGTTCGCAGTAACAACTATATCATTTGCTAATGTAACCAAATATTTCCCTCTATAAATTTTTAACAATTGAGAAAAAGGCATATCTGCTCCAATATTTTTAGTTATCTTAATTATTTTTTTGTTTTCATATGGAACACTTTGCAAGTATTCAAAAGTGCCATCTGAGCTACCATTATCAATCAAAATCAGTTCATAGTCGATGTCTTGTGTATATTTTAATACTGATTCAATGCATCGTTTACTTTTTAGCAAACGATTATAACATAATATTACAATGCTTGCAGTCAGATTTTCCTGGCCTCTTCTGCAATGAACAATATTTTTTCTAGCTACATACAAATCATTCTCTGCTTTTGGCGCTATAAAGTGTTCAGTATTAATAATTATAGGCTCCACTAAATAACTCATTACACGTCTCTCCTCTCAAGTAATGAAATAATCCTATCTGAATCAGAATCTAACACATCTTCACAAGTCATTGTAGTCAAATATACTGAGCAAATACTGCATTCATCCTGCACAATACTATGCCCTTTTAAAAGCCTTATTCTCAGTTGATTAAATTTTTCGCCACTCCATATTTTATAAATATCATCTGTGCAGACGTTGCCCATTACTATTTGTACATCTTCAACACAACAAGGTGTGATATTTCCCTCGGTATCAATATTTATGGTGTAGAAAGGTTGTGCACATATTTCAGATTGTACCCTGTGATTTCCCTTTATAGCTTTACTAAAACTACTGGCTGGCGTCAATGCTGTATAATCAATATCATCCACAATAGGTTGAAGACTTTCAATTGCTATACAATCAGATATGTTGGAAAATAAATTTAAAAATACTTGTTCTCTTTCTTCATTCACCATATAATCTAAAATTTTTATTTTCACATAAACCTGCTTAGAATTCTCGTAAAAATATTTAATTTCTTGATAATATTTATTAAAATCAACTTTTGTAGATGTATATTGAACAAAATCTTCGTTTGACAAGCCGTTTACTGAAATTCTCAAATTTGTCAATCCTGCTGCAACAATTGCATCTGACATTTCGTGTGTTAATAATGAGCCATTTGTTACAATTTCAATATTTTCTGCTACCTGGGATTTAGAGGCATATTTAATCATCTCAATAATATCTTTGTGAAGTAATGGTTCTCCAAATCCTGCCAAAATAATTTTTCGTATAGGCTTTCTAAACCTTTTTAGTTGATCAATAGCCTTTTTATAAATATTAAAATCCATTAATATTGCTTTATTAGTATTATTGTTGTTATTATTCAACGATCTTGAGCAATACTGGCACCTAAAATTACATACATTAATTAGATTAAATTGAACGGTATAAGGCTCTTCTAACGGAACAACATCCTTTAGAAATTTTCTACAACATAAGCTTCTATTTTCTAACATCATATTTCTCACAATCTTTTTTCTTAAAAAAGTTTCCCTTTAAGGAGATTATTTACATATCTATCTAGTACATCTTCTTTGTGCATATCATACAAATATAAATTACATTTCTGGCATACATCTGTTGCATTTTTAACACCATGTAAAAGATTTCTTCTGAATTCATTAAACTTTTCTCCATTCCAGATTCTTTCTATATTTTTTTCTTTAATATTTCCAAGGACTGCTGGGTATTTCATCGAACAGCACGGTACTACATTTCCATCTGGATTTACCTGCATCAGATAAAATGGTTGAGGACATATTTCAGTATAAATCATTTCTGCCTCATTATGCGGTTTATCAAGCTTCTCTTTGCCAGATAACTTTTTATAGTTAATTTCTTCGATTGTAGGAGTCAGATGTTCTATTGCTATTTCATCGCAAATATCTAAAAAATAATTATAAAATTTTTCTTTTTCATCTTTTGTATCAACCATATAATCGATAATTTTTATATAAAGCTTGGTATTCCCTCTGTTCTCGTAAAAATAACTAATATTTTCTACCATCTTTTCAAAGTCAATAGGTTGCCCTGTATTTTTTAGATATTGTTCTTTAGACAAACCATTTATGGAAAGTCTTAGCTTTGATAACCCTGCTTCTATAAGCGCATCTGATAGCTGCCTAGTAAGAAGTGTACCATTTGAGACAATATCTATACTCTGTGCGATTTCAGCTTGTTTTGCGTATTCAACCATTCTGGCAATGTCTTTATGTATAAGAGGTTCTCCTATAGCTGCAAATCTCAGCATTTTTAACTTATTTTTAAAAGACTTCATCTGATCTATACATTTTTTATATAATTCAAAGTCCATATATACTACATCCGAAATATTGCCTCTTTCTTTTTTATCTAAAGCATGAATGCAATAACCACATTTCAAATTACACGCATAAGCTGGAAATATCTGTACGATAAATGGAGTGTCAAGAGGAAGCACAGCACCAAGTTCTATTCTCTGTCCTCCCGGGGTAGGATCCTTTAATGTTTTGTCCTGCATACTTAAAGCCTCCCTAGTATATTCTCTGCCTTTTCATCTAACGCATCCTCTGGTTGAGAAACATCATCAGGGGCACAGCATACATTGCAATATTTTATATCACAACGCTTTTTTTGAAGCTGCATAATTTGGAAATCTTTTAGTTTTCCCCCATTCCACATTTCTTGTAAGTTGTTTTTGAAAATATTTCCTAATAGAACTGGCGTATATACAGAATCACATGGCTTCACGTCTCCATTCGGCAAAATCCCCAACATAAAAAAGCACAATGGACAAACCTCCCTTGGTAAATGAATTTGGCCATACCTGTCAGCAGTAACCTCCATATGCTCCGTTAACTGAACTCCTGAATAAACCGGCCTGCACTGCTCTATAAACATACGGTCACAAATGTTATCAAACATTTCATAAAAAACATTCTCTTCGTTTTCTTCCAAAGCCACATCCATTATTTTAACAAATAATTGACAATTCCCTTTTCGCTTATAAAAATAAGATAACTGATTTAAATATTGCTGAAAATCCAGATTATAGCCGCAGATTTCTTTATACTTCTTACTGTTCAATCCCTGAAGCGAAATCCTTATACAGTCCAAACCTGCTTCTATAAGCTTGTCGGACAACTGATTTGTCAGTAATGAACCATTAGAAATAATCTCAATTCGCTCTGCAACCTGCTTTTTTTTTGCATATGCAATCATTTGGGGGAGTTGCTGATTTAAAAGAGGTTCCCCGTGACCTGTAAGTGAAAATAATTTTATTTTTTGTCCAAAGTGACACAGTTGATCCACAATTTCTTTAAATGTCTCTAAAGTCATCTGTTCATGAATAAAATTGTATTCTTCTTTCATTTTTTCTGTTCCAAGGGAATGTCCACAATAAATACATTTAAAATTACAAAAGTTTGTCACAAACGCGTACACTGAAAATGGTACAGCCAGGGGCACCAAATCTGATAATATTTTTCTTTCCTGCCCTGCGCTAGTCTTAATCTCAGCCATTCTTCAACCCTCACATTCAGGTAATTTTGCCAACATTTCTTCTCTGCAGTCATCCAAATATTCAGAATCATCTGCTATAGCTATACAAGAAGAACACTCTGAACATGCAGGAATGGACTTATATCCTTTCGATAAATTGGCACACATAAGGGCGTTTCTCTTTTTATCGTTCCAAATTTCAACTAATGTTTTGTCTTTAACATTCCCCATGGTAAATCCATTGGAAAGGCCCGGAGTAGAACACGGAAAAGTTTCTCCATCAATATTTACCTGAAGGAAATAGAACATCACGCCACATACCTGCCTTGGCTCTACGTACTCGCCGTTTAAATTTCTTGTAGAATCTACAATTCCACCGTGGTCTCCCATTTGCTGCTGCATGATGACTAAATGTTCTACAAAAATAGTATCACAAATTCCATCAAAAGTTCTAAAGAACTTTTCTTCTTCTATTTTGTCCTTTAGCAGTGAATCAATGATTTTAACAAATATGGTAGCGTTTTTCCTTTTCTCATGAAAATACTTCACATTATTAACAAGTTGTTCAAAATCAACCTTTACACCTGAAACCTTTTCATATTCCTGAGAGTTAAGCCCTTGAATTGAAACCTGTACTCTGGATATTCCTGCTTCAATAAGTTGGTTACTCATTTCTGGTGTTAAAAGTACACCATTTGTAATAACATCTATTCTTTCCTTAAACCCTTTTTCTCTTAGCTTTTTTACCATTTTCGGCAAATTTCTATTCATAAGTGGATCCCCTAATCCAGAAAAACATATCCTCTTAAGCGGTGTTGGAAATTCCATCACATCTTTCACAATTTTATCAAAGAGACTTTGTTCCATGTGATCTATTTTAAATCCGGCCTTTTCAAGCTGACCACCTTCCACCCCTCTGGTTCCATGCATGCAATAAAAGCATTTAAAATTGCATTTTCTGGTAGGCTCTATATACATACTTAAAGGACTGTCCAAAGGGATGATTTCAGACAATTTTTTTCTGTTTGAATCGTAACTTGGTTTTACTTCTGCCATAACATTTTTCTCCTTCTAACCGTTTGCTAAAATATTCTTAAGAAATTGTAATTCCTTCTCTTCAGGGTATACTTCCGCAAAATGGATTGCAGAGCTTTTACTTTTGCCCCGTAATATAGGCTCACATTCTTTTACTTTATCTAAAAGCTTTTTATTTTCTTTATCTGCTAATACATTTTCAAACAATACTCTATCTTTACCTAATCCTTCTAAAAACCATTGAATTGGTACTTCACCAATAGTACTGGCAAACTGAAATATTTTTGGATTTTCTTTAAGTATCAGCTCGAACTGGTTATGCATCCTGGAAACATTACTTTTCATGCTGAATTTTTCCAAAATAGTATTCTGTGCATTTTTTCCTAAACGACTTCTCTCTTTTGGATTTTCATATAGAAGCTGAATGCACTTTGCATAGTCTTCTTCATTTTGAGCCAATAATCCATCATACCCATTTTGAACAATATATTTTTCTGTACACTGGTCTAACATTACCACGGGAATTCCAAACGCCATTGCTTCCATAATTGAATTTTCCGTAGTACCGAAATGATAAGGATTTAAAGGATACCCAAAGGCATCGCTTTCTTGTAAGTATTTATCCACATCTCTCGTATATCCAATAAAATCAAAACAACTCTCTATCCCTTCTATTTTTGCCTGTTCAAATAAATTATTGTTTTCACTTAAATCACCCAACATGACAAATCTTGCACACGGTACTCGTTTTATTACCTCTTTACAAAATTTAATAAAATTGGGATGTATCTTACTTTCATCTAAGGTACCTATATAAGTTATAGTAAATTTGTCCGAATTTATATTTTCATTAACCGCCTTTATTGCTAAATTTTCAACACCCAAACCATAAATCACTTTAGATTTGCCAAGTATCTTCTCATATGCTTTTTTTGTCCATAGAGGATTTTCGTAGGAATAGGGACTCGTAAAAAATAACCTATTGGGAATCATTGCAAATTCTTCTGTAAGCGCCGGATAGTTACAACCTGAAATATGAACCCAAATTATCAATCGAATCTTTAGGGCAGGGAAATTTGCAAGCAGTCTGCACATAGTAGGATTATGCCACCAATGCAAAATAACAATATCTGCCTCAAGCATCTCTTTTTCTATCTGGGTATAACTCTCAACTACCTCTACTATTACTCCGCTTTCATTACAAACATCTATAAACTGTAATTTTTGTGGTTGTTCAAGTAACAATATTTTGTGAGTGTATATTGAATTATTTCTTTTTTCATAGCTTGTAGTCTGTGATAAGAATTTTCCTACTCCACCTCCCATGTGAGCTGAGATATGCAATATATTAACCATTATTTAATTTGTTCTCCCTCCACCACTGGATTGTGGCATCTAACGCCTTTTTTAAATCTGTATACTCATTAAACCTTACTTTATTTTTTAGCTGCTCCACATTAGCAACAACTTTTTGAGGCTGTGTTGGATTATCCTGTAAGATAATATCTTGTTGTCTCTCACAGATTTCTCCAATTTGCCAAAAGAGTTCTCCCATGGTTATTGGTTTTCCAGATGCTATATTAATAATTCCTTCTGCATTTGACAAAAGGGTCTTCACTATAGCCTCTCCTGCATCTTTTACATACATATAATCTCTAACCGCAGAAGCATTTTTACAAATCACTTTCCGTCCTTCTAATAATCCTGTTACAGCATAGGGGACAACTCTGCTTATTTTTTCACCCTCACCGAACAGATAAAATAATCTACCCCATGCAAAAGAAAGATTTCTGATTTCACAATATTTTTGTGCAATCTGGCATAGGCTTTGTTTGCTTACCGCATACAAAGAAAGGGGTCTATCTGCTCAAAACATGTCCCACACATAAAGACACGCTTGCCCCCGTTCTCAGCAAAACATTTAAGTAAATTTAAGCTTGCCCCTACCCATGACAGATTTTCACTTGAATCTAAATAAGTAGAATGTTCTACATTCCAGGCCAGATGGATCAGATAATCAGGCTTTATATTATCAATTAAGTTATTTATATGGCTATAATCCATTAAGTCACATTCGTGAAAAAATACTTTTGTTTTGCCTTCTCCAACTTTTCTGGATAAAGCATGTATTTCAACATGATTTTCTTTTATAAGAGCTTTTAAAACAGCCTCTCCAACAAATCCGTTAGCACCAGTAATTAAAACTTTTTTCATTTAGAGTAACTCCCACTTTTTGTCCTGCTCACTCATGATTTTTTCGCACCCTAAGTCTCTCCAGTTTATGTTTATCTTTCGATCATCATGTCTAATCCCAACTGCACTTTCTGGATGGTAATTTTGTGATACCTTGTAATAAACAGTGGAGTTTTCCTCTAGAGCTTGGTATCCATGGGCGAAGCCTTTAGGGATAAAAAGTGCCTTCTGGTTTTCTTCTGTCAATTCGAGCCCATACCATTTTAAATATGTTTTAGATCCCGAGCGCATATCAACAACAACATCATAAACTGCACCAGAAATACATCGTATTAGTTTATCTTCACCATAGGGCTCTTGCTGCCAATGCATACCTCTAATCGTATTCTTCTTATAATTATATGATATATTATCCTGCACAAAGTGGCAATCAATTCCAGCTTCTTTAAATTCTTCTTCGCAGTATGCCCTCGCAAAGGATCCTCTGTTATCCATGTGTGGTTCCATTTCTATCACTTTTAATCCTTGAAATAAAGTATCTAAAATTTTCATATTTACGCCTCCACTTATATTTTTATATATCGACATTTTACTGTAATTATTAAGCCTCCCACCTAATATCTAAATAAAGCTTTATTATTTGACAAATAGTTATGATAAATATAAACTATAATTATTATTTTTATTACAATTGTAACAAGGGAGGTATTAAATTGATTGCAAACGTTTTAGCAATGCCAAACCAATTACGTAATTCTGTACTATATCAGTGGAATGACGAGAATAATTATAAGCATTTAAAAGGATTCCCAATAATGTACATTGATAAATTTTCATATGTGTCAAATTCTTCCATTAGGACTGGAGTAGGTGAACCTGACTTTCCAAATCAATCATACGCAATTCATGTTGGAGCATTTTGTTCTATTGCTCGTTTTCTGACTTTTGAAATAAATGAAAACCATGATTATTTAAGTGTTACAACAGGCGTTTGTGATTTAATAAAAAGTCCCCAAATGCGAGTTAAAACAAAAGGGTCAGTTTTAATCCAGAACGATGTTTGGATAGGCCAAAGTTGTACTATATTAGGAGGAGTTACTATTCATAATGGTGCCGTTATTGGCAGCAATTCTGTAGTTACGAAAGACGTGCCACCATATAGCATCGTTGGAGGTAACCCAGCTCGTATTATTAAATATCGCTTTGATGAGGAAACTATAAAAAAACTGTTGGCTATCCAATGGTGGAATTGGGATAATGAGCAGCTTTCGCTAAGGAAGAAATGGTTCTCCGCTAATGTATCTGATTTTATAGATAAATTTTATCCAGAGGCTTTAACTAACTTTCCAAAATATAATATAGACCTACCAGAATATAAATTAAAGTATTTATTTTTTCCAGACTTTAGCGAGCCTTTTCCTATTTGGGAACATGTAATTTTAGAATTCTGTAATACTTTTAAAGAAATGTCTGATACATGTTTAATATTATTTATTGACCAAAATGAAGATTCTAGTGAAAAGCTATGCAAGGTTGAAAAATTAGTAAAACATATTGATTCAAATTGTGGTATATATGTACACTGTGGTAGCATTCAAGATGAGCAAGCTATCTTCCGTCATGTAAATTATTACATAACAAGTCGTGGTCACAAAACTATATACAGAACTTGCCTGGCAGATTTAAACAATATTCCTATTATATCTGGTGTTGATATTCCAATATTCTAAAAGGCTCATTAAACATGAGCCTTTCTATTGATTATATTGTATTATTTGTTTTATACAAATATCGTGTGTACTGCTCTTTTTTGAATTATAATCTTGGTGCCATTCTACTGTTTTTTCTACGGCCTGCCACACATTCCATTTATGATTCCAGTTTAAAACTTTTTTTGATTTTGTAGAATCTAAAGTTAACATTTTAGATTCTGCAAATGTGGCAAAAGACTTTGTGTCACTCCCATCACCTATATGTTCCCATTTAATACTGTGCCCCCACGCAGTGCAGAATAAATCAGCTAACTGTGCAACTGATATACAATCTTCCAATTCAGGTCCAAAATTAAATGCTGACTCTGTTGTTTTATTTTCATATAGCGCTTTTGCTAAAGTGATATATCCATTTAACGGATCTAGAACATGCTGCCAAGGTCTAATAGATTTAGGATTTCTAATAAAAATTTTTTCTCCTGCTTCAGCGGCATTGATACAATCTGGTATAATCCTATTTTTTGCAAAATCCCCTCCAGCAATAACATTGCCTGCTCTGGCCGTTGCTATATTACAATCATATTTAAAGCTTTTCCTAAGAGACTCTGTTACTAATTCAGAGCACGTCTTTGAGCATGAATATGGATCTGCGCCGCCTAGCTGATCTTCCTCACTATATGGTCTATCCTTATCGAGATTTTTGTAAACTTTATCTGTTGTTACATTTACTACGCTTCCAAGATTAACACTTCTCTGTATTGAGGTCATTAAATTTACAGTACCCATAACATTAACTTCATAGGTTTCTCTCGGCTTATTGTATCCCTCTATTACTAAAGGTTGTGCTGCCATATGAATTACAATATCTGGTTTAAACCTATTAATTGATTGATTTAACAATTCATAATTTCGTATATCGCCATAAATAGTTTCATATTGTATATCTGCACCACACATTTCAAATAATGTTCCTTTTTTATCAGAGTAACCACATAGTTGAGCACCATACAACATCAAGATATGACTTAACCAGGTCCCTTTAAAGCCTGTATTTCCTGTAATAAATATTTTCTTATTATTATAAAAATTTTTCATAAATCCTAACTTTCTTATAAAACCTAACTACTATCATTTCCATACCTTCCAAGGTGCATTACCTTGCTCCCATAAACTTGTTAATGTATATTTATCCCTCTGTGTATCCATGCACTGCCAGAATCCTGTATGCTTAAATGCACAACCTTTTCCTTCTGCTGCAATCTGTCCCATAGGGTTTTGCTCAAGAACGCACATGTCTCCATCAAGATATTCAAACATCTCTGGCTCCAAAACCATAAATCCACCATTAATCCAACCACCGTCTTCCTTTGCCTTTTCCACAAATCCATTAATCTTAGGTGATTCTTCATCAATGTCAATAACCCCAAAACGCCCTCCAGGCTGAACTGCTGTTATTGTTATTGTTTTTTTATTCTTTTCGTGGAAGGACAAAAGCTTCTGTAAGTTAACATCGCTTACACCATCCCCATAAGTCAACATAAATCGTTCATCGCCTATATACTTTTTCACTCTGGCAAGCCTGCCTCCTGTTTGGGTATTCAAGCCTGTATCAACCAGGGTTACTCTCCAGGGCTCTGCTACATTCTGATGTATTTCCATTTTATTTTCAGCAGTAAAGTCAAAGGTAACATCAGACATATGAAGATAATAGTCTGCGAAGAATTCTTTAATCATATGTCCTTTATATCCCAAACAAATAATAAATTCGTTAAAACCATAATAAGAATAGTGTTTCATGATGTGCCAGAGAATGGGTCTGTCACCTATCTCAATCATTGGTTTGGGCTTTAAATGGCTTTCTTCTGATATACGTGTGCCCAGTCCGCCTGCTAAAATTACTACTTTCATCTGTACGCTCCAACTCCTTTTAGTGACAACTTTGACTTAATTTAATATTTTATATATCGACATTTTATCACAAAACTTAACATATTATGTGCAGAGAGCGCATAAATATGCCGTTTACATAATAAGGAAAGCCTGGACAAATGCACTTTATGCACTTGTCCAGGCCTTCATTTATTCTTCCTAGAAATTATAATCTAAGCGTTCTATGCTTTGGTATCTATACTTCCGCCCAGTCCATTGTTATCTGCAGAAAGGTTTTGTTCCATATTACTGTTATCGGATTTTGTTACGGTTCTTGTGGTCCCTCCTGAAACGTAAGCCTTTCCGCACTCGGGGCAGATAGCCGTATGAATGGTCACCGACTGGGAAACTACTTTTCTGCCTTCTCTTTCTGCTTTGGCCTGATTTCGGACTACGTGTTCCTGCTCGTGACTCATAACAGCTGATGCTGCATCACCGGCATCAATTTTGGTGGGTGTCTGATACGAAACACCGGGGTCATCTGAAACATCCTGATATTTTCTGTTTTTACAAGTCTGGCACTCTCCACTGGTAACCTTTTTACTTTGGGCGGTTTGCTCTGTAGGGTTTGTCATATCCAAATCCCCATCTATAGAAGAGTTTGCAGAATGAGCCATGCTGAACTGCCCATTGTTCTGGGTTGTTTTTTCTTCTCCATGGTACTGATTCTGATAGTTTCCATACCCTCGTCCATAATTAAAGTTTTTATACCCATAACTTGCTGGATCATTGTTTAATCCAATGGAACCGATACTCATGACGACCTCCTTTTCTTATACCATTTCCTTATTTCTTAGAATCAAAATTCAGGAAATATATATAAATCTCTACAACAGCCCGATATACTTCTTCAGGAATCTGCGCCCCTAATTCCAGCTGTGACAAAACGGTTGCTAAGGAAGTATCTTCATAAACTGGTACATCTACCTGGTTGGCAACTTCAACAATTTTTTCAGCCATATGCCCCAGTCCGGATGCTACAATCACAGGTGCAGCTCCCTGACTTTCGTCATATTTCAAAGCCACCGCTCTTTTCGTCCCATTATACTGTGACATTGACCATGTTCCTCCCTTCAAAGAGTTTATGGAATACATCAGAAATAGGTTTAGGTTTTACACACTTTTCTGCCATATAGGATCTGAATTTCAGATCATTTCTTTCCACAATCGTAAAGATTCCCTCTTTAATCTGATTTTTCATGGGTTCCAGATGCTCTGGATAAAATAACTGCATATCCACTTTACCATTTTGAACTAACATGACCATTTCAAAGAAACCCAGGTCCTTTATATCAAACTTCACTAAAAGCTTAATAGCGTTTCCCGTTTCTTTTTCATTTCGTTCGTCGCTATCCGGATCCACCCATATTTCAGAAAACATCTGCCTTCCATTATAGTCTGCCGGCAGCATCATATGTAATAAAGGCATGTACACACTTTCATTGAGCAACGCTGAATGAAGGATATTGTGAAATACCTGTGTATTCTGGTGTCCTGCCTGGCCATCCAGACCTTTTGTTAATATGCTCACTAACTGGTCCTGGAGCATTTTGGATTGATCTCCATGGATATTTGCAAATATGCCATCTACCAGGTCTGCTACCATGTTGTTGGTAATCTTTGAAGAAACTTCTGGTATTCCCAGCATAGAGTTCAGTGCATCAGAAAAGCCTTCTTTGCTCCCCATTTCATATCTGGTGAAATTCAGTATAAATAAGTTTATATTATCCCGTACACTGCCGAAATCTTTAGTCTGTGAGATATATGCCGATAAAAAAGGAATAATATTTTCTCTCATATAGGAAAGGTTCTCTGTTACGTTGCCCTTTCCGGCAGTGGTATCCAGCGTCGATACAAGCTCCCGTAGTTGCTCCGCTGAAGACCGCATCATTCTGTCAGCTATATTGTTTAAGTTGGACATGATGTTTTCCAAGGTGTGGCTGTTTGCCGTAATGGCATCATATCTTCTTAAGAATTCCAGAATCATAGATTTGGCATCCATAGAAATGTTCTTACTGCTCATTAAGTCCCGAAGAACATCAAAGAAACCTCCTGTAAATTTAACAGATGAATTCTGCATTCCTTTAAGCAAATTTAAAAGTTCAGCGTCTCCCACCTTCATCAGACTCAGGTATTTTGCCATTTCAGCAGCGATACCCTCTCCCATACCAGAATTAATAATACTGCCATATCTGGTAAAAAACAGTTTTGCTGTTTCTGCTGACATGCCTGGAGTGCTGGCCAGCTTCTGCAGGAAAGAGTCAAAATTAGACTTTAAATTTGGAGAGAACTTATTGGTCTCATGATCATCATATAACCCTTTGGCATCGCTTCTCGGCACCCTGCTGGGATTTACAACATTATTAATATTGGTTGGCTCCTGGCTGTTTGATCGTACTCTGTTGGCTGCTTCCTGCCCAGTAAGCGGGGTAGTTACTCTAAGTATTTCTGCCATAAACTAATTCCTCTTTTTATCCTTATCATTATTTCTTATGCTGTAAACTAACGCAAAGATTTCTGCAATAGCTGTATAATAAGCATAAGGAATCTCCATTTTAAGTTCTGCTGTGGCATAAATAGCTCGTGCCAGCGGTCTGTCTTCTATGATATAAACTCCCGCTCCTTCAGCTACAGCTACAATTCTTAAAGCCAGTTCGTCCTGTCCTTTTGCTACAACAATAGGTGCCTTATCCGATTCAGCATCATATTTAAGGGCAACGGCAAAATGGGTCGGGTTCCTGATAACAACATCCGCAGTGGGTACAGCCTGCATCATTCTGGAAGTGGCCATCTCACGCTGTTTCTGTTTGATTTTACCCTTTATCTGAGGGTCTCCTTCCATCTGCTTAAATTCTTCTTTGATTTCCTGTTTACTCATCTTGATTTTGCGTTCATATTCCCATCTTTGGTATAAATAGTCCAAACCTGCCACAAAGACAAAAATCATACAGACCATATATACCATTTTAACTACAGCATCCAGTAAAAACACAGAAGACTGTAATGGTTCAATAAACAGCATTTTAGCAAGCTCAGTAAACCTGGCATAGATAAATTTATATAAAATAACTGTAATAATAGCTATTTTTATCAAGTTTTTTATTAGTTCCACACCGCTGCGTACAGAAAACATCCTTTTAATCCCGTTTAAAGGATTAAATTTGTTTAATGTGGGCTTAAGAGATTCTGAGGAAAACATAAATCGGGTCTGTGCGCCAGTAGAAATAATGGATATTCCTGCACTGATAACCAATAGTGGCACAATGGAGATTGCCAGGACTTTTATAGTCTCCCCGGTTAAATCATTGATTGTATTTCCGCTAAAGACATCCATTGTTGCCATTTTCCCCATTATAAAGGCAATGAAACGTTTCATAACTTCATACATATAGGGAAAAACTAGTTTTAGTACTGAAAAAATCACCAGTAAAGATACCACACTTGTGATGTCCCTACTTTGAGGCACATTACCTTTTTTTCGTTCGTCTTTACGCCTTTTCGGTGTGGCTTTTTCTGTTTTAGATTGTGACAAGCCTCATCACCCCATTAATTTGGCTACCTGAACAATAGCACTGAATAATTGATCAATCATGCCCTCTACAAAGGACATTGTCGGCGTAAAAATGATAATCAGAAATATAAACCCAACAAAAATCTTTGCCTGGATGTTTATCATGATTACGTTTATCTGTGGAATATTTCTCATCATTACCCCGAAAGCCATTTCCAGTAAAAACTGGAGTGCCACCATGGGCATAGCAAGCTTCATTCCAAGTACCGTACACTGGCAGAAAACAGATATCACATTTGCTGCCACGTCTTTTCCCAGTAAGACATGTCCATAGGGAATTGCCTTTTCTAACTCTAAGAACAATTTAAATAAAGTCAGATGTCCATTCATGGAAAAAAACATAAGCATAAATAAAATGTTATAAAAGGTTGCATTCAGGGACATGGAAACATTGCTGCCCGGATCGTAAACCTTGGACATGGATAGTCCCATCTGCATATCTATTACTTCGCCCCCCAGTATGATGATATATGCAAAAAGGCTTACAATGAAGCCTATCACGAAGCCAACGCAGAATTCTTTCAGTGCAAGGGTAATATATTCTACAGTGGAATTAATTACGCCAATGGCTGATATATCGGAATAAGAATAAATAAGGATTGCAAGCATTAAAGACATGCCAGCTTTCATAATTACCGGAACACTTCTTCTTCCTAATATAGGATTAAATGCAATACAACCCAACATTCTCATAAAAATCAGTCCAAAGGCTGTTAAATTGTCAATTTGTAAAAACTGCTGCATGTTATAGCTCCAGCATAGTGGCAAAAACAGCTTTTGTAAAATCCACCATAGTTGCCATAATCCAGGAACCCGAAACCACCAGAATGATACCTATTATAAAGAGTTTGGGTACAAAAGTGATTGTCTGTTCCTGAATGGATGTAGCGGCCTGGAATATAGCAATTACAAGGCCGACAGCCATACTAATCAGAAGTATTGGAGCGGAAACCTTGGCTGCTACCATAATAGCTGTGTGCAGCATATCAAAGACCGGTGTATAATAATCCATTTCTGCCTCCATTTAAATAATAGTAATCAGTTAAAACTGCTTACCAAAGTACTGAAAAGTAGTTCCCATCCATTTACAACTACAAAGAGCAGTAGCTTAAAGGGCATAGAAATCATCGAAGGTGGCAGCATAACCATACCCATTGACATGAGTACGCTGGAAACAATGATATCTATAACCAGGAATGGTATATATAGCAGAAATCCCATAAGAAATGCACGGCTTAGTTCACTGGTCATAAAGGCAGGAACAACAACATGCATAGGAATATCCATTAAGTTCTTAGGTCTTTTCAAATCTGCAAAATTTAAAAATACGTTTAACGACTCTATTTTCGTCTGTTTCAACATAAATTTCTTAAGAGGAACAGACGCATTATTTATGGCCTGCTCCTGTGTTATCAAATCAGATTTATAAGGTTGATATGCATTCTGATTGATATCTGTTATGACCGGCTGCATGATAAATAAAGATAAAAACAATGCAATCCCTACAATAACAGTATTTGGTGGTGTCTGCTGGAGACCCAGAGCATTTCGCAAAAGCGAAAGGACTATGACAATTCTGGTAAAAGAAGTCATCATAATCAGTATGGATGGCAGCAATGCAATCAGTGTCAGAAGCGTTAGAATCTCCAAAGTCTGCATGCCAGTTCCATTTATTGAGACTATTGAATCAGCCATTTAACTATACCTTATTCCTTCATGACCTATCCCAATTTACGAAGTAAATTGTTGGAAGGTCAGATGCTAAAAAATCATATTCTATTTTGGCTCATTGTCTTTTTTGTTTAAGTGCTTTTGTAAGGCACTTTTAAAAGACATGACCTGCTGAAAAGTTGCAGACGGGACAGCAGCTTCCATCTCAATCAGTTCATCCCCTGAAAGCTCTTTTATAATCTGGACATTCTGAGATGTAACCCCTGTAAGATAATAACTTTCACCTATCTGGACAATAATCATCATCTTATCCTGGCCCAGCATCATTCTGTCAACAACCCGCATATATTTTGTGCCACTCATTTTACTGGCGCCTAATGCCACATACTTGCTAAACACATAGCTTAAATATATAACAGCAACAACTGCAAACAGCGCCAGCATTAACGGTATAATAGTACCAAAAATTCTAATCACCTCTTAACAGACTAAGCCTGTGGGAGAACCGCAGATACAGTCTTTAAAATTCTGTCTGGTTTAAATGGTTTAACAATAAAGTCCTTTGCTCCAAGCTTGATAGCCTCAATAACCATTGCTTCCTGGCCCATTGCAGAACACATAACCACCTTGGCATCAGGGTGCTTTCCTGTAATAGCCTTTAAAGCTTCCAATCCATCCATATTCGGCATAGTTATATCCATAATAACTAAGTCCGGTTTAATCTCTTCGTATTTTTCAACCGCCTGAGCACCATCTCCGGCTTCATACAAATCTGTATAACCGTTCTTTGAGAGAGTATCTTTAATCATCATACGCATAAATGCAGCATCATCAACTAACAAAATTTTTGCCATTTTTTTACCTCTTTCTTTAAAAGCAATTTGAAAATAATATAACTTTTAATTGTTTTTTAATTTATAGACTGTTAATTAAATCAGCCTTTTTGATTACTTCAGTGATTCTTACACCAAAGTTATCATCCACTACTACGACATCGCCTTTTGCAATACATTGACCATTTACATAAACATCAACCTGATCACCGGCTAATTTGTCTAATACTACTAAGGATCCCTGTCCAAGTTCCAATATTTCTTTTACAAGTTTTTTTGTCCTTCCAATTTCAACTGAAACCTGAAGGGGAACTTTCATAATTAAATCCAGATTTGTCCCTGCTTCAGCCGGTGTAACTTCATAATTCTGATATACTGGTTGAACATTGATTAATCTTGGATCTCTGGTATATTGCGGTTGTGCATACATCTGCTGCGGATATCCCTGCATTGGCATACCCTGCTGCATCTGCATTTGTGGTTGTTGAGGCTGCTGGGATACCGGTTGTGCCGGAGATGGGTTTACTGGAGCATTTGCTGCATCCGCCGCCACGGCATTCATAACATTTTCAGTTTTAGCTGCTTCCTGATTCCCCTGCTCATCAATTTTATCATTCTCCATAAACCCAAATGATGAAATAAGTTTCTTACATAAGTCTATAGATAGCATAGTTATGAACTTACTGGAGAAAGTATCCTCAATTTCTATATTGAAATAAACTTCTACCATTGGTTCATCTGTACTGAAATACTTTTCCTTAAATGCCTCCGGATCTTCAACTTCAAAGGCCACAGGTGTTGATATATTCACCATGGTACCTATTACATCTGCTAAAGCAGTCGCTGAAGCACCCATCATCTGATTCATCAGTTCACAGACAGCGCTTAATGAAAGTTCATCCAGTTCAAAAGTTTCAGGATCAATTTCGGTATACATCAGTATTTCCAAAATTTTTCTTACATCATCTTTCCTTAGCAGCATCAAATTGTTTCCACTAAGACCTGTTACATATGTAATCTCAACCCCCACAGCAGGTTCCACTTCACTTATTTCAAACTCATCGTAACTTCTGACTTTAACATTAGGAGTAGTTATGGTAACCTTTCTGCCAAGCATATCTGACATAGCAGTTGCTGAAGACCCTAAACTTATATTTAGTATTTCACCAATGCCATCTATCTCCATGGGGGTAAAATAATTATTATTATCGCTCATATATCACCTCTGCTACTACCGGGTTATTGTAGTTCCGGTTATCTTTACTGCAACACTGCCTTTCTTCTCTCCCAGGCGCCCCTTATACCATGGTTTGTCCTCCACGTATACAGCTACCTCTGAATCCTTAGGTTTCCTTAAGTTTATCACATCACCAGGTTTAAGCGAATATACATCTTCTAACAGAATATTTGCTTCGCCTAAAAATGCTCGTATTTCAAGGGGGAATCTTTCAAGCTGTCCAGTATTTCCTCTCTGGCGACTTCATCCTGGTGCTCTCTTTTCCTTCCCGCAATATTTGACTGATCTGTAAGCTTAAAGACATCTTCCATGATTCCGCCGGGAATACAAATATTAAAAGTGCCTGTAGTATCTTTTATCTCTATATTTAATACAACAATTACTACAATTTCATCAGCCTGAATACTCTGAATTAATCTTGGATTGGTTTCTATTTTGTCAAACTTAAAGGCCACATCAAAGTAGCTTTGCCATGACTCTTCCATTATAGGCAGTAAGTGAACCATGACGTTTTCAAAGAGGGATATTTCTATATCGGTAAATCCCCCATCTGTTTCAGCTCCGTCAGCTTCACCAGACCCGCCTATCATTCTGTCAATCAGCGAATATATAACAGGATTACTCATCTGAATCATCAAGGTCTCTGAATCACCTTTGCCGTTATTAACAGATCCATCCACCATAGCAACTATATCATTTTCTGATAATGCATTGTTAAATTCAAAATATTTTTGTTCTTCTATATCTACCATTTCAACCTGGCAGGAAAGACGCATCATACTTGTTAAATATGATGAGATTACACGTGCAAAATTTTCATACACACTAAACACTAACTTTAACCGGTCTCTTGTAAATTTTTTAGGAGTCTTAAAGTCGTATTTTTTTATTTTTTTGTTTTCCTCTTCCTCAATTAACTTCTCTTCCTGAGCCACAGCTTCGGGAGAACTCAGAGAATTGAGTAGGGCGTCAATTTGACTTTGTGATAATACGTCAGCCATCTAAATCTCCTATTTTTTATCTTTAGTTTTATCCTTTTGTCTCCATTTTCCGAGACTTAGTGTTGTTATCTGATTTTATCCTTTTTTCGTATAATAGGATAAATATATATGTAAATCCTGATTAATCATCAGACACAGTTAAACCTGTTTAACCTTCACATGACAACCAGGTAATTGATTTCTCTCTGATAAACTATCGGTAAGTACATATTCACTTTATAGCAGACTCTTGGTTTTCGTCAGCCACTTCAGTTAAACCTCTTCTGGCCTTTAAGTAACTTTCCTTATCTGCTGTTTTGGCATTAAATTCTGCAATTTTATTGATTATTTCATCAAAAGACTCTTTTACCAGATAATAATCTTTATTGTCCAGAACAATCTTGGACTCCGGTATTGATTCAATAATCTGAATGTGAGAATCATTTAGCAGAAATTCTACGCCATTTAGTTTTGTAAGTTTTATCATTTTTTCCCACTCACTTTATCATATTGCAGGAGGGGCCTAATCTGCCCCTCCATGCATCATATAGCTATCTTTTCAGATTTACCAATTCTTCAAGCATTGAATCTGTTACTGTGATAATTCTTGTGTTAGCCTGGAATCCTCTTTCTGTAGTAATCATATCTGAAAATTCTTTAGATAAGTCTACATTAGACATTTCAAGGCATCCTGATTCTACAGTACCAGTAGAATTCTGTCCTGATGGATTTACTGTTATTGTACCCGTATTTGCCTTAGCTGTGTAATAGGAATTTTCTCCTCTTTCCAATGCATTTGGATTGGGAACATTGGCAAGCGCAATTTTACCAACTAATATAGTCTGATTCTGGTCATTTGTACCTACAATGCTTCCATCTTTACCAATGGTAATGTTTTTTAATGCCATTGGCTCATATTTGGTTGGGTCTGAGTTCTTGTTTGGCATTCTTAAAGCAGTAATCTCTTTCTTATTCAAAGAATAAGTTTTATTGGTAGAATCATATGTACTTGCAAAGCCATATACCATTCTGCCGTTGGAATCTACCATGTTTCCAGCTCCGTCAAAAGTAAAGATGCCAACCCTTGTCATATTCAATCCGGATATGTCCGTCTGATTAACCTTTCCTGCAGATTCATTGGTATTTATAGTACCATCATCATTTAAACCATCTTCAACTGCAATTCCATTTCGAACTCCAGCTGTTTCGGTAGGTTTCTGACCTACAAGGAAAAAGCCATTACCCTGAATCATACAGTCTGTCGGATTATCAGTAGTGGCAGTACCTCCCCCTGTCATAAGGGAATCAATTGACCCAAGCTTTGAACCATAACCAAGCTGGGATGGGTTTGTACCACCATACACAGCTCCTGCATCATTTGCACCTGAAGATGTTGCATAGAATACATCCCTGAACGTTGCCCTTGCAGCCTTATACCCATAAGTATTAACATTGGCTATATTATTACTGATAACGTCCATCTTTGCCTGATGGGCGCGAAGTCCTGCTACAGCAGCAAACATCGATTTAACCATCTATTTTCTCCTTTCAGATCCGTGCTGAGATATATCAGTCCATATACCTCATAACCTCCATAAATGGTCCGGCTATTTTATACACGGTTTATTAAATTGTTTATTTACAATTTACAGTATTACTGCACCATCAATGTTTGTAAACACATTGTCTCTCATTTCACTGCCAGACATGGTAGTAACTACTGTTTTATTTGGTACATTTACGATAAACGCATTCATGGAATCAAATATGACTACATCTTTGGCGCCCTTTGCATCAGCCTTTTTAACAGCTGAATTCAGGTCATCCATCAATTCAGGAGTCAGTTCAATTCCTCTTTGTACAACTCTTTCCTGTGCGTGTTTAGAAAACTGTAACCCCTGATTTTTATCAGCGCCACTGTTTTTGTCAAGTTGTTCTTTTAAGAGAGTTCCAAAATCTGCTCCTATTGTAGTAATGCCAGAATTGCGATTCAGATTATTTGTGTTGTTTACACTTCTGTTTCCTACCAGTTGGTTAATATTCTGATAGTTATTTCCTACCTTAATGTCAGCCATTTTCAACACCTCCCTTTCATGTCATATTTGTCTGTTGTTTAATTTCCGCTTCCTCCGGAACCTGACGTCTGGGAATTAGTAGAGTTGCCCCCAGTGTTATTATTTGTTGTATTGTCTCCAGAACCACCTGTGGTATTATTTGTTGTGCCTCCAGTAGTACCGCCAGTTTTAGTGGTATCTGTGCCAGTACCTGTTGAACTGCTGCTACCATCTGGTACATCACCTATAAGCATGATCTGGTTGAAAGAAAATTTCTTATCTCCGATATAAATCATCGGGGATCCTTCAAACAAAGTTACTCCTGTAATTTTGCCTTTTGTGGTAACCAGTTTATCCGTAGTTCCAGTAGAATCTGTACTTTTTTCCAATGTAGCCACAGTTACGTCTTTTCCTATTAATGAGGATGCATATGAAGAAGTATTCATAGCAAATATTTCTTCCTGGAGAGATACCATGCTTTGTACAGCCTGTATCTGTGAATACTGTGCCATCTGGGTCATCATCTGGGTATTATCCGTCTGGTTATACATGTCCTGGTTTTTTAACTGTGCCACCAAAAGAGACATCCAGTCCATAGTCTGAAGGTTAATGTCAGATTTCAACTTTGTGCTTTTGCTCTTATCCGTAGTGACAGCTTTCATTGCTTTTAACATGCTATCATTAATCGTAGTGTCTGCCAAAACTTGTCTCCTCCTTTCTATACAGCTTCGTCCAGATTGTCCACCAGTCCCAGTCTGAGTCTGTCTACAAATGAAATTCCTTCTGTAGTTTTCTTTTCCTGTTTCTGGTTCTGCTGGTTCTGCTTCTCATTACTCTGCTGCTGGAAATTGTCCCTGTCAAATTGACCACTAGCTGTTTCAGCCTGCTTTAAGTGAATGGTACTGTTCATGCCAGTATTATTTTCCAATATACCTCGTAAAGTATCTGCCTGCATGGAAAGTAACTGATGCGCCTTTGGGTTAGACGCGGTCATGACCAGCTCTGCACTTCCATTCTGAAATATCATTTTGATGTTAACCTTTCCCAGTTCCCTTGGATTGAGTTGCAAATCAAATTCCTGTTTTCCTGCACTGAGTTTGTACATAATTTTGTCTGCCAGCTGCTGAGCCATGTCAGCCTGATTTGTGTCAACAGGCGCTTCTGCAACTTTTATGTTTACTTTTGATAAATCCAGATTACTATTCTTTAGAAATATATTTCCCTCTGGTTTATCTGTTATTTCAACAGTTGCATCGTCTTTTACAGGTTTAACTTCCTGAGAAACGGTTGGTTCACTCTGAGTAGTATCAGCTTCCTTTACATCCTGTCCCAGTATAGGATTTTCCTTTGTAAGGTTTTCACCGAAACCTGACATCTGATTGTCCTGAGTATCATTTTGATTTGATTGAATCATGGATGATTTAACTAAATCAATGCTGTTCTGGAATGGTAGTTTAATGTCACCGTTTTTTGCTCCTTCATCAGGTTTAATACTCTCATTTAGATTCAATGGGGATTCAACTATATCCGGTTTAACCAATACCTCCGTTATAGCTGGATTTTGTATCTGCTGCAGCATATCGCCGATACTGTTACCCACATTTACTGTTGGTACAACCGGTTGCTGAAGCTGAGCTGCCGCCAGAATTTGTCCTGCTTGTTCAGCATTAACATTCTGGTCATCCTTGCCGGAATCTGCATCATCCTTCGGATACTTCTTTGAATCTGTTTTTTGCTGGACACGGCTAGAATCATTGCTCTTTTCAGGTATGGGACTTTTAACTGTACTATTGGCATCATTTTGCTTTCTGTCAAAAACTTTATCCATTTCCTGTTTGAAAGAATCTTTAGAGTTGTTACTAGCATTGGCCAGCTGAGTGCTTCCTGCTTTTACAGTAGGACTACTGTTCATGGTTTGAAAAAACACTCCTGCATTCATTCAAGGACCTCCCTTCCTATTTAGTTTTTAAGGTGCTTATCCCCTTATTAAATAAGAGGAATTATATATCAAGCCATTACTTACGGCTGGATAACTGATTAGAGATAAACTCTTCCGTAGCCAGTGCTTCTTTTTTGCTTTCTTCCTTCTTATACTCTTCAAATCTTTTTTCCCGAAGTTTTTCTATAGACATAACATCGGTTTTTGCCACAATCAATTCGCTTCGTCGTCGGTGCTCTATTTTTTTCAGCCCTTTTAGTTTATCTTCTTCATTTTTTATATTATTTTCCAGAATCTTTATATATACTTTATATCCCTGATGTTCCAGGATAGTTATTCCCTGACTATTCTTATAGTTTAGCTCTCTATTTATATCGGCTAATTCGCTTTTTATCTTTAATATAAGTTCATTTTGTTTATTAACATCTGAGACTGCTTTAGCATAATTTGCTTTCGCTTCGTCCAGGGTAATATTCCTATATTTTTCCACTGATTTTAAAGAAAACTTAAACTTCGCCATAATAATTCATTTTATACCTTTTTCCTCAATTTTTCAACGGTTATTCCAAAATTCTGGTCATCCCCTCCAGGGTATCATCATAGCTGAAAAACTCAGTAGTCTTTTGCTTTAAAAAGTTATTAACCGCATCAATCCTTGATACAGCATTATCTAGTCTGGCACTGGCACCAGGCTTATAGGCTCCAATTGATATTAAGTCAGCATTTTCTTCATATACAGCCAACATATCCCTTATTTTGGAAGCCATAGCCTTATGGTTTTCATCCACTATAGCCGCCATCAATCTGGAAATACTGCCACCAATTTCAATCGCTGGAAAATGGTTCCTTGCAGCCAGTTTTCTTGAGAGGATGATATGTCCATCCAGAATACCTCGAACGGTATCCGCTATAGGTTCGTTGGTGTCGTCTCCTTCAACCAGAACCGTATAAATACCTGTTATAGATCCCTGCTCAAAGTTTCCGCTTCTTTCCAGAAGCTTCGGCATTTCTGCATAAATCGAAGGAGTATAGCCTCTGGCAACCGGTGGTTCTCCTACAGCCAGCCCGATTTCTCTCTGGGCCATGGCAAATCTTGTTAATGAATCCATCATCAAAAGCACGTCTTTGCCCTGATCCTTAAAATATTCTGCAATAGCTGTGGCCACAATAGGGCATTTAGCTCTTTGTACTGCCGGCTGATCCGAAGTAGCAACCACAAGTACAGATCTTGCCATTCCCTCCGGTCCCAGATCTCTTTCTATAAACTCCTTAACCTCCCTGCCTCTTTCTCCTACCAGGGCAATTACATTTATGTCTGCGGAGGCCTGCTTGGCAATCATACCCAGCAAGGTACTTTTACCTACACCACTTCCGGCAAAGATTCCAATTCTCTGGCCTTTTCCCACAGTAAGGAATCCGTCCATGGCTTTAATCCCGAAATGTATTCTCTCTGTAATGGGCGGTCTGCTCAGCGGATTTATATAATTATTTTCAACACTGCACATAACAGAATGGTCAACAGATCCCAGCCCATCAATAGGTTCACCCATGGCATTAATAGTTCTGCCACATAAGAACTGGCCTACCGGGATTCTGAGTCTCTTCTTTGTACTCCGTACAAAATCTCCAGACCCCATTCCTTCTATGAAATCATAGGGCATTAAGATGGTCTTATCTCCCTTAAAGCCTACAACTTCTGACATGACCTTTCTTTTCCCGTCTTTGGAGGTTATGACATTTATATCTCCAATGCTTGCTTTTATGCCAGAAGCTTCAATACTCATACCTACAATGTTTTCAATTTTGCCAATATGTTCAAAAGTTTCTGAGTTCTTAATAAGCTCTGACAGTTCTTTTAAATACAAGCCTTTTCCCCCCTAAGATTTATTATCACTGATGATTTGCCGTATATTATCAAGTTGCGTTCCAACACTGGCATCTATAATCTGATCTGGTGACTCTATGATGCAGGTTCCTGAGGGTTCATCTTCCATTACCACCACTTTAACATTTGAAGAAATCTGGTTTAGGGCATCGATAAGTTCTTTCTCTAAATTCATGGCTATAGCTTTTTCCTCATGAGAAATATATACTTTTGCCCATTGTTTATCTCTGCAGTCTTCTGCAGCAGCAACTATCATTTTAGCCACTACATCTTTACTGGATTTTAAACTGATTTTAATTACTTTTTCAGCAATATTAACAGCCAGATCTGAAAGTTCCCCAAGATTGCTCTGCAGGATTTCTTCTTTTCTTTCCTCAAATGCCTGAAGAGATTCCTCCAGTTCTTTTCTAAAAGCTGCTGCCTCCTGAATCATTCCTTCATTCACAGCATTTTCTGCGTCCAGATACCCTGCATTTTGTCCTTTTTCGAATCCTTGGGCAAATCCTTTTTCTGATGCTTCTGCCATAGCCTTCTGGACTTTTTCCTCTATAATCTTTTGCGCTTCTTCATGAGCACCATCAATAATTCTTGCTGCTTCATCAGAAGCCCTGTCTAAAATATCTTCAGCCTGTTTTTGAACCTGTTCAAGAATCTCTTTTTTGTTAGCTTCCAGTTCTTCATCTGACGGAATAAATCCATCTTCATCATCTGAAGTATCCTCAACTGCTTCTGGCATCCTGTCTGGCGGAACTATTTCACCTAAAACCAATGCCTCATTGATATCATAAGGCTTAATCTCTCCTTCTTCATCATCAAAAGAGCTGAGATAGTAGTTGGTGGGCATTATATCATCTGCCTCATATTCATAAGATTCATCTTCAAAGACATTTTTCTCGTTAAAACACTTCATTTCATATTCTTCACTTTCGTTAAGAATATCTGCATCCGGTGATTTACCGCTCTTAAGTTTGATAGCAGTATTAAAAGACGCAATCTTGGAGAGAGAATCATATCCATCGTGAAATTCATCATTTAATAAATCTTCATCCCGGCGCAATTCCTCTTTTTCCAGAATCTCTTCCCCTAAAATACTTGCTAAAATTGACTTCTTGTCTTCATCTATCTGTGAGATATCGCTGTCTATTGTTTCGTGTCTGGACAGTTCCGGCCCGTAACCATAAATCTGTTTGACACCTTTATCTGTCTTTAATTCTTCATGCCGCTGCTCTTCCATGACTGCTTTTTTAAATTCAGACATAGCATCTTCTACAGCTTTCTGGGCATCGCTGTTTTCGGAATTTTTGTAGTTGCTTTCCATTTTTACACGTTCTATGGCTTCTTCTAATTGCTTTTCTGCTTTCTGCAGAGCCGTCTGAACTTGTAAAACTTCATAGGATTTACGCAATTATCTCATCCTTCCCGCCTTTATTGATCATAAGTCGTCCTTCTTCTTCCAGACGTCTTATAATACCAACAATCCTCTGCTGAGCTTCTTCTACATCTTTTAGACGAACGTTATAAGTAAACTCTAATTCACTCTTAACCGTTTCTGTCATACGGTTAGACATATTGGAGAAGATCATATTTGCAACTTCCTGGGTAGAACCCTTTAATGCATAAACGATATCCTGAGTATCAACTTCACGCAGGAATTCCTGTATGCTTCTGTCATCAAGTAATGTAATATCTTCAAATACAAACATTTTATTTCTGATGTCATCAGCAAGTTTAATATCTTTTTTGCTTAATTCATCGAATATGTATTTTTCATTACTTCTATCAATATTGTTCATTACTTCAGCAATGTAATCTACGCCTCCAACCTGAGCAAAATCCAGAGAAAGTACAGAGGCAAATTTTTTCTCTAAAATATTTTCCACGATTTTGATGGTTTCCGGTGTTGCACTATCCATTCTTGCAATGCACTCTACAACTTTTACCTGTTTTTCTTTAGGCAGTTCAGTAATTATCTCTGATGCCTGTTCAGGTTTTGCGTAAGATAAAATTAATGCTATAGTCTGAGGTCTTTCATGCTGTATAATTGCAAAAAGGTTCTTGCTGTCTGTCTTTCTGATAAACTCAAATGCTCTTGTTTTCAGATTTCTGGTAACTCTCTCCAGCAGTGTTGTAGCTGTCTGAGGGCCAAAAGCTTTCTCAAGCACTGTTTTAGCATAATCAACACCTCCCTCAGTGATAACTTTCTGAGTTAAGCACAATTTATAGAAATCATCCATGGCTGCTTCTGTTTGTGTAGGAGTAACATGATTCAGTTTTGCTATTTCCAGTGTAAGAGTCTCTAAATCCTCCTCACCAAGAAATTTATATATTTTGGAGGCTCTTTCAGCCCCAAGCGAAATAACTACAGCCGCTGCTTTTTGCTGTGCTGTTAGCCCGCTATCATCTCTACTCATTGTCTTCTTCTCCTCTTAACCAAGTCTTAAGTAACTGAGCTGAAATCTCTGGATTAAGATCCGTAAAGTCTTGTATCTGACTCTTAAGTTCTTCTTCTCTTGTTTTTCCAAGTTCGTCAAGACGTACAAGTTCTTCCGTTTCTTCTATAGGCAGAACTTCTTCCGCTGCCAGTTCTTGTGCTTTGTTCTTTAATTTTGTCTTTCTGATAATAACAAATACAACAACAATTAAAGAAATCAATAGCGCCAAGACTGCCGGAATGATTATCTTCAAAATCGGATTTGCATCAAGTATAGCTGAGATTCCAGAAGCCTGAACCGGTTTTGGCTCATAGAACTGTGCATTAAAAATAGCAATCTTCGTATCCGCAAGGGAAGGATCAATACCTGCTGCAAGGGCAATCGCCTGTCTCATTTCACCAGCTTTTGCAGGAGTCAGGCTTGCACTGTCTACGGCTACAGATACTGTAGTATCTGTCAGTTCTCCAGAATCGCTCTGAACCTGTTCTTTTACCTGACTAACCAGATATTCCAAAGCCCTGTCGTCCTTAAAATAAATATCATTTCCGTCTGTGGTAACTCCAGGATATACTGGAACATCTGCATTTGTCTGAGTTCCCGGTGTACCGGTAGTCACTTTTCCCTGCCCCTGTACTTCATAAGTTGAGGTGGATTTTGACAGAACGCCCTTGTTATCCTGGGAAGGAATGTATTGTATTATTTCTTTAATCTTTTTGTCTATATCAACGGAACAGTTTACACTCACTCTGATATTGTCTTCACCAAATACTGGCTGGAATATGTGGAGAACTTTGCCTTTGATATTACTTTCAATCTGCTTTTCAACATTGAGTTTTAATGCAGCTGCACCTTCCTGGGTATTGTCCTCACTGGCACTGACTTCTTCACCATTACCATCAATAACGGCTACATTTTCTATCTTCATGCCCGGTATACCTTTTGCAACCAGTCTTTGAATTCCCTTAACCTGTTTCGCACTTGGGGATCCGCCATCTTCCATGGTTACAGTAACGGATGCAGAAGAATCCTTTTTATCTTCTTCTAACGCATACTTCTGTTCTTCAGCCATAGCTATGGTAACAGTGGCATCTTTAACCCCGTCAAATTGTTTAATGGTTTCAGCCATACGGCTCTCCAGTTCAAACTGTGCATATTTATACTTTTCAAAATCTGTAGACATTAAGTTGACATTGTTTTTAAAAACATCATATGTAAAGCCACTTTTAGGATATCCTTCTGCAGCTAATGCCACCTTCACTTTATCAACCATGTCTTCAGGCACATAAATGACTCCGTCTTCATGTTTATATTTTATAGCCTGATTTTCCAATACCCCTATAATCTCTACTGCCTCTGATTCATCCAGCCCTGTATAGAGCACATCAAATTTAGTAGTATTCAATGCAAGGGTTATTGCAAATGAAATTGCAATAATCAGCACCACCGCAATTACAATAATAATTTTTTGCTTCTTGCTGAGTTTGGCATTTACAGCTGCCAATTTTTCTTTTATCTGTTTAAATTGTTCTATTAAACGTTCTCGCAATTTACTGCCACCTTATCCTAATTAAATACTCATGCGCATGATTTCATTGTATGAATCAAGTGCTTTATTTCTTAATTCAACTAAAAGGTCAATCGATAGCTGAGCTTTTGCGATATCAATACTGTACTGATGTAAATTATCACTCTGTCCGGTTGCAAGCTTCTGAGCATCAGCATTCACCTGCTGGTCCGTGCTGATAACATCCTTAACTGCATCTTCAAACACAGATTTAAATGGTACCTGCGCGCCCTGTGCTGCTCCGGCATCACTTACACCAGCTGTACCATTTACTGTTTTCTTATTGTCATTTACTTTATTAATCTGGCTTATATCCGAAATATTGTTAGCCACCTGTATAGGGTCTATAAACATCTCCTTATTACCTCCAATTTACTTCACATGCTGATAGTTATTTGCCAATATCCAGTGCCTTCTGAGCCATGAGTTTTACAGCATTTAGAACAGTCACATTTGCCTGATAGGATCTTGTAGCTGACATACTGTCTATGGTTTCTTCCAGCATGTTTACATTTGGAAGCTTTACATATCCATTCTGATCTGCATCAGGATTTTCAGGGTTGTATTCGGTCTTAAAATCACTCTGGTCTTGAACTATATTGCTGACCCTTACTCCTGGTGAATAATCACGTCTGACCATCCTGCCGCTGGAATCCTTCTCCAGTATTGCGTTGTTGAGAGAGTCCTTAAAGGAAACATCTCCAGCCTTGTCTTCAAAAACTACCATTTTCCTTCGATAAGGTCCACCGGCTTCCGTTCTCGTTGTGTCAATATTGGCCACATTTTCAGAAATAATATCAAGCCTTTGTCTCTGGGCTGTCAGCGCAGAAGCGCTAATATTCATTGAATTTAAAAATGACAATATACATACCACCTTTCTGGTTTTTGAATGATGTCATCCTTGACATTTTTATACGTAAAGTAAAACTGTTTCCCTACATTGGTAATTACATTTTTTCACATTGTTCCAAAAAAATGGATATAATCCTATCCACTTTTTATTCTTCTTAAATTATATATTATTCAACATATTTTGCAACTATTTTGCCTTATAAAACATAAAATATTGTAGAAAAATGTTTGTTTTTTTATACATTTTACAGCTGCATTTTTAAGCCTCAGATTATCCCACTACAAAATGCCTGCTGACAGATTATCACTAACACTTGTTATATCTGTTTCAACAATATTCATCGTAACCCGTTCCGGCTTATATATTAATTTTCCTTTGCAAAGAAGACATCTGTAACAGCCGTCCTTACACCTGACTTTTATATCAAAATTCAGAGTATTTTTCTTGTACCTCAATGCCTCTTCAATTAAAATATTCATCCGTATTCTGCTCTCTGAATCAAGCAGTTCAACTACATTATTTTCGTACGTTTCCTGTATTTCTTCTGGTTGGTATTTTCTGGTCATATAATAATTCTTATTTGCATATAACAATTTATGCACATTTGCATCAGCTATTTCAACTACAGCGACTCCTATATTACTCATGGTTGCCCACTCCTTTAACCTCTGCACCCTTTTCACTTAAATTTACTACATACAACTAATTTATCCAACTAAAAAAACTCCTATTGCACACTTTAGGAGTTCCAATATATGCAACTGGCTGCCATCTCACAGAGTTCAGGCCCTATAGTTTTGCGTCACAGTCTTTCGGCTGCTTTGCCAAATCTTCAGTTTTAACCATTCATATCCCACAAATTAAATTGGATTAAAACATTTTCAACATATTACATTTTATTCATGGAAATAGTGCAATTTCTAAATATTATAGCATAAATTTAATTTTTATCAATATATATTCAATATATTTTATACTAATTTTGCCTGATTTTTTGTAATATTTTAAAAGTTTTTGTCGAAAAAAGAAAAACAAGATGTTATCTTGCTTAATCATCTTGTTTTTTCATTTATATTTTGCTATTTTGAATATTTTTTAGACAGTATTCGACCCAGATGGATTCCGCTGGCTGAAGCCTGTGATAAAGAGTGGGTTACACCAGAGCCATCTCCCAAAGCATACAGTCCTTTCACTTTAGTTTCAAGGTTACCATCTACCTCAACTCTTGAATTGTAGAATTTAACTTCAACTCCATAAAGAAGCGTATCTTCATTAGCCGTTCCTGGAGCAATCTTGTCTAATGCATATATCATTTCAATAATGTTATCTAATTGTCTCTTAGGAAGTACAAGACTGAGATCTCCTGGAGTTGCTTTCAGTGTAGGTCTGGTAAAACATTTTTCCATACGCCTTTCGCTGCTTCTTCGCCCCTTGACAAGATCCCCAAACCTCTGCATGAGAACACCACCTCCCAGCATGTTTGAAAGCTTAGCTATGGACTCTCCATATTCGTTACTATCCTTAAATGGTGCAGTCAGTTTGTTGGACACTAAAAGGGCAAAGTTTGTATTTTCAGTTCTGAGGGATGGATCCGCATAACTATGTCCATTTACAGTCACA
The DNA here is from genome assembly GCF_010120715.1 of Aminipila terrae. Classification (NCBI taxonomy): domain Bacteria; kingdom Bacillati; phylum Bacillota; class Clostridia; order Peptostreptococcales; family Anaerovoracaceae; genus Aminipila; species Aminipila terrae. The sequence continues at coordinate 1,225,698 of NZ_CP047591.1, forward strand.
ATACCATTGGTGTTCTCTGCCACAACTTCCCCATAGGGGTTCATGCAGAATGTTCTAACCATGTCATTATATTTATCAGTCTTATAAACAATTTTACTCTCGTAAACTTCATCTGTAATGTGCTTAAAAATTTCAGCAGGAAGTTCAACCCGGACCCCTATATCCACACGGTTTTGTTCCAGCCCTATATTCATTTGATTGCAGATATCCGAAATCCATTTTGAGCCAGACCTTCCAGTAGCCAGAACCAGATCCGTACATTGGAACTCTTCCCCTTTGCTTGTTTTTACATTAAAAGACCCGTCTGAATTCTGCATTACTTCAGAAATAGTTGAATAAAACTGCATTTCAACTCTTTCTTTCGTATAATTACATATTCTTTCAAGAATCTGGACATTCCTGTCTGTTCCCAGGTGTCTTACCTTAGCATCAAGCAGATTAAGATTATTCCTTAATGCCGTAGTCTTTAAATCGGAATTTCCTGTGGAGTAAAGCTTAGCATCCGCACCTCCGAAACTGCAGAGGACTTCATCCACATACTCCATTAGTTCCATGGCTTTATCCTGACCGATATAAGAATGCAGGTCTCCGCCAAATTTAGTTGTAATATTGTATTTTCCATCAGATAATGTTCCTGCTCCGCCATACCCATTCATAATGTGGCAGGGCTCACACTTAATACAATTGTTTGCTTTTCCTAATTTAATCGGGCATACCCGTTTCTCAAGAGGTGCACCTTTATCTAACATTAATATTTTTGCTGTATTATCAAGCTTCGTAAGTTCGTATGATAAAAATACTCCGCTTGCACCTGCTCCGGCAATTATAATATCATATTTTTTCATAATATCCTCCAACTCATCGGTCATCCTTTTGACCACACATTGTTACTATATCCGAAACTATAAAACAATTCAACTATTAAAAAATTCTATCAGGTATGGTATAATAAAGTTTAATAAATATTTTTAAGTATTGAACCGCAAGATTCCATGTAAAAACAGCAATTTATCCGGAATATCACAGCAAATTTGTGTTATTCTGCAATTTCCATATAAAGTAATATTAAACTGACTATTGACATTAGTTTTTAATAGGTATATGCTAAAAAAAATTAAGGGAATTAGTTAAATTTTATCCCCATAAAATTTAACGGTCCTTTTGGATTCCCCTAAATAAATAAAAAATCAGCAAAGCAAAAAACAGAGAGTAATTTACTCCCTGTTTTTTGTTTCTTAATCTATTTTTTATAAAACTCTTATAAATAAATGACTATTCTTCTTCTGCTGTTAATTTATCAAATTCAGCTACAACCTTTTCAAATTCTGCATCATCGTCAATATCGATCAATTCAAATTCTTCTTCGCCTACTTCCTTGTATCCATAGATGTAAACATCATCTGTTCCATCATCAGGAACAAGAGCGATGTATTCTTTTCCTTCAAAATCAAATACACCCATGATTTCGCATTCTACTTCTACGCCATCATCAAATTCCAAAGTTAAAAAATCTGATTCATCGTGTTCGTGATCACCGCATCCGCAGCCACAACCGCCAGCGCATTTCTCTTTATCTGACATATTAAAGTCCTCCATGTAAAAATCGTTTTGGTAATTTCTTTAGTATATGCAAATTTTCACATACTATTATCATTACTATACCACCATAATTTGCCTTTATCAATCAAAATATTCTTTGATATTTTTAGCCACCTGTTCTGTGATTCCCGGTGCCATACACAATTCTTCAACAGTAGCATTTTTAATTTTATCCAGACTTCCAAAATAGCTTAAAAGTGAATTACGTCTTTGAGGTCCCACACCATCAATTTCATCGAGAGCAGATCCCTGAATCCGTTTTCCCCGAAGCCCTCTGTGGTAATCGATGGCAAACCGGTGGACTTCTTCCTGTACAGCTCCGGTATATTTAAAGAGCAGCGGATGCTCCTTCAGAAGAAGTTCTGTATATTCTTCCTGCCCAAATGGCTTATAAATCAATGCTCTGGTCCGGTGTTTATCATCCTTGGCCATGCCAACGACTGCCACGGAAAGCTTCATAGCGCTCAGAATCTGCTGTACAGCCGATACCTGCCCTTTGCCCCCATCAATAAAAAGTATATGAGGCAGAGTATTAAAAGCTGGATCACCGTCCATTGCCCTTTTAAATCTTCTGTATAGGACTTCCTGCATACTGCCATAGTCATTTGGTCCTTCTATGGTTCGGATTCTAAATCGCCTGTACTCTTTTTTGTTGGGTTTTAATCCTTCAAATACAACCATTGCGCCCACAGAGTCCACACCATTGGTATTGGAAATATCGTAGGCTTCTACCCTATAATCCCTGGTTTGATTCGATTGGGAATCATGCTGATCTTTATGCCTTGTCGGGATGTCACCCATAATCTGCTCAATCAGGTCCCCAATCTCTTTTGATAAGGCGGCCCGCCGTGCCTTGTTATTGTTTTCCCGTTCATCAATAGTCTTTAACATCTCAATGGAATCTTTTTGTGCCAGTTGAAGCAGATCCCGTTTATCTCCTCTTTTAGGTACGGTGATTTTTACCTGTCTGCCTGCCATCTCTCCCAGGAAGCTTTCAATCAGCTCCGTTTCTTCCAAAGGCTGTTCCACAAGAATTTCATACGGAATATTGGGATTCTCACTATAGTACTGCTTTATAAATTCACTGACCAGCTCATTTTTCTCCTGGGTCCCTTCCATGGCAAAATTTTCACGGCCGGTTAACTTCCCATTTCTTACAAAAAACAGCACCACATAGGACTTCTGGCTGCTGGAAATGGCCAGAGCGATATCCAGGTCCTTTATTCCAAGCATTACCACATGCTGCTTTTCAGAAATAGTTCTGGCCGCTGCAATGTAGTCTCTCAATTCTGCAGCTCTTTCAAAGTTAAGCATTTCGGATTCTTCCTGCATTTTCTCTGTCAGCATGTCCGTCAAAGGTTTGGTTTTACCATTTAAAAACTCTGTAATCTGGCCTATATCCTGCATATAAGATTCTCTGCTTACCTTTCCAGTACATATACCCCTGCACTGTTGGATATGATAATTCAGGCAGGGTTTTATAATCTCGGGAAATTTCTTTGTGGCACACCGCTTCAGAGCAAATATATTATTCAGCAAATCAATCATCTGATTTACTGCCCCTGCATCACTGTAGGGGCCGAAATATTTACAGTCATCCTTTTCAACCCTTCTAGTTTTAACCAGTCTGGGGTATGGCTCATTCATAGTCAGTTTTATATAAGGATAAGTCTTGTCGTCACGGAGTAATACGTTATACTTAGGCATGTACCTCTTTATCAGTGTACATTCCAGAATCAGAGCTTCCATTTCAGTATTTGTAGTAATATACTCAAATTCCTCAATATGACTCACCATAGCCCGGACTTTTGCCTGCATGTTTTTAGGCGACTGAAAATACTGGCGCACCCGGTTTCGTAAAGAAACAGCTTTCCCCACATAAATAACCTGCCCCAGTTTATCCTTATGAATATAAACTCCCGGGCTATCCGGGAGTTTTTTCAGATTCTCTTTAATATCAAACATATCTACCTGTTTATATATTTATCTTTATTATAAAAAATTTTATCTCGTTCTCTGTCCATGGCAATTCTCATTGCACGTAGTTCTCTTCTTTGTTTTCTGCGTTTTATGCTTCTATGTCTTATGTAAAGCAAGGCTCCTGCAATGGAGACCAAAGCTCCCACTAAAACACCTGCTCCCACAAAAAGCTTTGAATTTTCTTTAACAGAAGCTCCCAATCCGGAAAAAATGCCGCCTTTTGCAACATTTTTTACAGCAACAATGTTCACAGCACCCACAAGGACTCCATTCTGGAAAAAGTCAACACTTCCAGACTCCTGTCCTGCCTTAACCGGAGCATTAACTTTCTCTGCAGCTTTCACTACCTTTTTAATGTGTTTACTATTCTCCCCAACAGGAAGAGTAACATATCCATCTTTTTCTGCAACCAGGGCAACCTGCCTTTCTTCACCATGAGCTACCTTTATGCTTCCCATTTCGGTTCCTTTGGCTACCATTTTTACAGAATGATAGTTTTCAAACCCCCAGTCCAGCAGAGCAATAGAATCCCCAAACCTTCCAGAATCTGTAGATTTCATCACAACTGAAATCAGTTCTGTTCCATTTCTGGATGCCCCTGCCACAAGGCAACCCCCTGCCTGACCTGTATACCCGGTTTTTATACCAATGGCTCCATCATATTTTGCAGCACGAAGCACTCCGTTTACCGATACTTTTGTTTTATTATCATAAAGCAATCGGTTCGTATTGTATAAGTATCTTGGCTCTTCCTGCTTATTGGTTGGCTGAATGGTGTGCTTATAGGTGCTTACATATTTTCTGAAAGTAGGATTTTCCATAGCACCCTTTGCAATCATAGCAAGGTCATAAGCTGTAGTCACATGTCCATCAAGATGTAATCCATTTGGATTACGGAAAGTTGTATTTTTTGCTCCCAGTTCTTTGGCTTTTTCATTCATCATAACAGCAAAATCGTCCACATTCCCTGCCATTTCTACAGCTAACGCTACTGCCGCATCATTGGCAGATTCCAGAAAAAGTGCATAAAGTAAATCTTTTACTGTTATTTTTTCTCCTTCCATAAGGTAAATCCTGCTTCCCTCAGTGAAAGGTGTCTTGGCATCAATTGTAACCACTTTGTCCAGCGGTAATCTTTCTATTGCCAAAAGTCCTGTAATTATCTTTGTAGTACTTGCAGGCTCCCTTTGTAAATCCATTCCCTTATTGTACAAAACCGTGCCAGTCTTTGCATCAATTAAAACCCCTGTTTCTGCCACAATAGACGGTACTTCTGTAATTGCATGTGCTTTCGTGTCTCCTGCCTTGTCAGTCTCCGCAAAAACAGTTGAAGTATTTGCACCCAGGTTTGCAATCAAGGAAAATAGCACAATCATTATTGTAATAGTTTTCTTCATTGTTTCCCCAAATCTAATTTTATCTCTCAAAAAAATAATCTGCTAACTCATATCCACTGCCAAAGCTTTTTCCCATTTTACCTGAAGTTTCATTAAAAGCTCTGGTCTTGTCTGATTTCTGTTCTTTTGAACTGTCATAAATCACAAAAGGTACTGGTGTTGATGAATGTGTTCTGATACAAAGAGGAGTTCTGTGATCAGGAACTACCAGAACCCGAAAGTCTTCTCCCGACTTCTTTAAGTAATCTATAACAGGTCCTGCAACTTTTTCATCAATCAGTTCCATACACTTGATTTTTCCCGGCTGATCTCCCTGATGGGAACATTCGTCCGGTCCTTCAAGATGCATATAGACAAAATCTTTACCTTTTTTAAATTCCTCTATTGCTGCCTGTGCTTTACCATCGTAATTGGTGTGTATGGTTCCAGTTGCTCCATCTACATCAACAGAATCCAATCCGGCACAAAGGGCTATTCCTTTAATTAAATCTACAGCAGAAATGGCTGTACCTGTTATTTTATATTTATCATAAAAAGAAGAAAGGCTAGGTTTCTTCCCCTGTCCCCAGATCCATGCAGTATTGGCAGGATTTAATCCTTTGGCAATCCTGGCCTGATTGACCGGATGATTTCTCAGAACTTCATAGCTGCTCTTCATTAAGTCTGTAATGAATTCTGCTTTCTGGGCTTCAGCTCCCTTTATGGTTCCTTCACCCTCTGGCAGATAATCTCCAACTCTTTTTCCAAGTACATCATGAGGAGGAGTTAACTGATAGTCTGTAGATCCTTCTTTCACAATCATGCAGTGGCGATAACTTACCCCTGTGTAAAACTGGATCTTTTCATTTCCCAACTTTTCATGGATTGCTTTAATCAGTACATCAGCCTCTTCTGTTGTAATATCCCCGGAACTGTGATCCGTTATAATCAAATCCTCATATGCAGTACTTGTGGTTTTGTCTGCTGGTTTCCCTGTTTCAGAATCAACCAGAGTAATAATATTAGTTCTGAAAGCCACATCTGTATCTGACATATCAATGCCAATGCTGGCCGCTTCCAGTGGAGACCTTCCGGTCAGATAAACACTGGGATCATATCCCATGACAGACAGATTGGCAGCATCACTGCCTGGCGCCACGCCTTCTGGTATGGTCTGAACCATTCCCACTTCACCTATTTCTGCAAGTCCATCTATCACAGGCATCTGTGCCACTTCCAGAGGGGTTTTACCACCCAATTCCTCAATCTTTTCGTCCCCCGCTCCATCGGGAACTATTATAAAATACTTCATTAATACTTCCTCATTTTACCTTATTCACTAAAAATTCTCTATCTCCATAATAAAATACGAAAAGTGATAAAAATATTTCATTTTATCACTTTTCATCTTAACACATTTCTGCTTTTTATATATCCATTATATTAAATTTCTTATATATAAGTATATTAATTTTTTATTTCGCATTTTCTTCTTCAAACTTTTTCATAAAAGCAATCAAAGCGTCAACGCCTTCCATCGGCATAGCGTTGTAGATACTTGCTCTCATGCCTCCGATTGAACGATGTCCTCCCAGATTTACAAGACCTGCTGCTTTAGCTTCTGCTATAAACTTCTTATCCAGGTCAGCGTCTCCAGTTATAAATACCACATTCATAAGTGAACGGCTGTCTTCCTGAACTGGGCAATTGTAAAGTTTACTTTCATCAATGAATTTATAAAGCCTTCCTGCCTTTTCAACATCCAGCTTATTCAGTGGATCAATTCCACCATTCTTTAGAATATGTTTAAATACCTCTCCTGCCACATAAATAGTAAAGCATGGAGGCGTATTGTACATGGAACCATTTTCTGCGTGAACCTTATAATCTAAATAAGTAGGAGTTTCTGCAGGTGCAAATCCAATCAGGTCTTCTCTGATGATAACAATAGTTACTCCTGCAGGTGCAATGTTCTTCTGTGCGCCTGCGTAGATTAAACCGAATTTTGTTACATCGATTTTTTCAGATAGTATGCAGGATGACATATCAGCTACAAGTGGAATATCTCCTGTCTCAGGTATATACCCAAAGTGCGTTCCATAAATAGTATTGTTAAATGTAATATGTATATAATCAGCATCTGCTCTGAAATCTTCCTTCTTTACCTTTGGAATGTAAGAGAAAGTAGTGTCTTCTGAAGATGCTACTATTTTAATATCTCCAAATTTCTTAGCTTCTGCTGCTGCTTTCTTTGCCCATGTACCAGTTACGATGTAATCTGCCTTTTTTGACTTCTTCAACAGATTGATTGGAACCATTGAAAATTGTAATGTTCCTCCACCCTGAAGGAATAATACTTTGTAGTTTTCGGGAATGTCCATAAGGTTTCTCAGGTTCTTTTCAGCATCTTCAATAATTGCCTCAAATTCCTTTGATCGATGACTCATTTCCATTACGGACTGTCCGCACCCCATATAATTCGTTAGCTGTTCTGCAACATTTTCCATCACTTCTAAAGGCAGCATAGATGGTCCAGCTGAAAAGTTATAGACTCTGCCGTTGTTTTTGTTCATTAAAAATTCACCTCTTTCATATGATTTATTGTTGTTATTAACAATATTTTAGATTTTCTAAATGTAAATTAAATATGATTATAGCACTTTACTCGTGGCTAGTAAAGTGGTATAATGTGCAGCAAGACAATTTTTTCATGTGTTTATCACAAAATTTTTATTAAAATTTGTTATGAGGTGACAAAAATGTATAATATCGCAACGCTAAATAAAATATCTCCTGTAGGCCTTGGCCGTCTTACAGACCAATATAAAATAACTGAAGACATGGATTCAGCAAATGGTGTTCTTGTAAGAAGCCAGGATATGCTTTCAATGGAGTTCTCAAAAAATCTGCTGGCCATTGCAAGAGCCGGTGCAGGGGTAAACAACATACCAGTTGAGAAATGTGCTGAAGAAGGCATTGTTGTTTTTAACACTCCTGGTGCAAATGCCAATGCTGTAAAGGAACTGGTATTAGCCGGAATATTCCTTGGCGCAAGAAATATCCCAGATGCTATCACCTGGTCTTATGGTCTGGTTGGAAATGATGATGCAGCGAAAGCTGTAGAAAAAGGCAAAAGCCAGTTTGCCGGAAGAGAAATAAAAGGAAAGACTTTAGGTGTTATCGGTCTTGGTGCTATTGGTGTTTCCGTTGCTAACGCAGCAGAAAAACTTGGCATGAAGGTTATTGGTAACGACCCTTACATGACACTGCGTGCAGCCCACAATCTTTCCAATACTATTCCAGTAGTTCATTCTTTGGAAGAATTACTGCCAAAGTGCGATTATGTTTCTATTCACGTTCCTTCAATGGATAAGACAAAGGGTATGATTAATAAAGAAACAATCGCCCTTATGAAGGACGGTATCATTTTCCTTAACTTCTCAAGAGATAAACTGGTAAATGACGACGATATGCTTATTGCTCTTGTTGACGGTAAAGTGCAGAAATATATTACAGATTTCCCTAACAACAAGTTAGTTGGTAAAAACGGAGTTATCTGCATTCCTCATCTGGGAGCTTCTACTGAAGAAGCCGAAGATAACTGTGCTGTTATGGCCACAGAAGAATTGATGGATTATATCGAAAACGGCAATATTACAAATTCTGTAAATTATCCCGCCTGCAGCTTAGGTCCTGTAAATGGTACCAGAATCTGCGTGTTAAATAAAAACATTCCGGCAATGTTAAGTGCTATTACCAGTGCGGTTTCAGATTTAAATTTAAACATTAACAACCTATTAAATAAGAGTAAAGGCGACTATGCGTGCACACTTCTTGATATTGACGGTACAGTTAATGAATCAGAAGTGGCTTCCAAGCTTAATGTTCCTGGAATTATTAAAATCAGAATTATCACAAGATAATTAACCACATACATACTTTAAAACCCCCAGATAATGAGGTAGTCCGTTGAATGCAGATAAACTTCATTATTTGGGGGTTTTCTTTTTATCTATTTACTTATGTGCTTTGTATCTGCCCATACTTTATTGCAAAGTATACCTAAAACAAGTGCCCAGGCCAGGAAATAGAACCACATCATTACGGCCACAATTGCCGCCATGGAACCATACAAGATATCATAATTTGAAATATATTCTGTATAGATTTTATATCCCGAAGTAACCACTAACATTCCCACGGACGCGAAGATGCTTCCAGGCATAATCTGGCTGAATCTGAGTTTCTGGGAAGGCAGGATATAATAACTGTAACTGACCATCAGGAAATAAAGAACCATTGTTACCGGCCACCTGAGTACAAGCCAGAACATATTTACTTGGTAATTTATCCCAATGGTACTCATCAGGGTGGCTGCTACTAGTTCTATGATCAATTCGCCGTAAACGAGTATAATCAACCCAAAAGCCAGTGTAAACATGGTAATTGCCATGGTCTTAATGGCCCGGATTCTTTCACGCCAGTACCCATTTCCAGTGCTTCGTCCCCCTGTCAGGGTATAGTTGGCTATCCTCATAAGCGCAAATTCCGCACGAGATGCTGCCCACAGGGTGATAACAATAAAGATCGTATTCATACCTTTTGTGGACTGGCTTGAGATTAATTTAAGTACTACGTCAGCTGCATCTTTAGCAACATACTTCTGAATTAAATCGCTCAATGCCCCCAATGAAACAGAAAATAGTCCGAGTAACTGAGAAAGAACTATTAATGTAGGAACAATGGACATCAGAAAATAAAATGCCAGTTGTGCAGCAAAGCCATGATAATATGGATCACGAATCTGCTTCAACCCCAGCGTGATCATTTGTAGAAGCCGTTTTTTATTCATATTCCACCTTTTACATAATGGAGCAGTTCTAATTGTTTCTGTAATTCAGCCAGTGCTTTCGCCCGATGGCTGATTTTATTTTTTTCTTCTGCCGGAATTTCTCCAAAACTCACTTCGAATCCTAAAGGCCTGAACAATGGATCATATCCAAATCCATTATCTCCAGACTCCTGAAACATTATATGCCCTTCGCATTCTCCTCTTGCAACAATTTTTTTCCCATTGGGATAAATCATTGTTATAACAGAAACGAACCTGGCTGTCCTCTTTTCCATAGGAACATCTTTTAAAAGTTCCAGAAGCTTTTCGTTGTTCTTTTGGTCATTTCCCTCTTCTCCAGCAAATCTTGAAGAATACACCCCGGGAGCTCCATCCAGTGCATCAACTACTAATCCTGAATCATCAGCAATAGTAATCTGATTGCACATCATACAGATTTCTCTGGCCTTTTTTAAAGAATTAGCCTCAAAGGTATCTCCATCTTCACTTATCTTAATTTTGGGTAACCCAAATTCATCTCTTCCCACTATTGTCATTCCATATTTTTGTGTAATAGCTTCCATTTCATCAATCTTGTGCTGATTCTGAGAAGCTGCAACTACAATCATTGTCATTTATTTTTCCTCCCTCTCTGCTTCTTTTTTAAATATCACCCGTTATGGCTTTCTGTGCCTGATTAAGCTGGCGGCATCCTTCTGCTGCCAATGCTAAAAGTTCCGTTAAGTCTGCTGCTGTAAATGGGGATTCTTCCCCGGTCCCCTGGACTTCAATGTACTCTCCTTTATCAGTCATAACAACATTCATGTCCACTTGAGCCCTTGAATCTTCCTGGTAGCATAAATCCAGCATGCTTTCCTCTTCAACAATACCAACGCTGATGGCTGAAACAAATCCTGTTACAGGAATCTCGTTAATCATCCCCTGCTCTTTCATCCATTTCATGGCTTCTATCATTGCCACAAAGGCTCCCGTTATACTGGCCGTTCTGGTGCCGCCGTCTGCCTGAATTACATCACAATCAATCCAGATGGTTCTTTCTCCCAGCTTCTTCATATCTACTACCGAACGAAGGGACCTTCCAATTAGTCGCTGGATTTCCATACTTCTTCCATCAATCTTCCCACGGCTGGCATCCCTGGTTTTTCTGGTTGCCGTAGAACGGGGAAGCATTCCGTATTCTGCAGTAATCCACCCCTGTCCGGTCCCTTTCAGATGTTTGGCCGTGGATTCTTCAACAGAAGCGGTACATATTACTTTTGTATTTCCCATCTCAATAAGCACAGAACCTTCTGCACTCATCAAATAATTATTGGTTATTTTTAGTTCTCTAATTTCATTATTTTTTCTACTGTCTATTCTCATTTTAATCCTTCTCTCTTTTTTACGCTGTAATAACGGCCTTAATTCCTATGATTACCAATATTACCCACCTAATATTTCTGCCTGACAGCCTAGTATGTCTCCAAACTTTCGTCCTATATAAATAGCCATTATTGTTAGAATTACCGTGACTATTGCTATGATTGTGACAGCCTGAATAATGTTCACCTGTATAGCACTGAACCCCACTCCAACTGCAAAAGCATCTATACTAGTAGCGATAGCCTGAAAAGCAAGTACACCGAAACTGAGCTTTTTAATGCCACAGGCCTGTTTGGGCTGATTTCTGTGTTCAAAGCCTTCTTTTATCATTTTACCCCCAATAAATCCAAGTATTAAAAGTATTACAATACCTGCATACTTTGAAATAAAACCGGTAAATAAACTTCCTGCAAAATTTCCGATCAGGGGCATAAGGGCCTGAAACCCTCCAAACAACAAGGGCATTGCTATATAATCTTTAGGCTTTAAGTTCCTGTATACCATTCCGTTAGTCATGGATACTGCCACAGCATCCATAGCCAGCCCTGCACCTATAAGTATTATTTCTGTTAATGTCATATCTTCTATTATTTTCCTTTTTGATTTTATTATTTATATTTGAGTCAATCCTTCTGGATTCCTACCGAGCCCACTGGAACTGAACCATCTATTGCTTTAATTATTTCACGAGTCCTGTCTTCTTTAAACCATCCGCACAATTCCATAAAGCAGACACCTTTTTCAACTAGTTTATGAGCGGCTTCTATAGCCATCTCCATATCTTTAATAAAGTATGCATAGATATTGCAGCTATCTGATTTTATGCAGACTTCCGTTAAATTATCAGCACCTTCTATAATTAATCCATATTCTTTCAAAGAGGATATTTTATTCATTTTATCCAGCTCCTCAGGAAAATATCTGACATAGGACATGGTTGCCTTCCCACCCGCAGCCATACTGAGTTTATCCAGCTTTTCCTGATTAAATGCCCCGCAAAATTCCATCATGGTATATCCTTCTGAGATTAATCTTTTCACAAGTTCTTCAGTGGTGTTCATATCAGGTGACCCTGTTATCAGATGAAAACATTTTTTATTTTCATAAATGGCATAATAGTTTTCAGGATTTACTCCTTTAATTTCTGATATAAATGCATACTTTAGCATTTTTTACCTCCAAATTGTACTTAATCAGAATATTATAGCATAAATTGGTAGACCTTCAAAGAATAATAATGTAATATAAGCCTATCCAGTAGATGGAACATATATTACAATGAATATATTGATAAAATAACTGTTTTTGGCAAAGGAGTGTGATGAATATGAAAATAGTTATACTTGATGGGGCTACCATTGACCCCGGCCTTTCCTGGGATGGACTTTGTGAATTGGGAGAATTAACCGTATATCCAAGGACCCCCGAAAAATTGGTAATCGAAAGAATTGGTGATGCGGAAGCAATCTTTATCAGTAAAATATCACTTCATAAGGAAGTTCTGAATAAATGCCCCAATTTAAAATTCATAGGAGTCATGGCAACCGGCTATAATAATGTGGACTTATCCGTGTGCCGTGAACTCGGAATTGCCGTTTGTAATATTCCGGCTTATTCCTCGGATGCTGTTGCTCAGCATACCTTTGCACTTATTCTGGAAATCTGCAGCCAGGTGGCCTTGCACAACCAGTCGGTCAAAGATGGTGAATGGTCAGCCTCAGAGGACTTTGCCTATTGGAAATCACCTATTATCCTTTTAAAAGGAAAAAGTCTTGGAATCATTGGATATGGCAATATTGGTAAGAAAGTAGCAGAAATAGCTGCTGCCTTTGGAATGACAGTTAACGTGTACAGTAAAAATAAAGAATTAACTATAAAATCCGATATACTGTCCCTTCACTGTCCTGCAACAGAAAGTAATACAGGTTTTATTAACAGGGAATTTATAAGCAAGATGAAAGATGGCGCTATTTTAATTAATACTGCCAGAGGAGTGCTTTTAAACGAAGTCGATGTTTCAGAAGCTCTTATATCCGGAAAATTAACTGCTGCCGGTATGGATGTACTCTCCAAAGAGCCTGCAGACCCAAAGAATCCGCTTATTGCCCTGCCAAACTGTTTTATTACCCCTCATTTAAGCTGGTCACCTGAAGAAATGCGCCAGATCATTATTGATGGCTGCATCTCAAATCTAGAGTCATTTTTGTCAGGTGGGACACGCAACCGGGTAGACTTGTAATTTATTTCATTTTTAATTTACTTAAACTTCAGGGCAGGATGATAGAACCATCCTGCCCTGTTTTATTCCATGATTTATACATTCCATCGGGCCCCCTTTCAGATAGCATCCTCCGTCAGTCTTTACAAGTTCCATGCTAAATAAATAACAGGATATTCTGTCGAAAACAGCCCATATCTGTCTCTATCAAAGAAAGGTCAGGTCCTTAATACTATTATATTCTTTTCGGCATTCCATATCAACAGTCAATATTAGCAAGATATGGTAAAACAACCACGAATTTCAACGAATTTTGGCGAAAGTGCTTTACTTCATTATTTAGATATTATAAAATAATCTAGTTAAGAATTATTAATAAGGCTATTTGTTATTAATCTTAAGGAGAAGAAAATGATTTCAAGTTTAAATATATTAGACAGCGTGGAAATATGCATCACAGATAAAGAACTGAATAAGCATTATTACAAGACAAAAATACAGGATATCGGTTTAGATAATACCTTTTTTACCATGATTCCATCTTCTGGAACAGGCAGACCTGTTATATTTTTCAAGGACCAGCCTTATGAGCTTTACTTTAAAAATAAAGAAGGCATTGTCCTCTGGGTCATCCGTTACTTAGGTATGGAGAAAGTTGACAATCTGCCAGCCTGCAAGTTTCAGGCTGTCTCTGGCCCTCAGGTTACTCAGAGAAGAGAATTTTTCAGACAATCTGTAAGCCTTGATTTTGTATTTTATCCTATACAAGAAGACTGGGATATTGATTTTAGTTCAAAGAAACAAGGCAGAATGCTGGATCTTAGCGGGGGAGGATGTTCTTTTATGTGTAACGACCAGCTTCTGCTTCGTTCTAACCTGCTCATGCAGTTTACTTTTCGTCATACGGAGTTTGAATTTACCTGTGAAGTGCTGGACAGAATAGATTTTTCTGACACCCGGGCAGACTGGGATTACAAATATCGTGTAAAATGGATTGATGTAAATCAGAAAACAGTAGAAAATTTAATCAAGCTGGTATTTGCCCAGCAGCGTGAATTAATTATGTTTAATGATTCTACAGTTTAAAACCTTTTGTCTCGATTTTGGAGAAGTTATTATGAAAAAGACTTTATTATTAATTTTAATATGTACATTGCTTTTAAGTATGAGTTCCTGCGGAAAGAGTAATGATAAAACCACAGCCAATGACAGTTTGTCCAAGTCTGGAGACTCTGCTGGCAAAGCAGATAGTGCTGCCCAAACTGCCACGGAAGGTGACACCTCTTCAGGCACTGATTTGTCAAAGACCAGTTCTGCAGAAAAAAATGTTGAAAACACCATGAAACGTCTTATCAATGCTACGGATGGTGTTAAAATAGAATCTTTGACTGTTATGGACACTAAAAATGCATCAGACCCCAATACTTACAAGGTCTATGCCGTCGTTACCTGGAGCAGGAAGCATAGCCCTTCAGACAGCCAGGAGACTATACAGACCTATTCAGACAACATCGCCAGTGCTGCAGATACCAAACTGGGCAACGTTGCAGAGTTATGCCTGATGTGGCTTGTTCCTAATTTTAATGGAACGGCTTCTATCACCTATGAGAACACGGATGGAATGCTGGCTTTGAAAGAGGGCACATTCGACAGCAGCTTTGGCGGCTCAGCCGATGGAACTACTGGTTCTGGCCTGAACAGTTCTGGCTCTGCATTAAATACTACTGTTACACAATCTGCAATAACAAATTAAATCTTGATTGTCTTTATAACTCCAGGTACGAATCCTTGGAGTTATTTTTAATTTTCGGAGTTCCTGCCTTCCATTTGGCAGGATAATGATTATAAAATTCAAATAGAATTGACATCGTAGAAAATATTGCAATAAAAAATCAAATTCAGGTAATCCTAAAACCAGATACAGATTTATCAAAACTATGAAAAAAGGAATTTTTGAATCATGATAAAGAAGATATTACCTACGACAACTCAAAGAGTTGCATGTCATACACATAAGTTTATAAATGAACAAATCAGGAACAGCACCCTGTGTTCTCTGAAAAGTTATGCAGATTGCAGCGATAAAGCCCTGTCTGACAGGATAACCAAATTAAATGCAGAATGGGATATTGAAAGATTTCTGGAAGCAAACGCTGCCACTATTGTCATCTTAAGTTCCATTTTAGGTATAAAACGGAGCCATTGTTTGTGGTTTCTTCTGCCAGGTACCGTGGGTTTTTTCCTCCTTCAGCATGCTCTTCAGGGCTGGTGCCCTCCTTTACCTGTTATGCGGAAACTGGGAATCCGCACGGGGCTTGAAATTGAAAACGAAAAAACGGTATTAAAGTTTTTAAGAGGAGATTTTTTGCATAAGACCGATAATATAGCCAAACTGCTGGAAATGGTAGAAAAGCAGTGAAAGAAGAGCTCCAATGTGTAACACAAGCATATTGGTGCTTTTTTATCTGTTTATTTATACTTCCTCCAGTTTAGCTCCACACAGTGGGCAGTAATTTGTTTCTAATTTAATACGTCTGAAAGTTGCTTTATCATTGGGTTTATATATACACGGTATCTCTGTTAAAAACTGATTATCAAAACCAACGTAAACTTTGTCTGGGCTTTTAAACTGTTCTTCTAAACAGTGACAGGTAAACTTCTTCATACACGTTCCCCCTTATAGAAGTCTTCTTTATATTCTTGTAGTATTTCTTTTACTATTATGTAATTCTTTACATAATTTATTCCTTTGCCCAACTTATTTAACTGATTCAATGAACAGATTGAATTTCACAATTTTAATTCCTTCTTTTACCTTTTCTCTTCAGAATAGTTCTTTGCACATAAAAAATGCACCTCAGAGGTTAGATTTTGTCCACCCTTTAAGATGCATTTCCTTTTTTACGCAATAGCCTTTTTAACCATTTACACGTACATATATCTGATATGCCTGTCCATCCAATTCAGCTTTTACAATGGCCAGACCTTTTTTTACTCCTGTGATTTGACCGTCAGCGGCTACTGTAGCTATACTGCTATCCATAGAACTCCATGTTACCTTGCTGGCATCATCTGTTAAGTATAAGTTAGCTTTTTCTCCTATCTTTAAATGAGCTGCTAAACGTAATTCATCCGCTACACCTTTTACAACTTTTACAGGAATATATTCTTTAAAAGTGCCATCGGCATTCTGGGCATAGATGTCCGCTGTTCCTTCTGCTATGGCAGTTACTTTACCATTTGCATCTACCTTTGCAACAGCTTCGTTAGTGGAGCTCCATGTGAAATTTTTATTGTTGTCTAAATTGTAGGAAGTGCTGATTTGAACAGTTTCACCTTCGTTAAGTAATACTGATAATTTAAATTCTGGACTTTGCGTACCCACTTGAAGAGATGTCATAATACTACTTGACTCTCCGCCTCCTATTAAATAGATTGTCCCATTCACAGTCACAGCACTGGCTCCCCATGCATTATTAATCGTGTTCGGTCCAGTTGTCCAAGTATCTTTCTTTGTATCATAAATTTCAACCACATAAGGTTCATTTACTTTATGTGGTACAAGCCCTCCTATCACATAAACTTTTTCCCCTACAGCTGCACAAGCAAACCCTTCTCTTACTGTAGGCATTGGCTTTCCAATTGTCCAAGTATCTGTTTTGGTATTATATATTTCAACTCTAGGTGAAAGACCATATGACGTTGCCCCCGAAACTGCATAAATATTGCTTCCAACAACTGCCAGGTTACATGATCCCCCATAGTACTCGGGGTTCCTTTACTCCATGTGTTCGTTTTTATATCATAAATGTCTATATCTTTTAATGCTTTGCCAACGTCCCCCTCAAACACATATATTTTTCCATTTATAGCTGTAGCTGGTGCAGCTTTTGCCACCGGCATAGAGGCCCCGTTGTCCATTCATTTTTTACAGTATCGTAGATTTCTACTATATTAGAATATGTCCAATTTTCTACACTGAATCCACCTATAGCATAAATGTATTGTCCATCTACGGCTACACCCATATAATGCCTAGCCGTCGGAATAGGTGCTCCTGTTGTCCATTTTTTTGTATTTAAGTCATAAATTTTTACAGTATTAGAACCCCCTCCTACAACATAAATTTTATTTCCTATTGTACAAGCTCCTTGCCCTGAACCACTTGCTGGCAGTGACGGTTCTTTTTGCCAAGTGGCTTTATCATCCGCCCATGCACTCACGCTTGATACCCCTAATACCAAGCACAATGTCATAATAATTGCTATAAATTGTTTCATATTGTTTCCTTCTTCCTTTACTATGTATATTTTAACAATATTGTTTCATATTTCCATATATATTTCAATTCTGTAATTCCATTTTTTTCTATTATATAATTAAAGGTTTATTAATTAATCATGCTATTTCCACATTTTTATTCAATATTTTACATATTATATAAAACATAAGAAATGTGAAAAACCATAAACCAGTAAATTGATAATCCCCCAAGTTCTGTACTCATTTCACCTCCTACTTGTTCAATTTTTCAAATACCTGTTTACCATACTGATAATCCAGTATGTAAAGTATAGTATTTAACTGGTATTTGTGCAGATTTTTATTGTCCTGCAGCATTAATGCAAATAAGCTGTCGGCGTACTGATATGACTCCAAGTACTCCATGGTGTTGCTGTCGAAACCGTATTTTGCTTGTATCTTATTGTAGTTTTCTGAATGGTTCTGACAACCGGCTACATCAATAAGAAAATAATATTTAACCTGGCTCTGCAGCAAGGATAAGTCCGCGCATGTTCTTTCTGCTTTTGTACTGTACGGGTCATTTATAAGGGCCCTACCCCTATCATCTAAACCATACCATAAAATAAAGTGTCCGCTTCTGGTCCAGTTGCCTTTACCCATACAGCATATAACCATATTACCTTTTTTAATTTCTACCAGGGCCTTTGCGTTATAATCGTTCGCCCACTGGTTTGCTTTACCATAAAGGCTGCTGCCATTTAACTGTGCTACTGATATATCATAAGCCTTACCCTGTGGAGCAAAATAACTATAATAAGTCCCTGATTAGTTGCCTTAAATCCATGGGATAAAGACCATGCACATGTATCCTTTGGAGTTACGTTCTTATTTTTGAGTGTAGCAATAACCATGGCCATGCAGGATGGTCCACAACCAGACTTTCCGATTGTTGTTTTCTCGCCTTTGGCGGAGTAATCTATATTTGCCCATTTTGGGTCTGTTTGTAAATAATTTATTGGTTTCAAGTATATCCCTTCTTTCGTATAAGAAATAAGGAGCCCGAAGGCTCCTGTGCTGTTAGTCTGTAATACTGTCTAAATCTTTTTTTGCCTGCTTCCAGTTTACCTCTTCTATGTAGGTATCTTGCCTTTTCACAACACCTGCATGTACTCTGACTTCATAGATTAGCATGTCTGTAGCTACACCCATATCCACTTTCTGCTTGATAGCAATGTCTCTGATCACTCCATCATACTTCTTTTCAAATTCTTTCTTTAACATATTGTCCTCTCTTTCTGCCCTTTTAGGCATTGAAATTATAAAAAACATGCTTAATTGCATGTCTTAAGCAAAATTACTAATTGTTTTAATATGACGCTTAACTACGGTTAAATTAAATAGCTAAATATATCCTCATCATTCATTCCTTATATTAAACGTAACATATTAAATCCGATATTTTCGGTAACTAAAAAACACGCATTCTGATACAATCCCACTTAAACAAATGAAATAATTAAATTTCATTTGTCTATGGAGGTGGGATGTATCATTGCTGCGCGCTTTTATCTAAATTGTTGATTAAAAAGATTAAAAAGAGTAAGGTTTATTCCCTACTCATAATTACTATCCATTTACTCTTACATAAATTTGATATGATTGTCCATTCATTTCAGCTTTAACAATAGCGAGACCTTTTTTTACTCCTGTTACTTGACCATCCGCCGCTACTGTAGCTATACTACTATCCATGGAAGTCCATGTTACTTTACTGGCATCATCTGTTAAGTATAGCTTTGCTTTTTCCCCAATCTCTAAATGGGCCGCCAGTCTTAATTCATCCGCCACACCTTTTACAACTTTTACTGGAATATACTCTTTAAAAGTACCATCTGCATTCTGTGCGTATATATCTGCTGTACCTTCAGCTATAGCGTTAACTTTGCCGTTTTCATCTACTTTCGCAACAGCTTCGTTTGTAGAACTCCATGTGAAGTTTTTGTTGTTGTCTAAATTGTAGGAAGTGCTGAGCTGAATGTTTTCACCTTCGTTAAGTAACACAGATAATTTTACTGTTGAATCTTCTGAAGCATTTTTATTAGGAGTTGCAGATATCTCATTGGAATTTGCACTTTCACCAGTTGCATCCAAAGCTGATACAACATAATAATAAGTGGCTCCATTAGTTACATTATTATCCTTATATGTGATTGCAGAAGTTGTCGCAATTGTTTGATAAGGACCACTTAGAGTATCCGAACGCTTTATATTATAGCTTGTTGAATCTTTAACTGAATCCCAAGACAAAGTTATTTCTGAATCATCTGCTTTAGCTATTAGGTTAGTTGGCACTTGTTTTTTTGGTGCAGCTAATTCCATCATTTCCATTTCGCCAATAACAACATCAACCCATCCACCATTTGCAGTAACATTTATTCTATATTTACTATAATAGTTTTGATTTTCAAATGTAAATTCTTTTTTAATTCCAGATTTCCAATCTATTATATTTTTCTGAGTATCTAATACTATCCAAGAACTTAATTTTTCATCCCAACCCTCAAAAGTCCAGTCTCTAGGTAACTCATTAACTGAGAACACAGGATTTCTTGAAGTAAGAGTATACTTAGATATACATTTAGCATCAGGGAAATCATATTCTAACCAACCAGTTTTTGTTGCACTTGCCCATGAATAGGTACTACTATGATCAAATGCCTTCCACGGAAGATATTCGTTGGAATTAGACCAAATAGAGCTAGCACTTGCCTTACCACTCGGATTTGTGTTGCTAGTCATCGCAGGAATTAAGTTCTCGGTATATTGCTCACCAGCCGCAAAACTTACAGTACTAAATGCTCCCATCAATACTATTAAAACTACAATAAAACTAACTAATCTTTTTACATACTTCATTTAAATTCCTTCTTTCTATGTTGTGATATTCTATCAATATTGTTTCATATTTCCCATATAATTACAATTCTTAACTTCCATATTTTCCTATTATATAATTAAAGATTTATACATTTTTATCTCACTGACAAAAGCATACTTTATTGCGTGCCTTTGTCTAAAGTTATTCATACTCACGTCTTTATAACTGTGATTTGGAGATTGCTAATTCAAATATGACTCTGAACCAACTAAAAACTTATGCTTATGCTATATCACAAATACAAGGAGCTTGTAGTGCAGATTCAGATAAAGTAATGAAATTGGCTGATGCATTACATAATAAATATAGATAGAGAAGAGGATGAAAATTTCATCCTCTTCTCTATCTATTATTTCTTTCACCATCCATGGGTTCAAAGCTTGTTTCATTTTTGCATTTCTTCTGGTATGTTTGTCTCACTTATATATCTGATATGACTGCCGTCCTCTTTATATCGTTTATTTACAATTTACATTGTAATCCTTTTCAAAAAACAAAATAGCAACTCTTACATTCAAGAGTTGCTATTTTGTAAAATTTGGCGGAGGACATGGGACTCGAACCCACGGGGCTGTTACACCTTACCTGATTTCCAATCAGGCTCCTTAGCCACTCGGTCAATCCTCCAAAATATGTTCTGTTCTCAGACACATTTGCTATTATACTACATTCCCAAACAGGTTTCAAGATATTTATTTTGTTTTGCATAAAATATATCAATTTACAAAAAAGAATATATTTCTCCAAATTTCCCTAAAATTTTTTGCAAAAACTACCCATTGGAGTAGGGACTGTTAAGGCTATAATGAATATACTAAGAAAGTACCCTTAATATATGACTTCTGCCTTATTATTAATGAACTAGCAGAATCCCACCTCTGGAACACTAATTTTAAAGCAGTCGTCATATGCCAAATTTATTTAGGAAAATTTTTTATTCTATCTTCAAGAATCTTATTATAGTCTAACACTTCGTGTTCATACTCATCATTCATGTATTGGGATGATATGAGAAAATCTGCTGTAGCACGATTGTTCGCAACTGGTATATCATAAACAGCTGCAATACGAAGTAATGCTTTTACATCCGGATCATGAGGCTGAGCTTCAAGAGGATCCCAGAAAAAAATGAGCATATCAATCTCACCTTGAGCAATTCTTGCTCCTATTTGCTGATCTCCTCCAAGGGGACCACTCTTAAACCCTTTCACTGGCAACCCTGTGGTTTCTGCAATGAGTTTCGAAGTTGTTCCCGTACCTAACAAGAAATGTCTTTTTAATATGTTTTTATTTTCGTCGCACCATTTTACCAATGCGGCTTTTTTATTGTCATGGGCTACAAGAGCAATTCTTTTATGCTCCTCCATAATCTGAATGGTTCCTTCATAAGCCATTTGTTCATCTCCCTTTCCATGTTATTCACTGAAGTAAACTTACTCCAGTGAATCTCGAACAGACTTTGTCATATCTTCAATATTCAGTACTCCAGTATGTCTGATCTCTTTATTTTCCAGATTTTTTAATCCTGCTGGGATTCGTACACCTGTTTTGTTATTCAGGGCTTTAACGTATGCGAAACCATCCTTTTCTTCACTTAGTCCAATGGACCTGGCCACGCTGTCTGCAAATTTATATGCACTTGCCGTAGATGCTATAACTGTAGGTGTATTGTCTCCTGTTTCTTTTGCATAATCTTTATAGACCTTGTAGGCAACAGCAGTATGAGTATCCATCAGGTAGCCATTATCTTCATACATGGAACCAATTGTTTCATTAGTTTCATCAATAGTGGCAAAGCCTGCATAAAACTCCTTCAATCCTTCTTTTATCTTGCTGCTGACTTCATATACTTTCTCTTTTTCAAGACTGTCCATCAGCGTCTTTACTTCAGCTGCATTGCCGCCAGACAAATGATACAGCAGTCTTTCCAGATTGCTTGAAATTAATATATCCATGGATGGAGAATTAGTCAGATAAAAATCTCTTCTAATATCATATACTCCTGTATTGATAAAATCAGTTAAAACTTTGTTTTCATTTGAGGCGCAGATTAATTTACCAACAGGTATTCCCATCTGTTTGGCATAATAAGCGGCAAGAATATTTCCAAAGTTTCCTGTTGGAACAACCACGTTCATTTTTTCTCCCGCCTTAAGGGCTCCTTTTTCCATCATCTTTGCATATGCATAAACATAATAAGCAACCTGTGGAACAAGCCTTCCAATATTAATGGAATTGGCAGAAGATAATTTGCAGTTCATCTTTGCCAGTTCTTCTGCAAACCCTGTATCGTTAAAGATTTTCTTAACACCAGTCTGGGCATCGTCAAAGTTTCCATTTATAGCGAAAACATGGGTATTTTCACCTTCCTGGGAAACCATCTGTCTTTCCTGTACCTGACTGACTCCCTGATTTGGATAGAAAACGATAATCTCTGTTCCTGCTACGTCTGCAAATCCTTCCAGTGCAGCCTTACCTGTATCCCCGGAAGTGGCTGTCAATATACAAATCTTCTTTTCTTCCTTTTCCTTTTTCATGGCAGTTGTCAAAAGGTAAGGAAGAATAGAAAGGGCCATGTCCTTAAAAGCAGCAGTCTTTCCATGATATAGTTCCAGGAAGTACCCGTCCCGCCTTTTACAAGAGGTGCAATTTCCTTTTCCTCAAACTTACTGTCGTAAGCTCCGTTTACGCATGCCTGCATTTCTTCTTCTGTATAATCTGTGAAAAACGCAGATATTACTTTTAATGCAATCTCCTGATATGTTTTCCCTGTCAATTCTTCCAATGAAAATGGCAGAACTGGCAGCTGCGCTGGAACATAAAGACCTCTGTCCTCTGATATTCCCTGGATAACAGCCTGAGCTGCTGTTTTTGTATTTATACTTCCACGTGTGCTTACGTAATTTATCATAACCCTTCTCCTTTAACAAAACTATTGTCCCTCATTTTATCAAAAAATCAGTCAAATTACAAGAAATTCTAAGGATTCTGACCATAATATTTTTGCCAGGCCCTTTTAAAAAAATTAAGTTTTTGTGGTAGGAAATATTCAGTTTATGTTATACTAAGATTATATAATTCAGCTAATAAGGAAGGTATCAAGATGTATTTTGGAAGTGTTCGTTTTTATAAACATATTATACTAATCGTTCTGACTCTGGTTGTTATTTTTTCAATTACTTCATGTGTATTTATGGGTATTTCCAATCATCATATGAAAAAAGTCCTTAAAGACAACGGTCTGGCAGTCAGCGCAGGGACTCCTGCCATCAGTTCCGATTCTCAGGCATTCACTGACCAGCAGCGGGCACATTATTCCTCTTCTTTTGATTACCAGAAACTATATCCTAATTTGACAATAGATAACGATTTCGTTTATAAGGAGGATTTGCCAAAGTCCGTTTATTTAACTTTTGATGACGGGCCTTCCAGTTTAACTCCTCAAATCCTGGATATACTTAAAGAACAGGGTGTTCAGGCAACTTTCTTTATTAATTACAGTGACAGTATGGAGTCCCAGGCATTATACAAAAGAATGATGGATGAAGGGCATACCATAGGAGTTCACAGTACCTGCCATCAATATACAACTATTTATCAATCAGCAGATGCCTTTTTAGATGATTTTGCACAGACTGCGTTGATGCTTGAACAGGTAACTGGCAAAAAGCCAGAACTTTTAAGATTCCCTGGGGGCAGCATTAATTCATATGACCGGGCAGTATATCAGCAAATTATTGCTGAAATGCTTCGAAGAGGCTATACATATTATGACTGGAACGTTTCCGCAGATGATGCCACCAGTACGGTCACCAGAGATGAGATTTACAACAATGTGATAAATGGCGTGAAAAATACAACAAGTCCATCGTTTTGATGCATGACTTAAGCAATAAATCAGATACCTTATCTGCATTACCTGATATTATTAAAGAACTAAAATCCGAGGGTTACCATTTTTATCCACTTACAAAGGATGTTAAACCTGTAGCCTTTGATTACGTTGACTAAACTATACTTGGAGGACAAATATGGATTACAATAAATTAGCGGATCTGTTATTTCCGCACATCACCAAATCGCCGGCTGACTATGAAGAGCAGTTTCCTGAAAGACAGCTTCCTGCAGGAGCAAAAGTTACACGACTTGGACCAAGTCCAACTGGTTTTATTCATCTGGGAAATCTTTATGGAGCCTTTGTTGATGAGAGACTGGCACATCAGAGCGGCGGCACTTTCTATCTGAGAATTGAAGATACAGATGATAAACGCTATGTGGAAGGTGCTGTAGAAGTTATCATAAACTCCCTGAAGTTTTTTGATATTAACTTCGATGAAGGAGCTACCATTGATGGCCATATTGGAGATTACGGCCCTTATTTTCAAAGTGATCGTGGTGAGATTTATCAATGTTACGTTAAAAAACTCATACAAAATGGACAAGCCTATCCTTGCTTTCTTACTTCTGAAGAACTTGAAGAAATACATGCAAAACAGGAGACTGGAAAAGAGAACTTTGGCATATACGGAAAATGGGCCACAAGCCGCAGTCTTTCCATTGAAGAAATTGAGGAATACATTAATTCCGGTAAATCATATGTTATTCGATTAAAGTCAGATGGTAATCATGACCTTCCATCTGAGGAAATAAAAACAATATCAGTGGAAGATGGAATTAGAGGAACTCTAACCATGCCTGAAAACAATCAGGATGTGGTAATATTAAAGGCCAATGGCATTCCTACCTACCATTTTGCTCATGTCGTTGATGATCACCTGATGAGAACGACTCACGTTGTAAGAGGTGCAGAATGGCTGCCTTCCCTGCCTATTCACGTTGAATTGTTTGATAAGCTTGGATTTAAAATGCCAATCTTCTGTCATACGGCTCAACTGATGAAGCTGGACGAGGAGGGTAATAAACGAAAACTTTCCAAGAGAAAAGACCCTGAACTATCATTAGATTATTACAGAAATGAAGGTTATCATCCTGCTGCTGTAAGAGAATATTTAATGACCATCTTAAATTCAAATTTTGAAGAGTGGCGCATTGCAAATCCTGATGCCCCTATTGATGAATTTGAGCTGACCGTAGAAAAAATGAGTAACTCCGGTGCATTGTTTGATTTAAACAAATTAAATGATATTTGCAAAGATGTTCTTGTTAAAATTCCAGCAACGGAGCTTTGTGAGTTTATGAAAAACTGGTCCAGGGAATTTAAACCGGAAATTCTTCCCTTGTTTGAGGGCCATGAAGAATATATTGAAAGAATTTTTGATCTGGGTCGTGATGGAGCAAAACCTAGAAAAGACCTGATTTATGCAAAACAGATATTTGAATTTATCAGCTATTTCTTTGATGATTATTTTAAAATTGAAGATTCTAACCCTGAAAATGTAAGCCCTGAAGATGCAAAGGCTATTCTCAATGCATATCTTTCTTCTTATGACCATAAGGATGACCAGTCAGCATGGTTTGACAAAATAAGAGAGATAAGTACTGAACTTGGCTATGCTGCAAAACCGAAAGATTACAAGAAAAATCCTGAGCAGTACAAAGGCCATGTAGGAGATGTCAGTACCGTTATCCGTATTGCACTAATGGGCCGTTCTCAGTCTCCCGATATCTGGGAAATCCAACAGATTCTCGGAGAGGAAAGAACCCGCAGCAGAATAAAAGCGAGAATTTAAAATGTACACATATAATGATCGTATAAAAATCAGTGAAACAGACAAACGGCGAAACTGGACTATACCTTCCATTATTGATGCGATGCAGAATTGTGTCATGTTCCAATTGGAGGATTTAGGTGCTGGTCTGGATTACTTTGATGAAAAAAACAAGTTATTGGTAGTCACTTGCTGGCAGGTTAAAATTTTTAATCTGCCTAAGCTCTTTGACAGAATTACTGTTGGTACACAAGTGTATGGTTATAAAGCAGCTACCGCTTTCCGTCATTGTATGGTATGGGACCATACGGGAGAACTGGCTATAGCTTCTCATTCTTTAGGTGTTTTTATTGATGCAGAGACAGGCCGCCCTATGAAAACCTCCCAGGAAGAGTGGGAAAAGTATGATGTTAATCAAGATACTCCCTGCAGTTCTATTGATTTTCAGGACAGACGTATTCCTTTGCCTGATGCACTTGAAATAGTAGAAGAGTTTGATGTTAACATTCATCATCTGGATGTAAACAACCATATGAATAATGGCCAATATGTACGAATTGCCTATAACTATCTTCCCGATCATTTTGATGTTGCACAATTCAGAGTTGAATACAAAAAACAGGCTACGTTAAGGGATCGGATAATCGTAAAAATATCCAGACAGGATACCATTTTTTGTGTTGTCATCTGTGATACAGACAATACGCCTTTTGCTGTTGTGGAATTCACTAGGAGATAGTTAAAGCTCTGGGCTTACCCGATAGGTAAGTGCCAGAGCTTTTTTAACAGGTATATGTAACTTTATTTCTCCCTGAATTTTTAGACTGGTACAGATTCTTATCTGCCAGATTATACAAATCTTCTGCCTGCCCGGAGAATGCCATTCCCACACTTATGGTCACTCTGGTATCTTCTTCCCATTTCATTTCCTGTACAGCCAGTCTGAGCCTTTCCGCAAGTCCAATGGCATGTCCCATCTTTGAGCACTTATATAAAATGCAGAATTCTTCTCCACCCATTCTGAACACTTTAGCATTTCTAGATTTTCTTTCATTAAAACTCCTGCACAATCGTGATAATACTACATCTCCAAAGTCATGGCCATAATTGTCATTTACGTTCTTAAAATAATCTACATCAATCATAATTACTGCAAACCGT
The DNA here is from genome assembly GCF_010120715.1 of Aminipila terrae. Classification (NCBI taxonomy): domain Bacteria; kingdom Bacillati; phylum Bacillota; class Clostridia; order Peptostreptococcales; family Anaerovoracaceae; genus Aminipila; species Aminipila terrae. Next base: position 1,253,098 of record NZ_CP047591.1, read on the forward strand.
ACTTTCTTTCGGATGTAATTATTATAAACTTTTTCAAAATGTCTGCGGTTGTAAGCGTTGGTTAAAGAATCTGTAATGCTTTGTTTTCTGCTCTGCAAAAATAAAATCAGTAAGGTCAGCATAACCATAAAAATTATTAAGACCACGAGTATCAATCGGATTCTGGCTTCTTTCTCCTGAGATTTTGCATATTTGCTTCCGTAAATAGTAAAAATATAATCGGTGCTCAGTTGACTTTCCTGGCTCATAACAGCCATGTACATATCCAAGATCTGTGCGCTATACTTGCCATATACTGCGGGACTTTTCTCCTCATATAATGGTGTAATCTCTTTTAAAAAGTTCAGACTGTCTGCACTATATCCTCTTATCCTCTGCATGGTTAATACTTCATCACACATTTGCTGACTTTTCCCCAGGTCACCAGTTGCTATCTCCATTTTCGCACGCATTTCTCTAAGTGGGATTATAACATTTGAAATAATTAGTTCATCCTTTGTTTCTGGTTCTACAATACCATCTAATATGTTTTTTGCGGATTGATAATCCCTTTCATTCCAAAAATTCCTGGCCTGAATAATTCTCCTTTTAGAAAGCATTTCCCTGTAATCATAAGCAGGCTTCACCACATAATTCATGGATGATTTCAGATATGCTTCTGACTCTGAAGTATGTCCTGTTTTTGATTTCAAATCTGCCATATAAATATATGCTGTTTCTTCTATCCATCTTTTTTCCTCCGGGTTCTTTATTTCATAGGATAAGGCTTTATGTATAAGGGTCTCCGCCATTTTGTAATCATACAGCATCATAAAAGTATCTGCTAAGTTTATATAGTTCCAGGAGGAATAATAATATTCCTTTTCCTTATCAGCCATATATATGGAAGTGACACCAGTCTCTATCATTTTTGAATACTCCTGGTTAAGAGCATATACCATTGAAAGATTTGTATAAATTTCAATTTTCTTCCTTGGTGCAACCAGTTTCAGATTTTGAACCTTTTTTAGTTCCTGAATCCTTTGTTTATGAGTGTATTCGCTGTCAAAGGTTTTGCTTAGAACTTTGGTTACAAATTCATTATTTTGTTTATAAACTTTAAATGCTCTGCCAGTAATACATCCTAAAGCAATTAATACTGACATTATAATGAGAGCAAGTTTTAAATTCTTTCCGGACCACATAAAATATATTCCTCCAGGGTATCCCTCATTTCGCCACTTTCCATAATTGTATCATATGAATAAAAGTATCCGGCCAAGAAACGTGTGCTATATTATGTCAAAAAAATTGAATTTCCGTCTATTTATATACCTGTGTTTAGCAAAAAAAGAATAGAGCGCCCCAGTTGGGGCGCCCCTTTTCCATTTTTTATATGGGTTGATGTACCGCTTATTTAGCTGTAGCAATTACAGAAAATGATCACCAATAGTAAGAAGAAAAACAGTAAGCTCGTATCAACGCCTTCGCCATTAAATAAACCACAACCGTTTGCCATTATAATCACCTGCTCCTTTAAAAATTATTGTTTGTATGATATGATATGTTTTTTCTTCAAAATATGTTACTACTTTCTGGATTAATAAATGGTTTTGATTTTAAATTTATACCTGCCAGCTGTTAAGGTATTTTTCCTGTTCCGGAGTCAGTTTGTCAATCTCAATGTCCCATGCTTCAAGCTTTCTGTTGGAAACCACATCATCGATTTCTGCAGATACGTCAATTACACCCTTTTTTAAATTCTTATAATTGTCTTTAATGTATAGAGCGGATAATGTCTGTACCGCAAAACTCATATCCATAATTTCTGCAGGATGCCCGTCAGCTGCTGCGATATTTACCAGTCTGCCTTCAGCTATGACATTCACCATTCTGCCATTATTAAGTTTATAACCCATAATATTCTTTCTTGTTTCCATCTTTTCCACTGCTGCTGCTTCCAGACCTGCCATGTCAATCTCGCAGTCGAAATGTCCAGCGTTTGTCAGGATTGCTCTATCCTTCATTGTCAGCATATGCTCTACAGTTATAGTATGATTACAGCCTGTAGCAGATACAAAAATATCACCCAAAGGAGCTGCCTTTGCCATAGTCATTACACTATATCCGTCCATACGTGCCTCAATAGCCTTTACAGGATTAATCTCTGTGACAATTACATTTGCCCCCATAGCTGCTGCTCTCATAGCAATACCTCTTGAGCACCATCCATATCCAGCAACAACAACTGTTTTCCCTGCCACAATCAGGTTTGTATTAGTCATAATACTAGCCCAGACAGATTGACCTGTACCGTATCTGTTATCAAATAGGTGTTTGCACTGGGCATCGTTTACAGCTACCATCGGGAACTTAAGTACCCCTTCACGTTCCATAGCCTTCAGTCTGATCACACCTGTGGTGGTTTCTTCACATCCGCCCCAGACTTCTTCTGCCAGATCAGTTCTTTTTCCGTGAACCATACCAACAAGGTCTCCCCCATCATCTATAATAATATTGGGTTTATGTTCAAGACACATTTCAATATGTCTTTCGTATTCTTCAGCTGTAGCACCATGATAGGCATATACCATAAGACCATCTTCAACAAGAGCTGCTGCAATATCATCCTGGGTGGATAGAATATTACTGCCTGTTACAGACATTTGTGCTCCTCCTGCTGCCAGTACTTTACAAAGATATGCGGTTTTGGCTTCCAGATGCACTGAAAGGGATATTTTAATGCCTTCAAAAGGTTTTGTTTTTACAAACTCTTCCTCAAAACCTCTGAGCAGAGGCATGTTATTTTTAACCCATTCAATTTTCTGGTGACCGGACGGTGCCAAAGCAATGTCTCGGATTTCATATTTCTTCATTTTGGTATTTCTCCTTTTATTGTGTTTTATCTTTATCAGTTTTATATAAACCTTCTGTTAAAGGTTCTGATGTATCGCAATGACCCATCAGGGTTTCTGCCTTTTTACCATCTACTAAAAACTGTACTTGTTTTATTTCATGAAAACTATTTGTAAGTGTTTCAACAATCTGACTTATAAAGATTGATTCTTCTAAAGACCCACCCCCATCTTTAAGATTCTTTCCAATTAAATCTACATAAGCAGTTCCGTCTTTGCAGGTAATATTGTGTATACCAAACTTTTCAGTAACCAGTGTGTTGGCATTTTTCAAAGCCTCAGGTACCTGCCACAGGTGGGTAATTGCTTCCGTGTATGCATAGGAAGCGGCTTCTTCATCAGTCATTCCTTTTGGAGTTTTTTCCGGTACATAGATGGAAATCCCATCATATTCTACCAGCGCCCCTTTACTTTCATCCCCGTTAACAATAAAGTCACTATTTGCATAATAAAGTTTTAATTGCTTGTTTACCTGCTGTTCCTCTGCTTTCTTATGGCCGCAGCCGGATAATCCCATGACTGATGTTACAATCAGAACTGCCCCCATGGTAAAACAGAATATTCTCCACATCAATTTATCCAATTTCCAGTTTTGTCTTTCTCCCATTTCTGGCCCCCCTTAGTAATTAACCGCCGGTCTTGATTTATCATAAACCTTATTTACATCAAAGTAATACTGGTTCAGGAACTCCGGACGTTTCTGCATGGTATAGTCATCTAAATTTACTCTAGGCATAACCATAATATCTTTATAAAATATCGTTTTTCTGCTGATATCTACCGGACAAAATATCTTATATCCACTATCAGCAATGTACCTATGTATTGGATTTTTATTGTTCCAATGCCATCCGAAAGGGGATATGTATATGTTTGTTTCCCCTACCCATGGAGCAATCTTCTGCTTCCATCTGTCTGTGTCATACTTCATCTGAGCCATGGTAACTTTACCAGTCCTGAAATATCCATTATGGGTATAACTATGGCAGGCAAAAAGCCATCCTTCTGCTTTCAGGTTATCTGCCACAGCTTTCACTTCCTGCTGCCATTTTGGTTCTTCTGGCAGCCCGTCTGTAATCCGATATCCTAATGCACCCTGATACCCTGTAAGGGCAATAACACCTTTCGTACCTTTCCAGGAAAAGTCTGGATATTTTGCAACAAAATCATCCAGAATAGGCATTACATCCCCATCACGGGTTATTTTTGTTTCTCCCTGCGGAGTAATAACCTCCGTCCACACCCGTTTGTCCGGACCAATGACCAACCGGTTAGCAAAACCATCTGGTTTCATGTAATCATAATAGTTTACATCATCAATGGAAATAACTAATGGTTTCTTCCCTTTAGGCAAATAAATGTCCTTAGGCGATACGGTTCCATCTCCTGCAACGGTAATGGTCTCATTCAATGGATAAAGAACATATCCTCTTTTATAAAGTTCCGGGAGCATGGCTTTAAACTCTTTAACAGTAGTCATCCACATATTATAGCCTTGTGCCGGATGTCCTTTGTTATCAAAAGCAAGTTCGGGATATATAATCAGGCTGTGAAAAAAAACATGCTCCACTACGCCATTATATTTCACTAAAGACTCTTTTTGATGCTTTATATCAGCCATTTTCAATTGAATTGCATCACCAGTAGTGCTCTGATCCATTAAATCAGATTCCCTTTGCAGAACCCCCAATGCTTCATCATAAAAATAACCTAATGCCAGCTTATCCGCTTCAGCTATTACAGTACTCTTCTCATCTGTATTATTCTGAGCTGAAGCCTTAATATCCTGACCCATAGCACTCTTAGCTATTATTATAGCCAGAGCCACTACTACGATACTTCCTACAGCCACAGCCAGCTTCAAGTATTTGCTTCGCTGTTTGTCGCTGTCCCATTTAATAATCCCCACGACTACACCCTCTAACTTAATCCCACACTTCTACATTTTAAATGTAATATTGTAACGATATCAATAATTATTATACTATAAAATCTCAAAGCCTTGTTAATAAATTTTATAACATATTAATAAATCTATGCCTTTATCCCCCTACCCTTATTCATTATAAAATTTACCTGCAGATATTTTATATCTCTTTTCATCGTCGGGTTTAAGTATAGAGATTTCTTTCCATTCATCATTTTCTTTTACGTATTCATGTAATAAAACATCATCCCCATTTGTCAGCCGTACGAAATCAAACCGATATTGATTAACTGAATTGCTGGCATACACTTTGATGTAATTATTCTGCTCTTCTGTATGGTTAATTTTTAAATTCATACCATACCAGTTATTATATATGATGTCTATCATCACATCATAGAAATAATCCCATCCATGCAAAGGATGGCAAAGATATATTTCCGGCAGATAATCCACGGACTTTATCTTCCATCCCTGGTTTTGATCATATTCTGTTGCAATGATTCCATAATAATATTCAAAATAATTAGGCTGGTCTAAATCAGTTTTCCCGTTTTTCTTCTCTTTATATCCTTTCAGGACTTCAATTTCAGTAAAGTAATATTTAATGTTGTCAGGAGTACCCGCAGGTTTAAATGCCGGTTCCAGGTGTACTAAGTTAATAGTTCCTGTTCCTCTGAATGAATTCTTAAACTCTTTTAAGCTTACTTTTTCTTTAAATTCATGGGAGAATAACTGGTATGCATAGGGATAAGGTATATCCATCCACAGAATTGTTCCACAGCCTCCAGTATAGCCCTTCATATTTGCAGCACTTTTAAGAATAGCGTAATACGCCTCTATAAGATCTTCCGGTGACTGATAGATTGCCGGAAATCCTTCTGCAATATATGGAGGGACTTTGTCTTCATCCTTTGGGGCAAAAGTGTACTTTAGCTTTATTGCAGGTAATTTAGACGGCCTTTGAAATCTCTCCTCCAATTCATAGGAGTCATCATTGTTTAACCCCGTTGTTGTTTCTTCGCTGACCTGCTCCATTTCTGTGTGAATAAATCCACCGGCAACTATAATACTTTTATCCCAATGAACTGCCCTTACGGTCAAGGCTGCAACTAATATTAAAACCATTATTATCCCACACAGAATAATTTTTTTCAGACTCTTTTTATAAACAGGCATTTTATCACCTCCTCTTTAACTATAATTAGAGAAAGTAAATTAATTCCAAAAAAAACCAGGAAATAAAAATCTCCTGGTTTATTTTTTAACTTATATATTTTCTTTAAAAGTTTTTACTATTCAACCGTTACACTCTTAGCCAGATTTTTTGGTTTATCAATATCACAGCCTCTTTCTTTGGCTATATAATAAGCTAAAATCTGCAGAGGCACTACAGAAAGCAGTGGCGAAACTTCATCCATGCAGTCAGGAATATAAATGACCCTGTCTGCCTGCTTTTCGATTTCCTTGTTGCCTTCTTTTGCAATACCTATTACATAAGCACCTCTTGCCTTAACTTCCTGTATATTGGAAAGCATCTTCTCATAGAGTTTATCCTGAGTGGCAAGAGCAATTACAAGGGTATCCTTCTCTATTAGAGCAATAGTACCATGCTTCAGTTCTCCTGCTGCAATAGCAAAAGAATTTATGTATGAGATTTCTTTCAGTTTCAAAGAACCTTCGTAAGAAACACCTGCATCTGCCCCTCTTCCAATAAAGAATACCTGCTCTTTTTTATACAGTTCTTTCGCTAAATCGTGTATTGACGATTCACTTTTTAGTAATTCTGTTAATTTATCTGGGATGTCTTGAAGCTCAGACATATACTGATTATATTTTTCATCAGAAATAACTTCCTTTTTACGCCCCATATAAAGTCCGATCAGGTACATACACATCAGCTGGGTTGTATAAGCTTTCGTTGAAGCAACTGCGATTTCAGGACCTGCCCAGGTATAGAATACATCATCTGATTCCCGTGCTACTGAGCTGCCTACTACATTGACTACAGACAGTATTCTGGCCCCTTTCCTCTTTGCCTCTCTTAGTGCAGCAAGTGTATCCAGCGTTTCACCAGACTGGCTGATAGCAATGAAAAGTGTTTTATCATCAACAAATGGGTCTCTGTATCTGAATTCAGAAGCCACATCAATCTCCACCGGAATCTTTGCCAGACTTTCAATGGCAAATTTGCCTACTAACCCTGCATGATAAGCTGTCCCGCAGGCAACGATAAAAACTTTATTGAAGTTTTCGATATCTTCTTTTGTCATGTTGATTCCATCTAGCTTGATACTTCCATCTTCTTCAATACGTCTGTTCAGAGTTTCATAAAGGCCTTTTGGCTGTTCATGAATTTCTTTCAGCATGAAGTGGTCGTAGCCTTCCTTTTCAGCAGCTTCTGCATCCCATGTTACATGGAAGACTTCACGTTTTACTTCTTTATGATCTTCATTATAAATCTTTACGTTATCCGCTGTAACGACTACCGTTTCATTATTTTCAATCAAATAGATTTTTCTCACATGTTTTAAAAGTGCAGGGATATCCGATGCAATGAAGTTGCATCCTTCCCCAAGTCCAGCAATAAGTGGAGCATCTTTTCTTACTGCAACAATTTTATCTGGCTCTGCTGCTGCAACAACTCCGATTGCATAGGCTCCCCGCATCTTTGCTACAGCCTTAAAAACAGCATTCTCCAGATCTCCGTCATAATAAATACCGATTAAATGTGCGATTACTTCTGTATCTGTTTCTGATTTAAATTTTATTCCATATTCCTGCGCCAGCCATTCTTTGATTTCTACATAGTTCTCAATGATTCCATTATGTACAACCGCGATGGACTCATCACAATTACAGTGAGGGTGTGCATTTAAATCAGAAGGAGCGCCATGAGTAGCCCACCTTGTATGGCCTATACCGATGTTACCGTTTAAAGTTTCACCTTCCATTAGCTTTTCAAGATTTGCTATTCTTCCCACGTGTTTTCTGACTTCAAGCCTGCCTCCAATATTCAGGGCAATGCCGGATGAGTCATAGCCTCTGTATTCTAACTTTTTTAATCCGTCAATAATAATATCTTTCGCATCTTTTACATTGCGCTTGCCCACATAGCCTACTATTCCACACATATTTGTATCCTCCTATCCCAATCTTTTCGTTATCAGGAGCGCCAGCTCCTGAGCTAATTTTGTTATGGCATCGATGTCCTTTCCTTCAATCATAACTCTTACAAGAGGTTCTGTTCCTGAAGGCCTGATTAGGACCCTTCCTTCTCCTGCCATCAATTCCTCAACCCTTGCAATTTCTGCACTCACTTCAGGGTCTTCCATATATTTTTTCTTATTTTCATTTTTGATACTGGCATTCTTTAATACTTGCGGATAAATGGTAATTTCATCTGACATTACAGATGGTTTCTTTCCACTGGCCTGAACGGCCTTGACAAGTTGTAATGCAGATAATATTCCATCTCCAGTAGTTGTATAATTTAAGAAGATAATATGTCCTGACTGTTCTCCTCCTATGACACCACCGGTCTTCAGCATACTTTCCAGAACGTATCGGTCTCCGACCTGTGTTACTTCCACATTACATCCCATTTCTTTTACAGCCTTATGGAATCCTAAATTACTCATAACAGTGGCGGTTACTTTATCTTTTACCAGAAGCCCTCTGTCTTTAAGCATCTTTGCGCACATTACAATAGTTTTATCTCCATCAATAATGCGGCCAAGCTCATCAACAGCTATCAATCTGTCTGCATCTCCATCAAAAGCAAGACCCAGATCAGCTTTCTCTGCCAGTACACGGGCCTGTAATTTTTCCGGATGGGTGGAGCCACATCCGGCGTTGATATTTATGCCATCAGGAGAATTAGCTATTACTATAACCTTTGCACCAAGATTGCTGAACACCTTTTCTGCAGCTTTATAAGAAGCTCCATTTGCACAGTCCAGAACAATCTTCATACCATCCAGTCTGATATCAATGGTGCTTTCCAGAAATTTAACGTATAAATCCAGTGCATCATCTTCTGCTGCCAGACATCTGCCTAATCTGTCTCCTGTAATATGACTGTTGATATCTATGTTTCTGATAATCAGGTCTTCAATCTGTTCCTCTAAATCATCATCCAGTTTAAATCCCTCTTCATTAAAAAATTTAATGCCATTATACTCAAAAGTATTATGTGATGCTGATATGACAACTCCTGCAGTTGCTTTATAATACCTTACAAGATATGCAACAGCTGGTGTAGGTAATACTCCTACCTTGATAACATTTCCTCCCATTGCAAGAATTCCTGCGCTTAGCGCATCTTCTAACATGTCTCCTGATATTCTTGTATCTTTACCAATCAGAACAACTGGCCTCTGCTCTTCTTTGCTAAGTACATAAGCACCTGCTTTACCAAGATTAAATGCCAGTTCCGGAGTCAGCTCTGAGTTTGCCACGCCTCTTACTCCGTCAGTTCCAAACAATCTGCCCATTAAAATGATCCTCCTAAATTATGTATTTAAAAAGTGGCTTCACCACTTCCTCTAGCTCCCTAAAATTCCTTTGGGTGGCTGCAAGCAGCCTGAGGGCAATGCCTCTGTGAATGAGAGGTATCCCCGCTGCACTCTCTTTTTATTTCCTATTGTATAAAAATACGAAAAACGAGGTTATACAGCCTCGTTAATCGTTATATGAATTTCGCCAGGTGTTACTGAAATATCAGATACCCCACTCCCTTTTACGACTTTCAGGGGAACGGTATAAATTCCCGCTGCCAGACCGGTTAAATCAATAGAAAGTTTAATGTCTTCTGCCGTAAGTTTTTCCACATCAGCTTCCTTTCCTGAGACCTTAACATTCACACTCTGGGTATTTATGACCAGTGAAAGTTTATCTGCCAGTCCATTTGAAGTAATGCTGCTGCTTGGTATTTCAAATTCTTTTACACTTATACCTTTTATAGCTATGCTGACCGCCACATGTTTAGAATCCTGTGCCAGCATAACACCATGAGGCAGTTTAACGGAAACCGGAATGTCTGTAGTAGCTGTGACACTGCTGATATCAACAGGTGATGCTGTTATTTTATCAACTTTATCCAGATTTTCTTTTAGACCTTTAATCTTAACCTTTTGTGGAACATACATATTAGTAACCTGATATGATTTGTTCACTTCTCCAGTTACATCTACCTGCAGTGGTACTTCTTTTATCTGGTATACAGCCGCTTCAAAATCCGCTGTATCAGAAGACAGCTGAATATTTTTTACTGTTTGTCCCCTTGCGTCTACAGCTGTTAAATCTGCTGTAAAGGATTTAGCTTCTGTAGTAAGTTTTGAAACATCAACAGTTGCATTTACTGATTTTACACTGGCAACTTTTGATTTTGCCCCTTTCACTTCCACTTCTTTTGGTGTAATCTGTGAAACGGTTGCTTCCAGTTTAGGGTCAATGGTCCCGCTGAAAACAACATTCACAGGTTTATATACGGAAACCATTTCTTCAATATTTACAGTCAGCCTATGAGTTTTCTGATCTGCCACACTGATTGAATCCGGCACGGTTACCGTAACCGGGATATCATTTTGTCCTACCCCGTATCCAAATACATCCGCTTTTGCAATGATGTCATTGGCTGAAATTTTTAACACGTCAGAACGGGTCCCCTCTATAACTATATCCATAAAATAATCTTCTTCAGAACTAATGGCAAGACCTCTTTGGTTTAAACTGTCAACATTAACAAGTTTAATAGGCACATTGGGTATTTTAACTTTTGTTGGCGGATTCTCAACAGCTACAACATATACCCATAGGAAAATTGCCAAAAGTATTGACAAAAATTTTGTAAAATTCTTATTTTGCAGCATCGTTCTTTCTCCCCAACATATTGAAAATTGCAGCCAGGCTCTTTACTGCTACATTCTTTTCATCCCCAGTGGCATTTAAAAACAGATTAAGCAGAGTTTTTTCAACCGTCTTAATATCCAGGAATCTGGACAATTTACCATCTACGGCTATAGATATAATCCCTGTTTCTTCCGAAACAATAAGGGTAATGGCATCGGAGTTTTCCGTAATTCCAATCCCTGCTCGGTGTCTGGTGCCAAGTTCTTTTGATAGATTTTTATTCTGTGTTAAAGGCAGTACACATCCAGCTGCATAGATTTTATCTCCCCGGACAATAACTGCTCCGTCATGCAAAGGAGCCCCTTCATAAAAAATATTTCCTAATAATTCTGTAGATATTTCTGCATTCAGAATAGTCCCGGTTTCTGCGATATCTGTTAAAGATGTTTCTCTTTCCAATATGATAAGCGCTCCGACCTTATTGGCTGAAAAGTCGTCAACGGCTCTTATAAACTGTGCTGTAATATTTTTTGCTTTTTCTTTATCAAACTGTCCAAAAGGTGCTTTTACCAATTTACTTCTGCCTACATATTCCAGACCTCTTCTAAGTTCCGGCTGAAATACTATAACTAAAGCCAAAACACCCAATGTCATCGTACCCTTTAAAATCCAGTTTAAGGTATATAGATGAAACTGGTCCGAAGCTAAAGTCGCAAGCACTAAAACAAGCAGACCCTTTACAAGCTGCTCTGCTCTTGACTCCCTTATGAATCCCAGTACTTTATATATTATAAATGCTACAATACAAACATCTATAGCATCTGTAATACTAATACCAGAAACTATACTGCTAATATAATTCTGCATACATTTTCCCCTATTCTATCCCACTTAATTACCCTTTTTCCATTGTACAAAAAAAAAGTAGTATTTTCAATAGTTTACTGGAATTACATTGAACAAAAAATCCGGAGCCCCGCACTCAACATATTGACAGTTCAATTTGTTGTGATACAATATGTTGTGATATAACAATGCAAGGTTCAAAAGGAGAAATAAAAAAATGAAGATTACCAAAAATGCCCGGGCAGTTTTAGAGCGCCGTTACCTTACCCGGGATACCCATGGACAGCTTACTGAAACGGTGGAGGGACTTTTCCGCAGGGTTGCAGATGCCATTGCGGCAGCAGACCTGAATTACAATTCCGCTGCTGATGTACTTACTACGGCGGACCGATTCTATAACATGATGACAGAACTGGATTTTCTGCCAAACTCCCCAACTCTTATGAATGCAGGACGCCCCTTAGGGCAATTATCTGCCTGTTTCGTACTTCCCATACCTGATTCAATGGAAGCTATTTTTGATGGGGTTAAAAATGCAGCTCTTATCCATAAAAGTGGCGGCGGAACTGGATTTTCCTTCTCCCGGCTAAGAATGCAGGGTGCCTCTGTTAATTCAACGGGTGGCGTAGCCAGCGGCCCTGTTTCCTTTATGAAGGTATTTAATGCCGCTACGGAAGCGGTGAAACAGGGTGGAACCCGTCGCGGGGCCAATATGGGCATTCTTCGTGTGGACCACCCAGATATTATGTCTTTTATTACCTGTAAAAATGATAAAAATGAACTTACAAATTTTAATATTTCAGTTGGGATTACGGAGGCTTTCATGAAAGCTGTAGAAAGCGGAAGTCCGTATAACCTGATTGACCCTGGCACTCAGGAAATCACTGGCCAGCTTGACGCCAAAGAAGTGTTTGACACCATTGTAACCTCTGCCTGGCAAACTGGAGAACCAGGAATTATCTTTCTTGACCGTCTTAACAGTAACAACGTGGTTCCCGGTCAGGGTGAAATCGAAGCAACTAATCCCTGTGGGGAACAGCCTCTGCTGCCTTATGAATCCTGTAATTTAGGTTCTATTAACCTTGTGAACCATTTAAAATTAGAAAATGGGTGCTATGTTCTTGATACGGATAAGTTAGCTAAAACCATCCATGATGCCGTACATTTTCTGGATAATGTTATTGATGCCAATGTGTATCCACTGGATGAAATCGAACGTGTTACTAAACTCACACGTAAAATTGGTCTGGGTGTAATGGGTTTTGCAGATATGCTTCTCAAGCTGGGTATCCCCTACAACAGCCATGAGGGGGTTGCCTTAGGAGGCAGAATTATGGAAATGGTAAACACCATCGGCCATGAAGCCAGTATGGAACTGGCAGAGATTAGAGGGGCCTTTCCCCTTTTTGAAGAGAGTATTTTTAAGGAGGGCAAACCTCTGCGCAATGCTACCGTTACTACTATCGCTCCAAATGGGACCTTGTCCATCATCGCAGGGGTATCCTCCGGCATAGAACCAGTGTTTGCTTATGCCTATATCCGTAATGTAATGGATAACACTCACCTGATAGAAATTAATGAGACCCTTAAGGCCAGGCTCACAGATGAAAATCTGTATTCTGACCAAATCATGGAGGAGGTTGCGGAACACGGTACCCTGGCTGATTCATCAGCTCTTCCTGAGGCCCTGAAGAAAGTTTTTGTATGTGCCCATGATGTATCTCCATCCTGGCATGTGAAAATGCAGGCAGAATTTCAGAAACATACAGACAATGCGGTGTCTAAAACAGTAAACTTCTCAAATACTGCTACAAAACAAGATGTAGCTGAGGTTTACCAGCTGGCTTATTCACTTGGCTGTAAGGGTACCACCATTTACCGGGACGGTTCCAGAGATGGACAGGTACTGAATATTGGTAAAGTCAATGATAAAGATCACACAAAAGAAAATCTCTGCGAAAGTTGTACCGTTAAACAGGGAATCATCACTCCCCGTACACGCCCGGATATCACCAGTGGCTTTACAGAGAAGGTAAAGATTGGCTGCGGTAATTTATATATTACAGTAAATTATGATGAAAATGGTATCTGTGAAGTCTTTACCAATACGGGGCGTACTGGCGGTTGTCCCTCTCAATCCGAAGCCACTGCACGTCTGGTATCCATCGCATTACGCAGCGGCATCAGCAGTGAAGCTTTAGTGGAACAGCTTAAAGGCATTCGTTGTCCTTCGACCATCCGTCAGAAAGGAATGAATGTTACCTCCTGCCCTGACGCCATTGCCAAGGCTATTGAAAAAGGGGTTAAATCATCAAACACATGTGCTGTAGCTTTATCAGAGACACCCCCTGAAGCCACCACCATACCTGCAGTTTCCTCGGTGGAAATCCTGCATGCCAGGTACTGTCCTGAATGTGGCAGTGAACTGGAACATGAAGGTGGCTGCGTTACATGCCGTAATTGTGGTTATTCCAAGTGCGGTTAGTTTACATGAAATCTTTTATACGGTTGGTACTACCGTAATTATGATTTTTACTTAAATCCCGGTAGCTTTTTGCATCTTTATCCATTAGTTTTGACACATTATTAGCTTTTTTATTAAAATGGCTACCATAAAGTTTCAACTTTCATAAAATACGGTAGCTTTGGTCCAAAATGCTACCGAAGATTTTGTTTTTTATAATTATGAGAGCAAAAAATTTATTCTCTTATATTGCGTTGCTGCGCTTCGTCAAATTAAAAACTTTAGTCATAAAGCCCCAGCAAATTGGCATTTGTTAAAACATATATTTATGTCTTTAACTTTCCTATTGGGAATTTAGTGGTATGAATTTGGCCGTCTAATCCTCCAAATTAGCATAAAAAATAGGGTTGTTGCAAAATATCAGCGATTTTGCAACAACCCCATAAATCTCATATATTCATCTAATATACAGTTTCTATCAGACCGTAGTCTCCACTCTTTCTTTTATATACTACATTTACAGATTCACTCTCCATATTCATAAATACGAAGAAGGAATGACCTAATAACTCCATTTGCAAAATAGCTTCCTCAACGTTCATCGGACAAATTTCCATTTTTTTCTTTTTGACAACAGTCATTTCTTCCGGCTCGTTGTTATAATCTGGAATCTCAGCAAATTTAAAACCTTTGTTGTCCTTATGTTTTTTTTGCAGCTTTGTTTTAAACCTTGACATTTGTGACGATAGTTTATCAACAACTCCATCAATCGCATCATAAGCAACATCCGCAGATTCCTCTGCCCTGAAAATGGTTCCCCCTGCATTTATAGTTGCTTCTATTTTCTGTTTATCTTTTTCTGCAGAAACCATTACGTTAGCTACGATATCATTTGAAAAATACTTACTTAACTTATCCAGTTTCTTCTCAATGGTATCCTTAAGATAGTCACTTGAACTTAGGTTCTTACTAGTAATTTTAATCTTCATATAAATGCCCTCCCTTTTTATTGAGTTGTTGGTTACATTATAGCACCTGGATTCGACATTTTCCACAATTTTCTGAAAAAATATATTATAAAATTATTGAGATAAGGCGGATGCTCAGCTGACCTGGTCTTTGACCCCACACTTGCCTTTACCTGACTTTGTCAGAGGACTTACTTCTAAGCTACGCCATGATCACTGCCGCCTTGCGGATCAGCTTACGTGGATCCCTTTGCCCGTAACTGGCCTGGACTTTCAACCACAGACCTGAGCAGCCGCCTTATCTCAATTTATGTAATACCTGATTCAATTATTATTTATTCTAGTTGGCACCTGCCGCCAGAGTCAGCACATATACTTTCTCTGCCCCTGCTTCTTTCAAAAGCCTGCTGCATTCGTCTACCGTACTCCCTGTGGTATATACATCGTCTATCAACAATATACTTTGATGTTCCAGTTTAGGAGAATTTTGTTTTAAACCATAAGAACTTTTTACATTTGCATACCTTTGTTCTGCATTTAATTTATTCATGGGTGCTTTATATTGTTTTCGAACAAGCACTTGATTATTATAGTCTACACCGAGTCCTTTGGCAACCATTTTTGCCATAAGTTCAGATTGATTATACCCACGCTTGACCTGGTTTCTCGGGTGCATGGGCACGGCCATAACCAGATGAAGTTGTAAATGTTCTGGCAAAATTCTGTCCAGCAGGATTTTCCCCAGCTTATCACCCATGTAAGCACATCCATTAAACTTGAATCGGTGCACCATTTCTCTTTCCATAGAACTATATTGCATACATGTAAATCCCTGCTCAAAATAATGCGTATTATTTTGGCAGTTATCACACAGTTCCGGGCCGGAACGAATCTGATCCAGAAGTTTTCTTCCCTCTGTCTCCATCAGTACTTTCCCACATTTAGCACATGTTCTGCCATTGGCCCAGTGTATGGACTCCAGACACTGGTCACACAATGCATAAATTCTGCTGTTATCAATCAGATTTCCGCAGCAAATACAGTAAATGTTTGATGGAAAGATTAAATCTGATAATAGTTTGCCCAGATTAATTATTCTATCCCTGCTTAATTTCATCTCTTTCTCCCCATTAAGAGACTAAATGCCCTGTTAGTTAATTATAGTAGGCTTTTAAGTCTGGCTTTTAGCCCTGTATATCTGTCCATTATCCTGTTATTCTCTACCATGGCGTACATTTTATTCATGGAACCCACCAGCACAACCGCCTGTTTTCCCCTTGTAACGGCAGTATAGAGCAGATTTCTGGTTGCCAGAACTGGCGGGAACCAGGATACAGGCATAATCACAATAGGAAATTCGCTTCCCTGGCTTTTATGAACAGTTACCGCATAAGCCAGTTCCAATTCATCCAGCTGGGCTGCATCATAAGTTACGTATTTATTATCATCGAATACCACGACCACTTCATTAAACTCTTTATCAATGTGATCGATAAACCCAACATCTCCATTGAAAACGCCCTGTCCCTCTGTGAAATCCTCCAGCCGTTTCCATGACATCTGATAATTATTTTTTATCTGCATCACTTTATCGTTCACCCTGAAAGTTTTTTCTCCATATTTCTGTTCTGCCAAATCTTTATCTGGCGGATTCAATACAGCCTGTAATTCTTTATTCAGATTAATGCTACCCAGCATTCCCTTTCTTACAGGGGTAAGAACCTGCATATCTTTCATGGAATCACAATCCTTAAAATATGCAGGAAGTCTTCTTGCACATAGGTCTTTAATGGTGGCCAGCATTTCTTTTTCACCATTTTTTTGAAGAAAAAAGAAATCCTTATCCTTTTCATTACAGTCCGGATTTTCTCCCTTATTAATTTTATGGGCATTTACCACAATCAGGCTCTCTTTTGCCTGCCTGAAGATTTCCGTAAGTTTGACAGAATAAATAGTCTCACTGTCAATCATATCTCTAAGTACGTTTCCTGCTCCAACAGAGGGGAGCTGATCTGAATCTCCAACAAAAATCAGCCTTGTACCAGGTACTATAGCATTCATCAGACCATTCATAAGTAATATATCAATCATGGAAGCTTCGTCTATAATAACTACATCGTAATCCAATGGATTCTCTTCCGTTTTTCCAAACCTCATGATGTCCTCACCCTCAGAGTAATAATATTCAAGAAGCCTGTGTATGGTGGATGCATAATAACCAGAAGTTTCCGTTATACGCTTTGCTGCTCTGCCTGTAGGTGCTGCTATAGCAGTTTTCATACCACTATGTTCCAAAATATTCATTATTGCATTGATAATGGTGGTTTTTCCTGTGCCAGGTCCTCCCGTTATAACAGAAACACCATTTAACAGGGAGCTTTTCACAGCAAATTTTTGATTTTGTGATAATTCCAGATTCTTTTCCTTTTCCGTAATGCCAATAAGGCTGTCCAAATCTGCGTTTATAACTTTCAGGGATGCATTATTCACCGCTAGCAGTCTTTTACACACATTTTGTTCTGCCATAAAGTAAGGCATTAAAAAAACTACGGTTTGCCCCTCTAAAATTTCTATCTGAATATCTCCTTCAAAAGCCATCCCTACTAATACTTCATAAACTGATTCTGTAGATACATCCATAAGCTGTCCGGCTTTTTCACATAACAGGGTCTGGGGTATATAAGTATGACCTTCACCCACATAGTAATTCAAAGTGAACTTAACTCCACTCTGAATACGGCACTCATCATTCTTATCTATGCCTATCTTCCCTGCGATTGCATCTGCTTTTTTAAAACCAATACCGTAAACATCATTTACCAGCTGGTATGGATTCTGGGTTACAATATCAACAGCTGCTTCACCGTACTCCCGATATAAGCGGATGGCACAGCCCGGAGATATATCAAACTGCTGAAGAAACAAGGATACATCCGCCACTGCTCTTTTTTCCTTAAAAGCCTCTCCGATAATAGAAGCTTTTTTCTCTCCTATTCCCTCAACTTCTGATAACCGGTCCGGTTCTTCCTCCATGACTCTCAATGTATCCAGTCCAAACTTTTTAACAATCAATATGGCGGTTTTTTTCCCGATTCCTTTCACGGCACCAGATGCCAGAAAGTTCTCGATTCCCTTGGTTGAGGTAGGCATGATTTCCTTTGCCTCAGTCACATCAAACTGTTCTCCATATACAGGATGTACTTTCCAGCTTCCTGTGAGCTCATAGCATCTTCCTGCGTCAGCAAAAGGCAGATACCCCACAGCTGTAAACGACTCTTCTTCGTTCTCAAATACTGCTATGGTATAACCGTTCTCTTTGTTCTTATAAATTACATCTTCAATTGTCCCACATTTTACCTCAGTCAATGCCATTACTTTTTTCTTTTACTCCCCTACTGCCTTGTATATCTTCCTGTTATCTAAAGTCCAGACCCTGTCAGAAAACTCACCTGGCTGAACCCCTGAAGTGCATCTGCCATATCAAACATTCTTGCATCAATAATGTCCAGATAGTGTAAAATTTCTGCTTCAGGGAACATTGGTTTCTTTGGACTTCCAAACTCCGGCTCATAATGGTGGGTTAATATCATGTGTTCCAGCATAATGGCCTTTTCTCTTGGCATGCCAATTTCTTCCGCAACTTTTTCAATGGTTTTAATTCCCTGGACTAAGTGGCCTAGCATCTGACCTTCAAAAGAATATCCAGTAGAAATACCCAGTTCGTTAGAATCAATCTCATTAAGTTTTTCCATATCATGAAGGATTACACCCGCCGCAACCAGGTCGGCATTTAGATTGGTATACACCTCACACATTCTGTCCCCGTTCATAAGCATTCTTTTTACGTGATATAAAAGTCCTGCCAGCTGTGCGTGATGGTTTTTCTGAGCTGCCGGATAATACATCAGTCTTTCTTTATTTTCTGTTAACAGTTTTATGCATATAGTCTTTAAATGCTGATCTTTCATGTTTTCAGCACGGTTATATATGTATTCATACATATCTTCTGCATGTTCAGGAGCTGCTTTTATTAAATCCACCATTTCAACTGGATCATTTTCAACTTTTCTCCTTATCTTCATAACCCTAAGCTGTTTTAAACCATTCCACTGGGTCACAAGAGCTTTTATTTTTACAATATCTCCATCTTTAATCTCATTGATAGATGGTAATTCAGTATCTGCAACATCCCATTTCTTAGCCGTAACTTCTCCTGTGGAATCTGCCAGCAGTAAATCCAAATACTGTTTCTTATTGGAACCTAATTTTAGCGCTATGGTTTTTATAATAAAAAAGTCAGTGATCTCTTCATCCGTTCTAAGATCAGCAATATAGAATTCTTTCATAAGTCATACCTTTACGACATATTACTGTCGTCCTTTCTTTTCCCACTCTGATTGTCTGTGGGCATCTATAAGTATATACTAAATTGTTTACCAGGTGCAATAAATTGAAAAAACTTTGCTGGAATCAAAAATACTTTTCTTGAAATTTCTCGTACATTATGTATATTTTTTACATTTTTATTATAATATGTAATCAAGATTTAGTCAATATATCCTTATGGTAAAATGTACGCACTATTTAATTTAACATGCATAAAAGCGGTCAGTAATTACATTACCAACCGCTCTCTATTCAAATAATATGCTATTCCAATTCCTCAAGCCACATGGCTGCATCCGCATCACTTGGCATCCTCCAGTCACCACGAGGAGACAGACTGACGGATCCCACCTTTGGTCCATCCGGAATGCAGCTTCTTTTAAACTGCTGGCTGAAAAATCTTTTATAGAAAACCATCAACCACTTCCTGATAAAAGCTTCATCGTACTCCTCTGCAAATACCTGCTTTGCCACATAAAGCAGCTTTGCAGGGGGCATTCCATGCCGCAGGGTATAGAAAATAAAGAAATCATGGAGCACATAAGGTCCCACACTATCTTCTGTTTTTTGTGCAATATCGCCGTTCTCATCAGGAGGCAGAAGTTCTGGAGAAATCGGTGTATCCAGAATGTCCTGAAGAGTCTTTTTCAGCAGGGAGTTATCCAGACTAAACTCCTTATCCTCTGTGTCACCACTAAGAAGATTGTCCATAACCCACTTTACTACAAATTTTACCAGAGTTTTAGGAATTCCTGCATTTACCCCATACATGGACATATGATCTCCGTTGTAAGTGCACCATCCAAGAGCCAGTTCAGACAAATCTCCAGTGCCCACAACAATACCCCCCTCTTTGTTTGAAATATCCATTAAAATCTGGGTTCTTTCACGGGCCTGACAATTTTCGTATGTCAGATCATGAACATTTTTATCCTGCCCAATATCCTCAAAATGCTGAAGCACAGCATCTCCAATAGGAATCTCCCGGATCTCTGCTCCCAGAAGTTCCATAATCTTAAGGGCATTGTTGTATGTTTTTCCTGTAGTCCCAAACCCCGGCATGGTAACAGCTACTATGTCCGATGCGGGTTTTCCAAGAAGTTTATATGTCTGTGCCGTAACCAGCAGGGCAAGGGTAGAGTCTAATCCTCCTGATATGCCCACTACACATTTCTTTGCATGGGAATGTTCAATTCTTTTTGCCAGTCCGGCAGTCTGAATGCTAAAAATCTCATGGCAACTGTCATCCACTACAGCTGGATTAGATGGAACGAAAGGATTCTTCTCATATTTTCTTATAAATTGCATCCCTTCCCCTACCAGAGATACTGGTTCCAGCTCAACCCTGACAAATCCACTCCTGTCACCATATGCAGCAGCACTGTTACTAAAAGTCTGTCCATGACTTCTTTCAAAATGAATCCTCTGGAAGTCTATGTCTCCAGCCACCAGGGTTCCTTCTCTTTCAAAACGCTTACCCTCTGCAACCATAGTCCCATTTTCAGCAATTAAAGTATGTCCGCCGAACACAAGATCTGTAGTGGACTCATTAACTCCTGCAGAAGTGTATATATAACCGCAGTTATTCTTTGCACTTTCAGCCAGAACAATACTTTTCCTGTATTGTGCTTTTCCAACAGTTTCATTGCTTGCCGAAGCATTGAAAATAATGTCTGCTCCATTAAGGGCAAGATGGGTCCCCGGAGTGACAGGCATCCACAAGTCTTCACAAACTTCAATTCCTATACCAAATCCGGCTTTCTCATCTCTGAAAATTAGGTTTCCAAAAGGCACCTCTTCATCAAAAATTCTTACGGACTTTACATCTTTTATGATTTGTGCACCCGGTGCAAACCATCTGTCCTCATAAAATTCTTTATAGTTCGGAATGAACATCTTGGGAACAATACCTTTAATCTTTCCATTTTGGATTAACGCCACACAATTATACAGATTGTTGAAAACCCTAAAATAAAATCCTACTATAGTAACTAGTTTTACATTTTTAGAAGCCTCCACAATTCTTTTCAGTCCTACAAGATTCTGTTCATATAAATGAGGCTGATAAAACAGATCACTGCAAGTATATCCAGTAATGGAAAGCTCCGGAAATAAAGCAAAACCAGCTTTTATTTCTTCACCTGCAGCCAATTTCATAAAATGAATAATTTGGTCCACATTATACTTTGTATTAGCAACTTTTACCTTAGGTGATACCGCAGCCACCCTGACTAAACCCATGTTTGCCATCTTGTTCCCCTCTCAATTAGTTCTTAAATTTTAATAATCTGTCCACTCTTTCCGCAGACATTGGCTTTGCATAATAAAAGCCCTGTGCATAGTCACAATGGACCTGCTTTAACAGCTCAACCTGTTCAATGGTTTCTACGCCTTCACAAATAACATTTAACTGAAGCTGCTCTGCAAGGTTTATAATGGACTGCATAACTTTATATTCACTTTCAGTCGGAATACCATTTTTAAGGAAAGTTCTGTCCAGTTTTATAGTATCCACTTTTAATTGCTGTAATACAGATAAAGAAGAATATCCAGAGCCAAAATCGTCGATAGAAATACCAAATCCCGCATCATGGAGTTCCTTTATTTCTTTGGTTATCACTGCCATTTCCTCCACTGCAATGGTTTCTGTCAGTTCCAGCTCAAGTAAATGAAAGGGAATATCATATTTGCCGGCAATTCCCTTAACTGTCTTTACAAAACTTTCATTTTCAAAATGAAGCCTGGAAAAATTACAGGAAACCTTTACCGGAATGATTCCCTCATTCAGCCATCTTCTGATATTTTTACATGTTTCTTCAAAAATGTACAGGTCCACTTCAATAATAAAGCCGCTTTGTTCAAAGTAAGGCAGAAAATCACCGGGCTGCATAATGCCTTTACTTGGATGTTTCCACCTGATCAAAGCCTCCAGGCCAACAACCTCTTTCGTATAAATATTATATTTAGGCTGGTAATATGGAATAAATTCTTTGTTATAAAAGGCTTTAATCATATCTTTATCTACCAGCTTAAGGGCCTGGATCTTTCTATCCAGACTCTGATCAAAACAAGCTACTATATTTTTATAGGAATCTCTTATGGATGAAAGGGCATGGTTGGCATATTGAAGCATACTATTAGCGTCTTTTCCCGTTTCAATGTCTTCTGGTGTTACAAAATAAGCTCCTACTCTCATAACCATCCTGAAATCACAGACTTTTACTACCCGTTCATTTAAAACCCCTATGACAGTCTCCAATCTGGACTGGAGCTGCTCTTCACTTTTACACCTGATTAAGCACACAAAATGATCCGCCCATAAAGAGCCATACAGCTCCCCCTTCTGGGCATTTTCTGCAAAAACTCCGGCTATTGCACGAAGCACTTCATTACCCGTTTCAAAACCATATATATCATTTAAAAAACGAAATCTGGATATATTCATATGTAAAATCACATAATCTTCATTGCGCCCGTTTTTGTGAAAAATCCGGTCCGCTTCCATACAGAACTTTGCATAATTCCAAGTACCAGTAATCAGATTATAATGCAGTGCTTTTTCCCGTTTTCTCCTCTCCATCATATAAACCAGCATAATTAAAAATACAATAGAAAAAAGTGTCACAGCGATACAAAAAGCAGTATTAGGATTTTTATAAATCCAGTTTCCTAAAGAATTATCTTCTGCCTCTAAAGTTGCTTTAATGGCAAATTGATTCACTTCTTCTGTAGTAATGCTCAGACTGGCTTTATCTAAAATGGATATGAGTTCCTTTGGGGCATTCTTATTGATTCCAAGGCATATTTCCATATTTTCTTCTGAAAGGGGAGAAATTTTTAAATCAGAATAATATCGCTGACCCATCATATAACTGCTCATATAAGCATCTGAATAGGTAGTTCGAGCTTTACCTGAAATTAAAGCGTCATAGCATTCATTTACATTATCAAAATACACGATCTGATTTGAATCTCCAAATTGCCTTAAATTATAATATGGAATATAATTTCTTGGCAGAGCAACTTTATTGCTGTCAGTCTTCTCGTTGGTTACTAATTCAATTGGCAGCCTCATGTATGGTTTTGTAAGCCTTACATTGTATTTTTCTGCCTGCCCATAATCTTTAAAAAAGTTGGTGATAATTAACGCCTGACCTTTTCTGACGGAAGATAATGCTTCCATATAATTATCTTTCTTTATATATTCAAATTTTAGTCCCGTATCCTCTTCAATTCTGCGAAAAAAATAAGCCATGGCACCCTCCATAGTGCCAGTCCTTTTATCATAATAGACTAGTGGAGCCCAATTGGGATCATAAACCACTTTTATATTTCCACTGTTCTTTATAAATTTTCGTTCCCTGTCTGTAAAATTCAGTAATTTTTTACTTTTGGAAAATATATAGGTGTTATATAAATTCTGATTATAATTGGGATCAGATATAAAGATTTTATTTACGGCATCATTTAATTTATCTATTTTCTCCTGTGAATTCTTACAATTTCTGCTCACTACAAAATAAAAGGGATCCGAACTAATCTCATATATAATCTGAGTTCCATCGTTAACCTCAAAATTTGTGCTAAGACCAAGCTCCACTCTTCCTGCAGATAACGCATTGCGCATCATACGCGCTGTTTCAAAATATGTTTTTTTAACAGAAATATTATTTTCTGCACAGAATTTATCCAATAAAAACTCCAGCGTACTGCCCTTCAGTACACCTACTCTGCACCCATTAATGGTGTTAAGATTCCCATAGCTTAACTTTTTGTTTTTTTCATTAGCAATAAGCAGTACG